>CAYOPD010000044.1:0-32168 GCA_964405735.1 uncultured Saprospiraceae bacterium | reverse complement strand
CTATTTTCTCACTAATCAACGAATCCTCCGAATCCTCCGAATCCTATTAATCCTACAAATCCTATTAATCCTACAAATCCTATTAATCCTATTACCGTATTTTTGGCAAGGTATGAAGCCAGGCCACCATTTTCTGATATTTCTTTTTTGTGGTTTATTGCCCCTTTTCCTCTTTGCCCAAAATGGAGGACGCTCAGTCTATGAATTTTTACAATGGGGCCCCTCTGCCCGGGTGACCGCCCTGGGTGGCCGCTACATCAGCGCCAGGGACAGCGATGTGGTACTTGCCCAGATGAATCCGGCTATTCTTTCGGTTCAAAGCACGGGTTCGGTGGCTGTCAATCAAAGTTTTTATTTGGGAGGAACGGCCTATTCCAATCTTGCCTCAGCCTTTTACCTGCCCAAAGAAGGCCTGGCCCTCCATGGCGCCCTTCAATATTTAAACTATGGCCGTTTTCAGGGTGCTGATGAATTTGGCAATAAGACCAATGAATTCAAAGCCCGGGATATGGCGATCGTGGCCGGAGCATCTAAAAAGTTGTTTGAATCGCTGAGCATCGGCTTGAATCTCAAATTCATTTTTTCCCAACTGGAATCCTATAATAGCAGCGGACTGGGTCTCGACCTGGGATTGTTGTATGCGCTTAATTCCGGCAGGCAGTCTTTCGGACTGAGCTTCCGGCACATGGGGATACAGTGGGATCCTTATTGGGAAACCAGGGAAAACCTTCCTTTTAATGTCGAGATGGGTTATACCCAAAAGCTGGAACACGTGCCTGTCCTTTTTTCAATCACCGCCCACAACCTTCACCGCTGGAATCTGAGGTACGATACCCCCGAGGAGGAAACCAACCTCTTTGGGGAAACCGTCAGCGGGCCATCGGCTGTTGAACGGTTTGTCGACAACCTGGCCAGGCATTTGATTTTCAGCACTGAAGTCCTGATCGGCAAAAATGCGCCTTTACGTCTTCGCCTGGCTTACCATCATCAGCGCCACCAGGAACTGAAGGACCAGAATTACCGTGGCTTATCGGGGTTTTCTGGAGGCCTGGGCATCAAGCTTTCCCGGCTAAGTTTTGATTATGGGCTGGCCAATTATCACCTGGCGGGGTCTGTCCATTCTATTGGACTGGGGATCCGGGTTAAATAGGCCCCTAACTTTATCCTCTTATTCTGCGTTATTAGTTATATGAGACCGTTTGTCTTTTCTTTTTTTTTGGGAGTTTTTCTTCTTTCTTGCGGCAAGCCGGGGCCGGATCTTGTTTTAGATTGCCCCGGAAAGGGCCTTTTCCAGGCTGAGCTGATTCGCAAGGGTTGTGAGGCTTATGTCTTCCGGCTTATTGAATTTTCGCCAGATGCCCAGGTCTACTGGACCGATATCTTTTCCAAAAACGAGTATTATAATGTAATCTCCGTGCTCAATTATTGCGGTGACGATATAAACAGCAAGGACCTCCAGGGTCTGAATCCGGGAGAATTGGTCAGTTTCAATCTCACACCCACAAAGGAACATTGCGCGATTCTCTGCCTGGTATATGAAGACTCGCCGGTGCCGACATTCAATGCCAGCAAAATCACCCGGTGTTCCTACTAATATTTATTTATTTCATACCACAATTCAACCATTCCGCTTTTGTAAGCGGTCACGTTTTTCAGGTGTAATGATTGTTCCTGGCCGAGGTGGTCAAGAAATCTTTTCCCATCGCCCAGCATGACGGGCAGGATGGACAGCCTCAGGTCGTCCGCCAGTTTTAAGCGAATAAAGTCTTCGGCAAGCATCGCGCCTCCTGCCATCCAGATATTCCTGTAGTGTGGTTTTAACCTCTCGTTTATAAGTCGTTCAAGGCTGCCAGAGTAAAATTCGATATTTTTTCTGTCAGGCTGTCTGTTTTTATGGGTGACCACCACAGTCGGCACCTCCCCATAGGGCCATCCTATTTCCAATGTATGTTCATAGGTATGCGCACCGATCACAAAACAGTCTATGGTTTTGAGGAATTCTTCCGTGTCTTCTTCGGTTACTCCCTTTTCGAAGTAGTCTGAGGTTTCAAACCAGGATACGCTGTTGTCCTTTTTGGCGATAAAACCGTCGAGGCTTGAAACCATATGTATGGTCACTTTAGAGATCCTGGTCATTTTATTCCAAATAATTTACTCTGTTTTGCGGCTTTGCGCTCAGGCGGCCTTATCAGTAAATCCCGGGCACCATAAAGCTAATTCAATTGTACAAAAAACCTTCATACCCATCTGTTCGCTCGCTGCCCGGTCTTCTTCCTGTAATGCTGAGACTTAAGCATATTGGTTCGGTTTGATTTCCTTATCGCCAAAATTATTAAGCAGTCCTTTTCAGGTCAAATATACTTTTGCATGATATTATAAATGTTTGGAAAGCTGTAAATGGCCTTTATTGATGCCATCATCAGCATGATGCTGATTGCCATCGTTGCATAAGATTTCAAAAACGGGAATATCATCGCGCAGTATAGCAGCATGAAAGCGGCTACAATAATGCCAATCACTCCACCGCATTGAATTTTACTTAACATCATCAACCAACACATAAACAGAACAGCGCCCGATAGCATAAGCACATGTCCGTCCATCAGCAAGCGTAAAAGTTCCCTGTCATACTTGCCTTCATGTTTTACGATCACCGTTGCACTATGCAGAATTCCGTTTCCGAAATACCACAACGCCGCTATCAATGCCCAGTGTATGGACAAAAGCCAGTTCATTAGGATACGATCTTAATGTTAAATGCCCCGTTGTTTGTTGCACCCCAAATACGCAGCCAAAGCGGCAAATACATTTCAGTTCCTCTTGAAGCAGAGAGGTCGCCCAGGTCAAGTATATTTTTATCATTCCATCCAAAGGATTTCAAAATAGACTTTACCTCCTCTTTCGCAGACGCCTCATTGCCGCAAACAAAAACATGGTGGTCTCCTCCGTTGATCATGAGGGGATTCACCATAAGGCCGCACCACATGGTGTTCAGCGTTTTTACCACTTTGGTTTGTGGAAATGCTTTCTGAATTTCTTCGCCCAGCGAATGGGTATTCACAATGGAAAGGGAGGGTGGCATGCCCCTGGAGAAATCAAGCGGATTAGCAAGATCCACAATTACTTTTCCGTTAATGTTTTGTTCCCCGGCCATTTTCAGAGCTTCTATAGAACCAGCGCCTGCTGTACAATTGAAAATGATTTCTCCATAGGCGGCCGCTTCAGCAAACGTGCCCGCAGTGCCTTTCCCCTTGTGCTTCCCGGCAAAAGCCTTTGCTTTTTCGTTGTCTTTCGTTCTGGAACCCATCATGACGTCGTGTCCCACCTCAATTAATTTTGAACCGATGGTGTCTCCAACCATCCCTGTTCCGAATACTGCTATTTTCATATTTATATCGATTAAAGTTTACGATGTAAAGATGAGATGCGTCGTCCGTTGGGGAATGGTCAAAAAGTTGGTTGTCCTGGTAAATTATTTTTCTGCTGATTGTTTTCTGAATTCAATCGGCGTAATCGCCGTATGCTTTTTAAAAAACTTCCCAAAATTGGCGGGATCGGAAAAATTCAGTTGGTAGGCGATCTCAGAAATGCCAAAGTCCGTGAACTGTATGAGCGATTTCGCTTCGCTCAATACGCGTTCATTTATAAAAGTTAAAGCGTTTTTATCGGATGCTGCCTTTACCGATTGGGAGAGATGATTGGGGGTTACATTCAAAAGCTGGGCATATTCTTCAATGGTCCGTTTTTCTATGTAGAAATTATTTACCAGCTGAATAAATTTTTGAAATAAAATTTGCTGCGGTGTAGTAAAGCCCTCTTCCCATTGACTGAACGCATTCGTAAACTCTTTAAGCTGGTAGAGCAAAGCAAGCAGCTTAACCGATGCTACTTTGTGTTGCCGGTCGGGAGCGTTTTCATAAGCGGCAAACACTTCTTCAAAGTGGGGGGCAAATTCTTCAAACTTGTCCTCATTTAATTTAAAAAAATTGGTGTGCAACAAGTTGAAGAAGGGAAATTCTTTTTCAAAGTCGGGCTTAAAAAATGAAAAACATTCTTTCTTAAAATACATCAGGTATCCGTTGGCCGAATGGTCCCGGTAAAAACTGTATAACAACCCAGGCGATTGAAATACCAGAAAAGAATTGAGCCTGGTCACGTTGGTATTGTCGTAGGTAATTTTGGTTTTCCCCGCATTTGAAACCAGCGCAACAAAATAGAAGTTTTTACGGAACGGTGGTTTGTAGTTGCTTATAGAGCCTTCGTTTTCTTTTAGACGCAGGCAATAAAAATTGGGGTCATTGGTCCGGTAGACGGATGGAATGGACTGAAGAAAATCGTTTATCTCTTTGTAGTAAGGGATTATGGTTTTTTCTTCATTCATTTCATGTCGTGTGGTCAATATTTCAAAAATACGTATGCCCTCCGGTCTAAGTACAAGTTTGTTTTTAAGTTCTCTCTAAGCCGGGATTTCCAATGAGTCCCCGGAAACCATTTTTGATTTCTTGCTTAATTGTTTTGAAAGCAGTTTCCGTTTATGCAACCGGTTGTAGAATTCGATGGCTTCATTGATATACCTGTTCCGGCTTTTTTTAACCTTTTTTACAATTTTCTCCGTCTCCTGAAAAATGTCGTCATCGAGTTTTAAGTATAAACTTTTCATCGTATTCACTTTGGGTTAAAGGTCTATACTTTTTAGATATCCTCGAAGCTTGGTTGCCCGCCGGAATGAACACCAACAACCATATGACCCATATATTGAGTCAATTTTTATTTATTCCTCTCTCCTTTTTCCCCTGTAATCAAATATATGCCGCTTCGTTGGCTTTTGTCAACTTTTCCGACTTATATTTGTCATATTATCCGACCATGTACGACCGCGCCATCCTCCATATGGACCTCGATTCCTTCTTCGTCTCCGTGGAATGCCTGCGCAATTCCTCCCTGAAGGGCAAACCTCTCCTGATCGGCGGCAGCGGCGACCGGGGCGTGGTAGCCAGTTGCAGTTATGAAGCGCGCCGTTTCGGCATCCATTCGGCCATGCCCATGAAAATGGCACGCCGGCTCTGCCCCGACGCCCTCATCCTGCGGGGAGACATGGATGCTTACAGCGAATATTCCCGCCAGGTGACCGAATTGATTTCGGGGGAGGCTCCCTGTTTTGAAAAAGCCTCCATCGATGAATTTTACCTGGACCTCAGCGGAATGGACCGGTATTTTGGCTGTTACCAGTGGGGGGTGGATTTGCGCAAACGCCTGATCAACGAAATCGGCCTGCCCATTTCCATGGCCCTGTCGGTAAATAAAACCGTGTCCAAAATCGGGACCGGCGAAGCCAAGCCCAACGGCTCCAAAGAAATTCTGAAAGGAACGGAAAAAGACTTTCTGGCCCCCTTGTCCACTTCCAAAATGCCGGGTATCGGCGAGGCCATGTACAAAAAACTCAGCTTCATGGGCGTGCGCACCCTGCGGGTGCTGAGCGAGATCCCGCCACGCCTGCTGGAAAGGGAATTTGGGAAAACCGGACGGGTCCTCTGGGAAAGGGCCAACGCCTTCGACCCCACTCCGGTCCAGCCTTACAGCGAAGCCAAGTCCATTTCCCACGAACAGACCTTCAGCCAGGATACCCTCGACCTCCGCCGTATCCGGAATATCCTGCTCAGCATGGTTGAAAAACTGGGTTTTGACCTCAGGCAGTCCAAAAAACTGTGTTCAGTGGTCACCGTCAAGATCCGCTATGCCGATTTTAATACCTATACCCGCCAACTCCGCATCCCCTATACCGCCAATGACCGCATCCTGCTGCGCCATGTCTATGACCTGTTCGACAAACTCTATGAGCGGCGCCAGATGATCCGCCTGATCGGGGTCAAATTCAGCGGCCTGGTCCACGGCCATTACCAGATCAACCTGTTTGACGATACCGAGGAGGACATGAACCTGCTCAACGAGCTCGATCATATCCGGAAACGGTGGGGACCGCAGGCGATCGGGCGCGCCGTGAATATAGGATTATAGGATTGATAGCATTAGTGAGATTGGTGGGGTTGGTGGGGTTGGTGGGAATAAATGAACTCTTTGGTCGTTTTACCTATTTTGCAGATAACTTCAGGCCTTTTGCAGATCAATTCTGTAAATGGCCGGACAAAAGGAGACCTTTGATTTTTCTTTTGGTTTTAACCCATGAAAAAGTCATTCGTCATCCTGCTGCACATTGGTTTTTGGGCCTGTTATTTCCTGTTGATGTTTATTGTGCTTGGAATCTATTCCAAAACCAGCAGTAATGTAACGAACCAGGAAGTCCGGGTTTTGAATGCCCTGTTCAGCATTCTGCTTTTTGCTTTTATTCCATCGGTCATTTCCTATTTCTTATACTATTTTATATTATTTCCCAAATACCTTCAACAAAAAAAGGTCGTTCTGGCTATCCTTTTCGGCCTGCTTATTTCGGTAGTAGCATCCATCCTCGCGTATATCCTTCACCGGTACCTGATCGAAACGGGACGGGTCATAGACATGGATGAGGGAGGCGTACACGGCAGGTCCACCTTTGTCCGGGTCATCATCGTCATGACTTTTATCGGCGCCTTATGCGGGACGGTGGCCCTGGTCATCAGGGGTTTTATCACCTGGTTTAACGAAATCAAGCTGAAGGAGGCGCTGAAGGAAAAAAACCATGCCATGGAAATGGCCCTGATCAAGTCCCAGCTTGACCCCCACCTGTTGTTCAACACCATCAACAATATCGACGCCCTGATTTTAAAAGATTCGATGGCCGCCTCGGACTACCTGAATAAATTGTCGGACATCCTGCGGTTTATCCTCTATGAAACCAAGGGCGATAAAATCCCCCTGGCCAAAGAAATGGAATACATCGCCAAGTACATCGCCCTGCAAAAAATCAGGACGGCCAATGAAAATTATGTCCATTTTAAGGTGGATGGCAACGCCGGCAATAAAACCATTGCCCCCATGGTTTTTATTCCTTTTATCGAAAACGCCTTTAAACATACCAACAATAAAAAGCTCGAAAACGCCATCACGGTCCAGGTCCTGATCAGGGAGGACTCCATACAATTGTTCTGTGAAAACAAATTTGACCCCAGGTCCAACAGCCAAACCGAAGGCGGCCTCGGCAATGAATTGATCAAAAAAAGGCTAAACCTGATTTATGCAGGAAGGCATACTTTAGACGTGCAAAAAACCAATGACCTGTACAGCGTACACCTGACCATCCCCAATGGATAAATACACCTGCATCATCATAGAGGATGAGCCCCTGGCGCTCGAAAAAACAAAGGACTTTGTACTCAAGGTTCCTTTTTTATCCTTAAGCGCAACCTTTGACAATGCGCTGACCGGCCTGGCTTACCTGAACAACAACAAAGTGGACCTCCTTTTCCTGGATATCAATATGGATGAATTGACCGGCATAGAATTGCTGGAAAGTTCAAAAATCACCAGCCACGTAATCCTGACCACGGCTTACCAGGAATACGCTTTAAAGGGCTATGAACTACAGATCACCGACTACCTTTTAAAGCCCTTTACCTTCAACCGGTTTTTACAAGCCGTAAACAAAGCCCGGGAAAACATCACCCACCGCGCCGCGGAGGCCGCTCCGGACTTCATATTCGTCAAAACGGAAAACCGGCTGGAGAAAATCATGCTCAACGAAATCGTATACATCGAAGGCATGCGGGATTACCGGAGGATCCATACGGTAAATAAAAAGGTAATGACGCTGCAGAATTTCAGTGAATTTGAAAATTTGATCCCCCCCGGCCTGGTGTGCCGGGTGCATAAGTCGTATATGGTGGCCCTCCATAAAATAGAATCCATTGAACGGGGGAGGATAAAAATTGCGGATCAGCTGATCCCCATATCAGACACCTATAAAGAGGATTTCTTCCAACTCATCAACAACAAGCTATAAACTTGGCTATTGGTACTATGGCCTTTATGCGGTATAGGGAGATTCTCTCCGCCGCAGTTCAATGCTGTCTCAAAAGGCAGGAACCCGTTCCTCCCCAACGAATCAGGGTGACCAGGCTGGGTTCTAGCGCGCGGTAAAAGAAATAGAACACCCTCAGTAAAAAGATATTCCTTATAACTCTTATTTAGCGTCTTTTTTGCCCTTGGCGTGAAACACCTCCAAATCAGGGTATAATCTTCATTCCCTTTTGCAGGCTAAAATCACCCGGATGCAGACATCTTTGCCTGCTTGGCATATCGGGATTTAGACGCTCTTTTCCATCATATACTTTTGTTCCACTTAATTATTTAAAACAATCTATAAAACAAAAGTTATGAAAAAATTAGTACAAACATTTTTCGTCCTGGGCATGATCTTCCTGCACACCTTTTCCTTTGGGCAATCCAGGCCGACGGAATCGGAGGCGCCGAAAACCTATCTGGACTTTTTCATCAGCGCCGTGGGCACCGACCTCAATTATGGAGAACTCAACAGCGCTCTCAAGGATTTTAAAAAATCGGCCCAGGGTCTACAGATTGGATTATCCCTCCAGGCCGGTATTGCATCGCATTTTTCGCTGGTACCCGAATTGTCTTTTATCATGAGAGGCGGTAAATTAAAGGCAAACAACCCGCTGACCCGGGACGAATCGACGCTCCGGTTCTATACTGCAGAAATACCGGTCCTGGCCCGCCTTCATTTGGGAAAATTTCACCTGAATGCAGGCCCATCCCTGAGTTACAATATTTACGGGACACAGAAACTGGATGGATCGACGAACGACCTGTCCTTTGAAGATGAAACCGGGGGCTTTAAACGATTTGATGCCGGCCTTCAAATGGGCGGGGGATTGACTTTTAAGATTAAACAAAAAAGGGCGGTCCTCGATATCCGGTATTGTTATGGTTTGACCAATGTCTCTTACGATAAGGAAATATACAACAGGAGCCTGCTGATCCGCCTGCATGTTTCGAAATAATGCGTATCACCCCTTATTAACATTACAAAATTTATTAAGCATGAAAACAGATAAAACCAGCGCCAACCTTGCAGGGATATTGTTTCTCATTGCGGCGGTTGCCGCCATCATGGGCTCCCTTTTATACCACCCCATCCTGAAAGATCCCGCTTACATTATTAATACCACTCCTCACGAAACCCCGGTTTTGTGGGGGGCTTTTTTCGAAACCATCACCGTTCTGGCCGTCATCGGCACGCCCCTTGCCCTGTATCCCGTGCTGAAAAAATACAATGAGCGCATGGCCCTGGCCTGTGTTGGTTTCCGGCTTCTGGAAGCCAGCATGATTATCATTGGCGTCCTGAGCCTGTTGACTATAGTAACCCTAAATCATGCGTTTTTAAAAGAGATCAATCCGGATACGACCACTTACCTGATTGCAGGCAAATCTCTGTTAGCGATGCATGATTGGACCTTTTTGTTTGGACCCAATCTATTCTTAGGGCCCAGTACGCTGATGACCGCTTATTTATTGTATACCTCCAGGCTGGTGCCCCGGTTCATATCCATGCTGGGCCTGGCAGGGGGGCCTTTGATATTCAGCTGCGGAATCCTGGTCTTGTTTGGCGCCTTTCCACAGGATTCGGCATGGATGGCATTATTGGCGATCCCGGTATTCGTGTACGAAATGAGCCTGGCGATTTGGCTCCTGGCCAAAGGCTTCAACTCCCCGGTCGCAGATCCCGTCACCATATTAAGATGACCGGTACACCTTATTGAATGAGTCTTTTAAATAAAATCAAATAAAATGAAAGCAGTCGTTTATGAAAAATATGGTACCCCGGATGTCCTTGAACTAAAAGACATTGAAAAACCAGTACCCAAAGACCATGAAGTATTGGTAAAAATACATGCTACCACGGTAACGGCGGGAGATTGGCGTTTGAGAAAGGCCGATCCGTTTCTTGCCAGGCTTTTTAACGGGTTATTCAAGCCCAGAAAGGTGAAGGTATTGGGATTTGAGTTAGCAGGAGTAATCGAAGAAGCGGGCAAAGAGGTCAAATCGTTCAAAAGAGGCGATAGCGTTTTTGCCTCCTGTGGTTTAACCTTCGGAGCGTACGCAGAGTACAAATGCCTCCCGGAAAACCATTTAATCTCCTTAAAGCCCTCCAATATGTCTTTCGAGGAGGCTGCAACCATTCCGATTGGCGGCCTCACCGCGCTGGGGTTTTTGAAACAAGCCGGTGTAAAAAACGGCCAGCACGCGCTGATCTATGGGGCATCGGGGAGCGTGGGCACCTTTGCAGTTCAAATCGCGAAGTCTTATGGAGCTGAAGTCACCGCGGTATGCAGTACGGTCAATGTAAACCTGGTCCAATTGCTTGGAGCTGATCGGGTGATTGATTACACCCGGCAAGATTTTACTGCGCTGGAATCCCGCTTCGACATCATTTTTGACGCGGTGGGTAAAACATCAAAATCCGCCTGCAAACCTTTGTTAAAACCCGGAGGAAAATATGTTTCCGTAAAGGGATCACCAAAATCAGATCCCGGTGACCTCCTGGTCCTCAAGGAACTGATTGAAGCCGGCAAACTAAAGACCGTCATTGACCGGCGGTACCTGCTGGACCAAATCCGGGAAGCGCATGCTTATGTAGAATCCTATCGTAAAACGGGAAACGTAGTCATTAATATCGTTCCTGATGAACCGTCCGTTTAAACCGCCGGTTATCCTGAAAGTCTTCGCACGCTGATCTGAATATTTTTTAAATTTGGCTGACCTAAAAAACTTAGCCAATCCATACTGCTTATAACCGATTAATCCATGTCCGAAAATGATCCAACGCCGGGTATTGATTATTATGGGAAAAACGACTTTCATCTTTCCAATAAACATGAAATAGAGAGCCTGATACAAGAACAAATCAAAAGGTTTCAGGTAATATGCAGTTCTAAAAATGATGCGATCATCACTTCGGATGAAACCAAGCGCATTTTATTCTGGAATAAAGGAGCCGAAAACATATTTGGTTATACTTCCGAGGAGGCCCTGGGTCAGCCATTGACCCTGATCATTCCCGGTCCATTACACGAAAGGCATGATCGGGGCATGGAAAGAATGAACCAAAGAAAAAAACCCCGTGTACTTGGAAAAGTGCTTGAATTGAAGGCGATTAAAAAAAACGGAGAAGAATTTCCAATTGAACTTACTCTCGGGAGCTGGGATAACGATGGCAAACGCTATTACAGCGGCATCATCAGGGACATTACAGAGAAGAAAAAGGCAGAACAGATCATTTTAGACGAAAAGAAAAAATCAGACCAGCTCTTGCTGAACATATTGCCCAAACAGGTGGCCGATGAACTCAAAAACAGGGGAAAAGCAACCGCAAAAAGATATAAAAACGTAACTATTCTTTTCACCGATTTTAAGTATTTTACATCCATGGCTTCTTCGATTTCCCCGAATAAGCTGGTAAAGGAACTTAATGATTTGTTCAGTCACTTTGATGATATCATGGAAGGCTGCCGGATTGAAAAGATAAAAACAATTGGAGATGCGTATTTCGCTGCTTGCGGATCGCCGGAAAAAAACAACCACCATGCGTTCCAGTGCATAGAAGCGGCTAAACAAATGTTCAGGTATCTGGATGAACGAAATGCAAAAAACGAAATACAATGGAAAATGCGGGTTGGACTTCACTCCGGTCCGGTGGTCGCCGGCGTGGTGGGTAAAAAGAAATACGCTTATGATCTCTTTGGAGATACCGTAAATATTGCCAGCAGAATGGAATCCAATGGCGAGGTCGGAAAGATTAACATCTCAGAGACCACTTATGAATTGATCAAGGGAAAATATACCTGTTTTCCCAGGGGCCGTATCCATGTAAAAGGAAAAGGAAATTTGAACATGTATTTTGTGGAATACAACGAACGATCATGAGATAAAGTGAAAATTACTGCTTATAACGTGTCTCCCGAAGCAGAGGAAGACAAAGCTACTGGAAACTGTTTACAAAAAAATTGAACAATTGCCGTTGGTACTGGAGTAATTGTTTCAATCCCCCGCAAACAGCTTTTCATACCATCCGGCATCCTCATCCCTGTCCATCCAGCTCCATTCAACGGCCTTCCCCATACCATCGGCATAATGATAAAACCGCAGCCCCGTCTGATCCGGTGATGTTCCCGACATTGCTCCTTTTACATAAATCATACCGTCTTCCCGGTAAATCGCCGACTGGTCCGTTTTCCAGAATATCCTTTTATCTGAAAAGGCATATTGATCATACAGTTCATAAGGAATGATTAAAAAATCAACTGCTGAGATCCGGGACTCTGCTTCCAGGATTTCAAGCCCAACCTGCGGCCCCTCCAGCCATTGAATGATGTCCCCCAGGTTTTGAGTACCGGGAGAAAAGGCAATATATTTTACTCCCGCCGCTGCCAAAATCCGGGCAGTATGCAGATCGGGCACGGAAGTCACCAGGGAAGGCAGTTGCATGGACCGGTAATTATTCAAAAAAACAGGTGGACGAACCCACCCAACTGAAGTCCGCATTGTACCTCACGCCGATCATCTTGCCCTTGCTGATCCTCGCCAGGTTGTGCACTACCCGCGGTCTTTTATCGGGGGATTCCCAGATCAGCATCATCCGGATTTCGCATTTGGCAGGAATGTCCGGGGTGATGATGGCGGGATGATAATGCACTTTTTTCTGAAGGATCCAATTTTCAGGATCTTTAATTTTTTCAAGATCTTCTCTGGTCACATCGATCACCACGCCCATGCCGGCATAGGAATACAGGGGTTTTAAAACATACTGGTGAAGGTCGTCCGGAAAGGTTTTCAAATCGGATACAAACCGGGTGGCCGGCACAAAATCACTCGTGATAAAAGGAAGGCTGTACTTGGATATGCGGCAAAACCAATTGGGATGGTCTACCCAGGTCACCTCCAGGTCTTGCCGCAGATCCACGCTGGGTATATTCATGGCAAAGAACTCATCAAAAATCAACCGGTTGTAGATGCGTGAAATCTTTTGTTTTCTGCCTTCCTTCAGGTAATACAACTCCTTTCCTTCCTTCTTCAGGTCGGTTACACAGACGGCGTCTATGCCCAGGTATTTTTTGGTGGCGGTAAAATCAACCCGGGTTTTCTGGTCCTGCGGTTTATAATCCAGCAAAATGGTTTCGGCGGGATCTGCTCCGGCCAGTATGGTGTTGTCCAGCAACTGAATGTATTCCTCCCTGTCCACACCAATATAATTGTCAAATGCGGGTGGAATGTCAAATATTTTACGGCATGCTTCGGCCTGGGCAATCTGGAAACAATAAAGGGAAGGAAAACCCTGCATCTCGATCAGCTGGGGAGCCAGGACTCCCTGATCGTCCCGGCAAACTCCAAAATCAAATATCAACAGGGGACAATAGCCCGGATCGCCGGAAAAATGCAGATGCGAGGGAATGGCGCCTTCTGAAGAGGATATAAATTCCGGGCGGGTGATGGTATCAATCAGGTCCTCGCAGGCTCTTAATAATTTTTCTTTAAAATCAGCCGGGATAAACACAGGGGTTTCAGCCAGTCTGAACAAAGGAGCTTCCCCTGCATACTCTGCTACCGTTTTTTTATAGGCCTCATATTTTTCCCGGGTAAACGATTCATTAAACTGTTTTCGGAGCGCATCAATCATGGCGTGATATTAATAAAATTGTAACAAGACCCGGAAGCCCGCCTGACCGTCGGACAGGGTTTCGGATTGAATTTTACATATTAAACCTTCCAGGTTTTGTTCGGGAAGTTTGTGGAGCTTGAAAATGATTTTCTATTCCAGATGCACCGCCGAATACCCTCCTTTGCTTCTGAAATAAAATACAAGGGCAAGGAAACAGAGCAGGGTAAATACGGGTAAAAGAGCTACGGTACGCAAAGCGCTTTTTTTGGCTTCCGAAGTTGCGGTCATCAATGAAGTTTTATCCGGTTCTGCGGCGGCAGCTACCTTGTCGCCGTCCAGGGCCATGTATTTACCGAAAATAGATCCTTTTTCCACCGTGGCATAAGTCGAATTCAGCGTGGTATTGTTTTTGGAGTCCATATCCTTCAGGGTATTTACCACAGACCGGTCCTGCACATTGCCCAGGAGTACGGTGCCAACAATACCTACACCCAGCATGCCTACGCCCCCAATGATATTCAGGGCCAGCGCGCCCCCCTTTGGAAACTGTTCGGCCCCGATACCCAGCATCGTAGGCCAGAAATAGGTCTTTCCTACCCCATAAATGGTAGCGGCAATCAATATGCCTATGCCCGTGCTCATGGAGAGCAGGAAAAGGCCCAGGATCGCCAGTACACAACTTACTGCCAGCAGACCCAGCGGATTGAGTTTGTGAATGATTGGTCCGGAAAAAAACCGGAGTACCGACATGATCAGCGAAGTATAGACCAGGATCCAGCCAGCCTGTACGCCGATATTATGCATGGCCGGCCCCATGAGATCGGTTACCCAACTGTCTGTTCCAAGTTCCGTCGTTGCCAGCGGGATCATGATCAATAAGAGGAAAATATAGAGGGGCTGGCCAATGGCCCATTTAATATAATATCCAAAAGCCAGGGTTGTAATAACCGCTATGATCAGGCTGGTAACTCCACCCCAGCCGATGACCTGCCCCAGTTGTGAAAAGATCAACCATAGGATGATAAAAGCGCCTCCCATTCCAACTTCACTGAGCATTTCGTTGTAGGTAACGCCTGCTTTTACGCGCTCGTGTACCGGGAATTTTTTATTCCAAAGCAGGAAACCATACAATAAAACAGGAATAAGGATAAGGCCGATCTTTATTCTCCAGGATACGTCGGGGCCCAGCATAAGGGCAAAGACACCGCCGATCACCATACCTCCAGGCCAGCCCGCATGCAGGGTGTTGAACCATTTGGTTTTGTTTTTGGAAAACATGGTGGCTACCACCGGATTGATAAAAGCTTCAATCGCTCCGTTTCCAAGGGCCAGGATAAAAGTGCCTATCCACAATCCCCAATACCCTTTGGCGAAGAATATGGTGATCACCGCCGAGAGGATCTGGGCCACAAAGGCAAAGATCATCGCTGCCCGGTACCCGATGCGGTCAATAAACAAACTGAACAATACAATACTGATGGCAAAAGGCCAAAGCCCCACTCCGGAGATTTCTCCTTTCTGGGTGTTGGTCAGGTTAAATTCATTGCCAAGGTCTTCCAGCAACAAAGCCCTCAGGATAAAGCCAAAGGCTGTGGCAATCAGGGCAATGAAGCAACCCCAGAACAGGCCCATATCCGGTTTTTCCTCAATTTGAGTCGAAGTCATAAGATGATTTTTTAATGAAGAATTAAGGTTTTTTTATTCGGAACCGAATATAGGAATTTTTAACAGCTTGCACTTTTTTTGAACTTCTTTCCAGGTGAAGGGACATTATTTGAGAACGGAACCCGCACTTTCTGATAAAATCACCCGCCATCAGCCTCCCTGGAATTTCTGGCACCCTCCTGACTCAGAAACCACCACTTCAAACTCACCATGAGCATTACAATCGCAACACTCTGGTGGAGCACACCCAGGTTGACCGGTATAAATCCCCTGGAGCGGAGCAGGGTAATGATCCCCAGGGTAATCTGGACCACGAGCAAAACGCCTACCCAACGAATGAGGGATAAATTCAAAAACCGGTACATGCGGGTCAAAAATAAAACCAGCAGGGCCATGGCTGTAAAACGGTGCAAGACCTGAACCAGAGCGGGTAAAAACGGATAGGAATCGTAATCAATAAAATGCTGCCATTTCCAGGAATCGGCCTGGAAAAGAATGGGATCCATCCAGTATTGATTCATCTTCGGAAAGGTGGGATAAACCAGGGCTGCTTTCATCCCGCTCATCATCCCGCCCAGGAGGATCTGGAGGCATACGAGGACCAAAAAATACAAAGCGGTATTCTGCCTTCCGGCCAGTTGGGGATAAAGTGGCTGCGATTGGGTTTTGAGATAGGTCCACCAGAGATAGGATAAGGTCACCAGAGCCAGTCCCAGATGCAGGGTAAGTTTGTATGCATTGACCCAGGGTCGGTGGATTAAACCGCTGGCAACCATGATCCATCCGAAAGCGCCGACTATCCCTGCCAGGACAAATACGATGACCAGGTCCTTTTTGAGTTGTGGATACAGGTAGCCTTTTACCCAGAAAAATACAAACGGGATCAAAAAAACAAATCCCATGGTCCTTGCCCACAACCGGTGAATATATTCCCAGAAATAAATCCATTTAAATTCACCCAGGCTCATGCCCCGGTTGATTTTCTGATACTGGGGGGTTTCCTTGTACAGGTTGAAGGCTTCCTCCCAGTCAGCCCGGTTGAGGGGGGGCAGGGTGCCGGTCACTATTTCCCATTTGGTGATCGAAAGCCCGCTGCCGGTGAGCCTGGTGACGCCCCCTATGATGATCTGAAAAAAGATCATGACCAGGCCTGTCCACAGCCACACTTTTACAGGAAAACGGATGGTTTGATTTTGCATTTTTTTCAGGGTGGGTCAAATATAGGCCGGCACCGGCTTCCGGACCGGGCCTGTCCGCTTCAGTTAATAATAATTAATAAATTAAATTAAAATATAAATAAACTATTACTATTAGTGCTGTGGATTTGTGGATAAGCCATTCTGAAAGCAGGATGGGGTTTTAAGATATCCACATAATATATGGAGAAAAATGTTGGTATTAATTTATTGACAATGTGATATTTACTGAGTTTATGAACAAGTTATATATTTTGTTAAGTCAATTTATCCACCAGGACATTTATAGTGGATGGCTTTGTGCGCGAATTGTTTGAAAGCCCGTGCTTATACACACATATATAGCTTAGGGATATATGAAGGAAATGAATTGTGCATAACTTTTGTCCTGCTGACATTTATAATCCACCGGCCCACAAATTTTTGTGGATAAGTACTTTTGAATGATCCTGGCGGTTGGTATTTTATATAGTAGTTAATTAAATAATGTTGGTAAAATTGTTGTATATCATGGTTTTAAAAGGAAAATGAGGGCTTTAGTGCAAAGGGCGGCAAGGGCGGAAGTGGTCCTGGAAGACGGTACCGTCAGCGGCAGGATCGGAGGGGGAATATTGGTCTTTCTTGGAATTGAAAATGAAGACCGGGAGGAGGATATCCAATACCTGGTCCATAAAATCAGCCAGCTGAGGATATTTGATGATGAAGCGGGTATCATGAACAAATCGGTCCTGAATACCGGAGGTTCCATCCTGGTGGTCAGCCAGTTCACCCTGCACGCCTCCACCAAAAAAGGCAACCGGCCTTCCTATATCCGGGCAGCCCGACCTGAAACGGCCATACCCTTATATGAGCGCTTTATTGAGGAATTGAGGGCGGCCGGGGTTCAAACCCAAACAGGAAAATTCGGAGCCATGATGCAAGTACACCTTGTAAACGATGGCCCGGTCACCATTTGGCTGGATTCAAAAAATAAGGAGTAAGATTAAAATTAAGGTTCGATGTTCTTAGCCTTAGCCTAAACCTAAACCTTAACCTTAACCTATTTATCTCCTGCCAAAATCCAGGATAAGGCCGATGCTGTTTATTTCTTTTTCGAAAGAAAGCGGTTTGTCATTAAACTTAACAGAGCGGCCCAACTGGACCTGGAGTTTGATCCATTTGTACCCGATCCTGCCGGTGATGGCGGGTTCGGCAAAAAACCAGAGCGGCTCATCGATTTCATATAGTTTGTTGTCGATCAGTTCCTGGGTAGAATAAGTCGTCTCGGGTTTCTGAAATTTGCCCGCAACCAGTCTTGGTGTAAACGCGATTTCAAAGATGTCATGATGAAAACCGATACTGGGCTGGAAGAAAAAGCGGGCGCCATTAGCTTCAAATTTTTTACCAAAGTCCCTGGTTTCGGTCCTGCCGAATCCCGCCCCGACAAAAGTTTCCCACCGCAGTGGCCCCGAAGCTTTGAAACCACCGAGGCCCGCTTCCAGGAGGTACCCTTTTCCAAATACATCATCCGCATTTTCTCCTTCTTTGCGAAACATCCCGTTGGCCATGATGCCAAAATTCCTTCCCGGGCTGGCGGCAAACTGAAAATTGCCCTGGAGATCTCCGCTCAACCGGTATTGCCCCGCATCGTCAAAAAGCGGAACATTTATGGTATTGGGCACATAGGCGGTTCTGCATGAAAAGAAGAGGAATATTCCAAGGAATAATACCCAGGCGGATTTATACATGATGCCGTTATTTGGCAATAAAGATAGAAAGAATGAAGGGGTGAAATCAAGAGAAGGATGGCCGGAAGCTTGTATCGAACCTGGACGATGGACCGGAATCCCCGGTAATTTCAGCTGTCGGGATAACCTCTGTCCTCTGTCCTCTAACCTCTTGCCCCTGCCCCTGACCTCAATCCACCAGCCGGTATCCAACCCCTTTCAGGGTAATGATCTGGATTTTTTCATCTTCTTTGAGGTAGTCCCTGAGTTTGGTGATATAAACATCCAGGTTGCGTGAATTAAAAAAGGAGTCGTTCCCCCAGATCTTATCCAGGATGGTTTTTCGAAGAACGGCTTCCTGCTTTTGACGGATCAGCATGGACAATAATTCCGTTTCACGGTGGGACAGCCTTTTGATGGAATCTCCCAAATGCAATTCCTGCCGGCCGGCGTAAAAGTGATAACGGCCAATGGCTATGGAATCGGCACTGATTTCAGGCTGCTGGTGGTTTTGGGCCAGGGCAAGAAGATTTCTGATCCGGGCAATGAGTTCTTCCATGCTGAAAGGTTTTCGGATATAGTCATTTCCCCCGGAACCAAAGCCCTGCAAGGCGTCTTCCGTCTGGCCTTTCGCCGTCAGGAAAATAATGGGAACCTTGCTGTTTAAATTTCTGATTTCTTTACCCAGGCTGAATCCGTCCACGAAGGGCAACATCACGTCCAATACACAGATATCCGGGCAGAAATCCCTGAAAGCGTCCATTGCCAGGTCACCGCGGCTGATGTGGCGGACTTCAAACTGGCGGCCACTCAGGGTCTCCGTGACTATCTTGGCCAGGCTGGGTTCGTCTTCAACATATAATAGTTTGATCATGGATTTATTATCATGCGGGAAGGTTCACGGTAAATACCGCGCCCTTTCCCACCTCACTTTCCAGGTTGATTTTTCCACCCATTTCTTTCACCACCCTTCGCACATAGGCCAGGCCAAGTCCATGGCCCTTGACCGTATGCACATTGCCCTGGGGAATGCGGTAAAACCGTTCAAAAACCCGGTTTTGATATTCCTTTCCAATGCCCGGGCCATTGTCTTTTACCCGGATCCCGACATGGCCGGCATCCCGGGACAGAAACACATCAACCCGCCCCCCGTCTTTATTGCCGTATTTAATGGCATTATCAATCAGGTTATATATAATACCGGCTACCCATTGGCGGTCTGCGTGCAGCATCAGCGGCTCGACTGTGCCATGGACACCAATGAGGATATTTTGTTTTTCAGTTTGTACGCGGAACGAATCGGCTATGCTGTTGACCAGGGCGACCAGGTCGATCCGTTCGGGATGTGCAGGAGGAAGGGCCTTGTCTATGCCGGATACGGAAAGGACCCGGTCTACCAGCAGGGATAGGCGGCTCAGCTCGTTTTTTGAAATATTCAGGTATTCCTCGCGTTTCTTGCTGTCCTGGATGGCGTCGAAATCATGGAGCGCTTCCAGGGCGACACCCACTGTAGAAATGGGAGTTTTCAGTTCATGGGTCATGTTTTGAATAAAATCGCTTTTAATGGCCAGGAGTTGTTTTTCTTTTTTTATGGTCCAGGCCATGGTGAAAAAAGCCAGACCAAGACATAGAATCAGAAGGCCCGCCAGGATGATTTCAGGCGCAATTTTTTTGAGGATCAGGCCATGGTACTGGCTAAGGGCTACTTCAAATCGTTCACCGGAAGCAATATCAAAATAGGAACCGGCAATTTCTTTTTTGTCATCCTTCAGGTTTCCGGTGTCCCGGAATTGTTTGAATGTATAGTTCACAGGAAGTTTTGCTGCTTTGAGGTTGAGGTCAAACCGGTTTTTAAGATCAGTGGCAATTTTTGAAGAGGTAGCCAGGGTAGACCGGATATTGACCAGGGAATCTCCGGACATACTGTCTTTGTTCATCTCCACGATCATTGAAATAACTCCTTCGGCCTCCTGGAGGGAGACCTGGTTTTCCCTGCGGATTGCAATTTTAAGGTTTGCCTGGTTGCCGGGCAGGGGATGTGCTCCATCCTTCCCGATAAAATCTATCGTTTCAAACGAGTCCTTTAAACCAGAAACATGGCGCACGATGACATGATCATCGCTGTCCGGCCGGAAAACCAGCCGGTTCAATAACCCGCCTTCCATGTTTTTTACGGCATTGATAAAAAGATAACCTACTTCTTTCTGAAGGGCTTCTTTTTCCGCCATATAACTTTTATTCAGGTAGATCCCCAGAAAAACACATAACAAAAGCAGGCTTGACCACATCAGGGGCTTCAGGATCCGTTCATTAATTCCGGAAAACACCCAGCAAAAATAATCCGGAAAGGGACGCGGTATTTAGTCAATTAACCTTAATTAACCTTGCTTCTACCTTGCTTAACCTGCGTTGGTTAACCAAAAGGCTACTTTTGTTTTCACAAAATATGTTTATGAAAATTCTGAATCTCCTTTTATTCACTCCTTTCTGGCTGCAGGCCCAGGAAGCCGGCGTGATCAATTTTACCGAAACGGTAAAACTTCAAATTGAACTGGATGAAGGCAGCCGCCCAATGATGAACAACCTGCCCCAAAGCCATTCCATTAAAAAAACCCTGATATTCAAAGGCAGTGAATCCCTGTACAAAAACGATACGGGCAATGAAGACCTGGACATCAGCAATTCTGAAGGGGGCGGGGAGATCCGGATGGTCATGAGAAACCCGGAAAGCATTTTATATACGGACCTTGCTACAAACTCGATCATCCATTCCCAGGAGTTTTTCGGCAAACAATTTTTAATTACAGGTGCTCCTGCAAAAAGAGCCTGGAAAATCACCAGCGAACAAAAAACCCTGCTGGACATGACTTGCCAGAAAGCCATTTTACAGGACACCGCTATGAAAGTTGTCGCCTGGTTTACGACCCAGATACCTGCCGGCTTGGGTCCAAACGGATATGGGGGCCTTCCCGGCGCCATCCTTGCCCTGGAAATGGACAATGGGGTACGTACGATCACTGCTACAAAAGTGCAATATAGAGAGGTCGGTCCCGAAGAAATCGTAAAACCGGATAAAGGCAAAAAAGTAAGTACCGAGGAGTTTGAAAAAATCCGGAAAGAAAAAATGGCTGAATCGGGGGCGGTGAATGGCGGGGGCGGCACGATGAAGATTATGATCAGGAATTAGTAGTCAGTGGTCAATAATCAGAAATCAATAGTCAGTCCCGAGGCCTCGGGACAGCATTCAGCCTGCAGGAGCCGGCCTTGGGCCCATGGCTGCTGGCATAATATGCCCCAACCTTATTTATGAAATATCTTTATTTTCTCCTTTTGTTCGTTTTCACGCCCCTGTTGAAGGCGCAAACGATCAATATTAAGGGAGCGGTTAAAGACCGGCAAAACAACGGCTTGCCGGCTGCTTCGGTTTTACTTTTACAGGCCCGCGATTCGGTGATGTATGGCTTTACCACGACGGACGGCAACGGACAATTTACTGTAAAGGCTGAAAAAAACAGCAGCTACCTGCTTCAGTTCAATTTTTTGGGTTTTAAAACCGGATGGAAAGAAATCCATACCGGAACAGAGGACTTCCGGCAGGAAGACGTTGTGATGGAAGAACAACAAACCACGCTGCCCTCTATTGAAATCAATGCCGAACAGGACCTGATGAAGATCGGCCGGGATACCGTCGAATTTAATGCCGGCGCCTTTAAAACCCAGCCCGGTGCCGCCGTGGAAGATTTACTAAAAAAACTGCCTGGAGTGGAAGTCCAAAGGGACGGCTCCATTCGTGCTTTCGGGGAAGATGTGCAAAACGTACTGGTGGATGGCAAGGAGTTTTTCGGAAAGGACACCAGGATGGCCACCAAAAACCTGGAAGCCGATGCCGTTGACAAGGTTCAGGTCTTTGATAAAAAATCGGATATGGCCGAATTCACAGGCGTAGCGGATGGCCGGGATGAAAAAACAATTAACCTGAGCCTGAAAGCCGATCGTAAAAACGGGCATTTTGGCAATGCCGAATTTGCCGGGGGTACCGATGAACGGTTTAAGACAAAAATTAACCTGAACCGTTTTTCACCCGGATCCAGGCTTTCCCTGATTGGCCTGGGAAATAATATCAACGACCAGAGTTTTTCATTCCAGGAATACATGGATTTTATGGGCGGATTAGGCGCCTTTATGAACGGCGGAGGTCGGGTCAGGATAGATATGAACCAGTCCGGAGGGCTTCCGGTCGGCGGCAGTCCGGTACAGGGCATTCAGCAATCCCTGGCAGGGGGCATGAATTTTTCCCGTGATCTCTCTGCAAAAACCAGTTTTACGGCAAGTTACCTGGCCAATAATTTTAAAAACCGGTTGGACCGGAATGCCGAAAGGCAAAGCCTGCTCAATGAGGCCTTTTACAACAGCCAGGAAAACGAAAACCAATACAGCCGGAATACCGGGCACAACATTACTTTCCGCCTTAAATCCAAACTGGATTCTTTCCAGAACCTGATCATCAATGGCGGCGGTGGCTGGGGAGGCAGCCGTTTTGACAGTGACCTGGACAATTCAACCTTTCTTCAGGATAATACCGTGGTGAACAGCAGCGATCGCCTTTATAAAGCGGATGGGAAACGGTATAATTTTAATACGACCGTCACCTGGCAGAGAAAGTTCAGAAAGACCGGCAGATCATTTGTTTTAAGTACTTCCGGGCGCTATGGGGACAATGACCGCCAGGGAAGGCTTGACGCCCTGAATCAATATTTTCAATTCAGCCAGTCATCGGACAGTTTGTTCCAAAATCAATTGTTTAATGACCGGAGCGGCCAGGTGGATTCAAGGGCATCCTTTACCGAACCACTTGGTAAAAAACAATTTTTAGAACTGAACGGGTATTGGTCCAATGCGCGGAACCGGACCAATAACGATTATTTTGACATCATCGATCCTTACCGGGAAATCCGGAACGAGCTTTTATCAGCCCGGTATAACCGGGGCTACCAGGTCTATAGCGGGGGCCTGAGGTATATTAAAAACCATAATAAATATTACCTGTCCTATGGATTAAACCTGCAGCATACCCAACTCAATGGTAAGATCCAGGACCTGGAACAATCCATTTCTTCGGGATTCACCCGCCTTCTGCCGAATGCTTCCTTACAATACGAACTGGGCACGGCGCATCATCTCAATCTGGAATACGAAACGCGTGTCCAGGAACCCGCGCTGGAACAACTTCAGCCGGTGCCCAACAACACCGACCCGCTCAATATTTATATAGGAAACCCCGCCCTTCGCCCGGAATATGTGCACAGCCTGAATTCTTCTTATTTTAAATACGATCAGTTTTCCTTTACTTCAGTTTTTGCCAGCCTGGGCGGCCAATATACCAGAAACCGGATCACCGACCTGGTCGAGATCGATTCTTTGTTCAGGAGGACGATACGGCCGGTGAACGTACAAGACGAAAAAGCGTTTCAGGGAAATGTTGAATTCAGCACCCCGATACGGCCTTTAAAAATCTCCACCCGTCTCCGTCTCAGGGCACAGCTTGCCCAAAGCCTTTTATATGTGAACGCACTGGAAAACACGGTGAACCGCCTGGGGTCTTCGGTATACTGGTCTGTGGAAAACCGGAAAAAGGACTTTTTCGACGCGTTGGCCGGAGTCCGGTACAGCCATAATAATACGACCTATTCCATAAGCAAGGACCTGGACCAGGTTTATAAAGAAACCAACGTATTTGGTGAGTTGACGCTGACTCCGTCAAGCCAATGGGCGATTAAAACGGAATTTGACTATTTAGCGTATAACCAGCCAGGACGGGCGGGCAAGGTAGAAGTGCCCCTGTGGCAGGCAAGCATCACCCGTTTTTTTACCAAGCAGCAAAGGCTGAAGGCCACCCTTTCCGTCTTTGATATTCTGAATAAAAACCAGGGAATCAACAGGACCAGCGAACTCAATTATCTTGAGATTCAGCGCACCAATGTTTTGGGAAGGTATGTCATGCTGGGCCTGGCTTATTCCATAAAAGGATTTAAGAAAAGCAGCGGAGGGATAGAAATCAATATTGGGGAAGATTAAACAAGTCAATTTACGAATTAAGGGAATTACACGGCCTTCTTAAATCATCCAATTCTTACAAATCCTATAATCCTACAAATCCTATAAATCCTATCCTAATAACAACTCATCCTCACAGAATCACATCCAACCGAATGCCTTCTCCAATTGTCCCCGGTGACGGAATAGATAAAATAACACAATGGAATGTCGGCCAGGGGATAATCACAGGCAATATTGATATTTGACCCCGATCGTATTCCCGACATGGCAGACGGAATTTTATAGGGATTGGGGGCCCGGGATGTCCATTTGTCGCTTGCGATATCATAGGAATACCAATCATTCAGATCTGGTTGTGGCTGCGCTTTGCTTAGTCCTGAGAAAATCTGGTCATTATAAAATAACATGATGGGCAGAAAACGGTCCTTTCCCGGAAAATCAGCCCTTGGTACCCATTTGGAAGAAATGCTGTCGTAGAGCCAGAAATCCGTGGGAAAGCCGGTAAATGTTGAATGGCTGAAATATGCAAAATCTTTTTTGGCAGACTTCAGAACGACTGCTCCGGAACGCACGCGGTCTGCCTCTTGGGGACTTGCGTGGTCAAAAGTCTCCGGGCCAGCCTCATTTTTATTGCAGGCAAGCAGCACAATCGACAGAATCAGCGGAAAAAAATATAATATCTGTTTCATGTGGTCAAAATAAACCAGTTTAAATGCACTCCAAGCACCCTCCCCACCTCTTATAATCCTACAAATCCTACAAATCCTACAATCCTATTATCCATTCCATGACCCTATTTGTCCTTGCTCCCGACTCCCCAGTACTTGGACAATGGCCCAATCCCCGGAGCTGGTCCACGATAGATTGGATCAGGGGCCGCTGAATATTGACCGGGATGTCAAAACGATGCAGGACCGGTTCTTTGCCTTCCAGGTGAAGGGTCACGCTATGGTCTCCGAAAAAAGGAAAAGTCAAGGTTCCCTTGCTGCCATAGATGGTGGTGATTTCTTTCTGGGCGTTATCGCTGAGGTTAAAACACCAGGATCCTATGCCGGGCATTCCGTTTTTAAAGCGGAAATGCCCGGTTACCAGGTCATCCGCTTTATACATACCGGCCTGGTTCAGGCTGTATCCCGAAGCTTCTTCAATGGGGCCAAATAAAAAGTCCATGATATCCAGTTGATGGCAGGCCAGGTCATAAAAATAACCGCCGCCGGCAATTTCGGGATCTGTACGCCAGTTGCCCGGGTTTTTGCTGGCGCCCACAATATCCGGCATGAGCGGTTTATGCACCTGGATATCCACGAATCGGATATCCCCTATAATGCCGTCCTCAATCCATCTCCGGATGGCCAGGAAATTTGGCAAGGCTCTCCGGTAGTAGGCCACAAAGAGGGGCGCTCCGGCTTTTTTACAGGCATCAACCATGGAGAGGCATTCGGCATAGGTCCTGGCCATGGGTTTTTCTACATAAACCGCTTTTCCCGCTTCCGCAGCTTTTAAGGTATAATAAAGATGTACATGCGGTGGAGTGGCAATATAGATGGCATTGATGTCCGGATCTCCGATGAGTGCATCGGCATCATCATACCACTTTGGTACGCCGTGCCGGTGGGCATAATCCCGGGCAAGGGCAGAGGATCGGCGCATTACGGCTACCAGCCGGGAATGGTCGATGGCGTTAAAGGCGGGGCCGCTTTTAATTTCACAGACATCGCCTACCCCGATGATTCCCCAATTAATTTCCATAAATTTTGCTAAGGTAGGGTGTGGACCGGAATTTAGTGCCTGAAACGAAGCAGTGGGTAAGCATGCAAACCATGATTAAAACAATATCTTGTATAGATGAAAATTTTCATTATTGCCAGCATCCACCTGGTTTTCCTCTCCTTTACCCAAGTGCTATGTATATCCCAGGAGGTCCCTTGTGCCCCCATAAAGGAACCGGTGTATTCAGAAAAAACCAGGTCAGACTTCGAATTGAAACTTAACGAAGCGAGGGAATCCTACGAAAAAGATACATCATATGCCGAGGCCTTGATCTGGTATGGAAGGAGGCTTGCTTTATATGGAGGCTATAGAGGTTTTTACAAAGGGGATAAAAAGACATCCCTCTGATGCAAGGATGTACCGGCATAGGGGCCACCGGTTTATTTCGGTGCGCTGTTTTGACCGGGCCATTTCGGACCTGGAATTTGCTGCCAAGCTGATTAAGGGCAACAAGGACGAAACAGAGCCGGATGGCCTGCCTAATGCCAGGAATATACCCACAAGTACCCTCCATTCCAATATCTGGTATCATCTGGGACTAGCGTATTTTCTTGCAGGAGATTATGAAAAGGCGGTTCTGGCTTACACCTCCTGCCTTGAAGTTTCCCTAAATCCGGATATGTATGTGGCAACTGCTAACTGGCTATATATCAGTTTTTTAAAATTAAATAAAGACACCGATGCCAAGGAACTCATGAATACCATCGATCCGGGCTTGGAACTGATCGAAAACCGGGATTACCTGGACATCCTTTTACTTTATAAGGGCGAAAAGAGTGAATTGGATTTTCTCAATCAGGAATCTTCCCTGTCAGGCGCGACCCTATTGTTTGGCCTGGGTAATTATTATTTGCAGAAGGGCGAATTCACCAAAGCGAAGGAGATTTTAACTAAAATTGTAACCGGAAATCAATGGGCAAGCTTTGCTTATATTGCGGCCGAAAAGGCACTTAAAGAGATTCCCTAGATCCAACCTAATCCTAAATTCAAAGGGATAAAATCAAACTTTATTTTAGATATAGGTTATTATTATATATAAAAAGCTATAATTTAGTTGAATTAGCGCATATTAGTCTGCGTATTTTCGGTTATAGAACCCATTCATTAAATATAATATGTTTTTTGTTACTTATGTTGTTTTATAGTACTAAAAATCAGGAAGTTAAGGAGGATTTTGTCAAAGCGATGTTTATGGGCCCATCTGGGGATGGCGGATTGTTTATGCCAGGGTTTATTCCAGGGCTGGATGCGGGGTGGATCAAGGATATAGATAGGTTTTCAATCCAAGAGATTGCCCAGAAAATACTCGCTCCTTTTGTCGGTATTTCGCCTTCCGAATTTGAAGGGATTGTGAAGGGGACTTTTAACTTTCCCGCACCCCTTATAACGGTAGGAGAATTTCAATTTTTAGAACTTTTTCATGGGGCCACCCTGGCCTTTAAGGATTTTGGTGCCAGGTTCATGGCGCAGGCCATGAGTTATTTCAGAACTGAAGACGAAAGCATCAATATATTGGTGGCCACCTCGGGTGATACTGGAGGTGCTGTAGCCAGTGCATTCAGTGGCTTGGAGGGGTTCAGGGTATTTATCCTTTTTCCAAAAGGGAAAGTGAGTCCACTTCAGCAAAGACAACTAACGACCTGGGATGATAATGTCCAGGCCCTGGAGGTAGATGGCACCTTTGACGATTGTCAAAAATTAGTAAAGCTGGCCTTTTCAGACCAGGAACTTCGCAAGCAAAAGGTCTTTGCGTCAGCAAATTCAATAAATATTGCGCGCCTTCTACCCCAAATGGTCTATTATTTTGAGGCATATAAACAGGCGCCTGTAAAGGAGAAATTAAATATTATTGTTCCCTCTGGAAATTTTGGAAATCTAACGGCTGGATTGATTGCCCGAAAAATGGGGCTTCCCATTGCACATTTTGTGGCGGCTACCAATATAAATGATATCGTACCCCAATACTTAGCCTCTGGCGAATATCGCCCCCGTGTTTCACGTGAAACACTGTCTAATGCAATGGATGTCGGCGACCCCAGCAATTTTGTCCGGATGCTGGATTTGTATAAAGGTGAAAACGCGCGTTCCACGTGGAACAATATGAAAAAAGACTTGAACGCGCATGTAGTCAATGACGATACCACCCTAAGGAATATCCGGGAAGTATATGAAAAATGGGGTTATATCATGGACCCCCATACGGCCGTGGCCTATGATGCGGCAAAAGCTAATCCGGGGAATAATATTATTGTATCCACAGCCCATTGGGCCAAATTCGCCGAAACTATTAAAAAAGCTATTGGGGCCATCCCTCCGATCCCGGGTGCACTGAGTCATTTAATGGATAAAGCCGAAAGAGTCATTCCAATTCAGGCGAGGTATGAGGATTTGTTGGGGGTAATCGGGGGAGAGTAAGAGCTGTTTTTGCCTCGCACGGAGCAAAGGAGAGCACGGAGAGTGTTTTTATATGTCTGAGACTGGAATGTGGGTTGACCTTTATCCTTTTTGCTCTGATTAGATCAATCTCCGTGCTCTCCCAGTCTCCGTGCGCTTATATTTAACCCAGGTTGATCTTATAATTCATAAGCCTGGCTATGTTCCCGGCTCTGGTCTTGGCTTCCTCCGCCCTTTCCCCCACAAACAACTCATCCACGGTCAGGTTGAAAAGCCGGAGCCATTCGTTAAACTGGGCCTCTCCCATGGGAGTTAATTGGGCGAGCTTCAGGTGAGGGGTCATGGGATTTCCTGAATAGGATTGTTCTCCGAGCAACTGACTCGCCCAGAAAGAATACATGACCGGCAAGTGTTTTTCAAAGTCCAAATGGGCGACCTCGGTGAAGATGGGTCCGATCACCGGGTTTTCCCGGACCTGGTCATAGAATCGGTCCACCATCAGGATAATGTCGGAACGTTCCCGGATATCTTGTTTCATAAACCAGATTCAATTTTAAATTAAAATCCATTTTCCCAGCAATAATAGATGTTTTCTGAAACGGGAAATGAGTCTTTGGATCGACCTATTAAAAAACAATACGGTGTGGATCACTCAGCGATCAAGGAGTTTTTTAAATCAAAAAAATAAACACAGCTTGAAGGGGTTTCGCTTATATTTGAAGAAAGGAGCATTCAAGGCAATACAAATCTTTGAAGCACCATCCGGATTCATTAAATCTACGTCTTGTTTTAGGACCATTCTAAACCAGGTAGAGGACTTAAATTAATGAATCAGATGAATAAAGAAAATATCAGGACCATCCTCTTGGTCTTTTTGACGATTGGTTGTGCCGCAGGATTTGCCCAAACCAAATTTTCAGGACTGTATACCGGGGCCCTTTTCGGATCACAAAACATATTCGGGGGTTCCTATGTAGAAGGCGTCGATGTCCTGGCCCAGAAATCCGGCTTTGTACTGGATTTCCCTGTGGGATTACGATTGCAGACCCTGAATGAAAGACTGGTTTTGGGCTTGGAATTTACCCTGGGCATTACCGATGGGGATTTATTTCACCAGGATGACACTAAGCCACTCACCATAAACTACTCCAATTCTTTCCAAAGGGGGTTTGGCGGCATGGCAGGTTGGGTGCCCGGCCGTGGACGGACCCTGTTGCTTTTTCTTTACCTTAATGAAACCAAACGGAAATTTGATGTGGACATCCGGGACAGGCACGGCAAGTACAGTCAAAAAGATAAACAGGGAATGCTCAAATACGGGCTGGGACTTGAACTCCCCCTGAAGGGTATCTTGCATTTACGGGCTTCCGCAGGATTGATGCGGGTGGATTTTGGCGACCGGATCACCAATATCAATATCGAAGACCGGGGCGATTTCATGGCGGGCCTTATCTTTCAGTTTTGAACCAGGCGGTAGTCCTGCAAAATCAGAAAAATGAACCGGCGGTCCTTTCTTGCCAAAGCCACTTTGTATTCGGCGGCGGGGTTTATTCCTGCCAAAACAGGAAATATGGACGACCTGATTCTAAGAACGATTCCATCCACAGGCGAAAAAATCCCTGCCATTGGCATGGGCTCCTGGCTGACCTTTGATGTGGGGGCTTCCGCTTCTGAACTTGCGCCTGTTAAATCAGTGATCAAATCGTTTTACGAAGCCGGCGGGAGGCTGATAGACAGTTCCCCCATGTACGGGCGTTCGGAGCAGGCCATTGGAGAATCGGCGTCCCAACTGGGCATTAACGATAAACTATGGCTGGCCACCAAGGTCTGGACGACAGGAGAGGAACGGGGAAAACAACAGATTGAAAATTCGCGCAACTTGTTTAAAGCCTGGCCTAAACTCCTGCAGGTCCATAATCTGCAGGACATGCACAGCCATCTCCGGACCCTGCGGCAACTGAAAGCCGAGGGCAAACTAAAATATATCGGCCTGACCCATTATGTAAACGGCATGCATCGCGAAATGACAAACCTGGTCAGGTCCGAAAAACCGGATTTTATACAGATCAACCTTTCCATACGCAATACCGCCGCGGAGGACTACCTGATCCCGGCAGCCAGGGACCATGGTGTGGCGGTCATTATCAACCGGCCATTTGAAACCGGGGCCTTGTTTGACATGATCGGAGGGGCGCCGCTTCCTCCCTGGGCAATGGATTACAATATCAAAACCTGGGCGGCCTTTTTCCTGAAGTTTATCATATCCAATCCGGACATCACCGGTACCATCCCGGCGACGTCAAAGGAAAACCATGTCAGGGAAAATATGGAGGCTTGTTTTGGATTATTGCCGGATCAGGCAGGGAGGAAAAAAATGCGGGAGTATTTTATGAAACAGGCGGGTTGACCGCTTATTCTCCATAAATCTCCCGGTGGTCGCCTATATCGATTAATATTATACGGTCCGTTTCAATGATGAAATCAATCAGGATTCTGTATTTCATATCGATGGAAACAGAACGAAAGGAGTCCAATTTGCCCTTCAAGGCGTGCAATCGGAGTGATGGGTGGAAAGGATTTGATTGCAGGAGCAACAAGGTCTTTTTGTATTTCTTTATCAATTGGGGGTGTACTTGTAGAAAGCGGACTGATTTTTTCCTGTAAAAAGCGGTTAAAATCAACTCAGGCATTACCGATGGCTGAATCTATTTCTTTAAAATGTTCATCGAGGGAGGTGGTATACCTTCCTTCTCTGATATCTTCCATGACCTGCTGATAGGCCATCTCCAGTTCAGCCATGCGCATGTGTTCGTATTGTTCTATCGTCATGGCCACATATTTTGCCTTACCCCGGACAGTAATAGCTACCTCATACCGGTCTTTAAGGCCATCTTCAATAGCCTTTACTCCTTTGATTTTCAATTCATTAGCTGTGATCATAATTACAATGCGGTTAATGGTGCGAAAAACAATACTATAAATCGTGCGGTTAAATATACGGTTTAATTTAAAATAGATCACCATCAAGAGATAAAAGCCTGTTCTTATAATCTCTGCGCGAACCACTTAAAAATACAAATCACTCACACCCTTTCACCTTCACCCAATCAAACCTTGCAGGGATCGACCCCGCATCATTCAAAGGGCCACGATCTTCCACTCGATAACCATTAAACGAAGCCAAAGCCATATATTTTGGTTCAAAATTAAATGTGAAAGTCGTGAGGTAATTGTAAGGGTTTTCTTCGCTGTGGTGAGCAAAGAAGCCATATTGATTATATGATCGAATTATTTTTAAATAGAAAAAATAATTAACTGTATCATCAGGAGTAACGGGGTTTACTATAAATTGCAGAGGGTCACCTTTGTTTCTTGAAACAACTTGAAAGCCGCGGTGTCCACCATTAATCCCAGTCTGAGTATATGTCAGCCTGATATTATGGCTTCTTGATTTGTATTTATCAAGAAAAAAAATCCCGCACTGCTGGTATCGTTCAAAATTATTCGGAAAAGTAAACTTCGTAGTCACCTCAAAACAGCCTCTGGGCAGCTCCCGATAGACCACATTATGTATATACGGCGTATCATAAGGCCTTACCCAATAATCCCCTCTTGCCGACCTCAACGTAAGCACTCCCGTATCCTGTGGATAAAACAAAGCGCTGTCAAAATCAATAAAATCCCATCCACGCTCTTTAAGTTCATCCACCGAATTGAAGTGAAAGTCGTCCCTGAATGAATATGGGGTCTTTGAATAAAATGTGTAAGACAGAA
>CAYOPD010000043.1:0-34626 GCA_964405735.1 uncultured Saprospiraceae bacterium | reverse complement strand
GACCCGGATATGAAAAAAGGGCGCTGGAAATAGCTAATAGTTTTTCGAAATAAAATGCGTCCGGCCCTGTCGGTAAAATTTTGTAAAACTAAAATTTTATCGTAATATTGCGATTAAATAATCGATCATGGGTGCAGCCAAATCAGATGAGTTTTCAGTAAAGGATAACAGGATCGCGTCCATTGCCAAGGCGCTTTCCCACCCGGCGCGGGTGGCCATCGTCAAACTCCTGGTTAAAAAACAGGCTTGTTTCTGCGGGTCAATCGTTGACGAATTGCCTCTGTCTCAAAGTACTGTATCACAACATCTTAAGGAACTTAAAGACGTCGGCCTGATTAAAGGCGATATCGAAGGAGTGAGGGTTTGTTATTGTATTGATGAACAGGAATGGCAGATTGCGAAAAGTCTCTTAAATGATTTATTTTCCAGTTACGAAGCACCTCCGGTTCGTTGCTGCTGATCTTTTTTTGAACCAATCCATCGAAATATTACGATTATAAATAAAGTAAATAAAAGATGCAAACCGAAGAACAATTGAAAGAACTGGTGAAACAGAAATACGGTGAAATCGCTTTACAGGACAAGGAAACCAATCAATCCTCCTGTTGCGGTTCGGGCCCCTGTTCAACTGGGACCTATACCATCATGAGCGACGATTACCGGGAATTGCCGGGATATAAGCCGGATGCAGACCTGGGGCTGGGCTGTGGTCTGCCCACGCAGTATGCCCGGATCAGGAAGGGGGACACTGTGATCGATCTGGGCAGCGGTGCTGGCAACGATTGTTTTGTAGCCCGCGCAGAAACCGGTGAAGATGGCAAGGTCATAGGCATCGATTTTACCTCGGCCATGATCGAAAAAGCAAGAGCCAATGCCCTCAGGGCCGGCTATTATAATGTAGAATTCAGGCAGGGAGATATTGAAATCATGCCAGTTTCGTCCAACCGGGCGGATGTGGTAATCAGTAATTGTGTGCTCAACCTGGTTCCCAACAAAGACGCCGTATTTAAAGAAATCTTCCGTGTATTGAAACCGGGAGGCCATTTCAGCATTTCGGATGTGGTATTGGTCGGAGAACTTCCCGAAGCCTTGCAGCGCGAGGCAGAAATGTATGCGGGCTGCGTATCGGGGGCTATTCAGAAAGACCAGTACCTGGAATTGATTAAAACCAATGGTTTCAGCAACATTACCGTTCAAAAGGAAAAAGGAATTGTTTTGCCGGATGAAATCCTGTCCGCCTACCTGAATGAAGAGGAGATCCGGGATTTTAAAGAGGCAAAGCAAGGGATCTTTAGCATCACGGTATACGCTAAAAAATCAAAATCGTGTTGCGGATCTGACTGCTGTTAGGTAAGATTAATAGGATTAATGGGATTAATGGGATTGTAGAGGGCTAGGAAATTTAGGATTGGAAGGATGATGGGTAACGGCTGTGCGTCGGTTTGCGAAAGGAAAAAACCGGGATTCCTTTACCGGTAACTTGCTCTTTGGATATTCCTGGCTAAGCTGATGGGTGTGGCAACCATTTTGAATTGGCCTTTGCCATAGCTCACGCTTTTTTAATTTAGCCTAACCATTTATACGAAATGAATAAACAGGCACATTTGATCGGAGCTTCCGTTTTACTCCTGTTTGCGATACTCACACTTTTTATGAGTGGTTCAGTGCTGTTTGATCTCTTTGGCATAAGGGAGCGGGAGGGAAATTATGTACCCTTTGTCGTTTGGGCTAATTTTTTTGCCAGCCTTTTATATATTGCCGCGGTTTATGGTCTGGCCATCAAACAAAGATGGACAACGAGGGTCCTGGGCGCTTCCCTGATCATTTTGGTATTAACATTTTTAGTTTTCCTTTATTATATCCGGAGCGGAGGTATTTACGAACCCAAAACCATCGGAGCCCTGATCTTCAGAATAGGTATAACGGGTTTGTTTACTTATATATCCTGGAAAATAAATCATCCCGAAAACAGATTCGAATCGTGAAATCCGAAAAAGAAAAAATGCTTGCCGGTGAACTGTATGATCCGGCTGACCAGGTGCTTACTGCAGAAAGGACCAAAGCCCGCTTGCTTGTCCTGGCGCTGAATGAAAGCCGCGAGGATGATCCCGAAACCCGGAAGGGTATTCTGAAAGAATTGATCCCGAATGCGGGTCCGGGTCTGTGGTTGCAACCCCCGTTTTATTGTGATTACGGCAGCAATATGCTGATTGGAGAAAGGGTGTTTTTTAATTTTAATTGCGTGGTTTTGGATGTCATGCAGGTGCGCATTGGTAGCCGGACAAAATTCGGGCCTAATGTGCAGATTTATACCGCGACCCATCCCGTTGATCACATCGAACGCGCCTCCGGCCTGGAATATGCCAAGCCCATCGAGATTGGAGAAGACGTTTGGGTGGGTGGTTCGGCCGTGATTTGTCCAGGCGTTACAATCGGCCACCGGACGATCATCGGCGCCGGCAGCGTGGTGACCCGGGATATTCCCTCAGATGTTTTTGCAGCGGGGAATCCGTGCAGGGTAGTTAAACAGTTAGTCAGTTAGCCAGTTAACCAGTTGGTTAGTCAGTGGTTAATTACTGTTTAACTGACTAACTGGCTAACTGACTAACTACTCTTTACTTTTTCTCACATGCCAAAGGCAAACAATCCAAAGGGTCACAAACAGTCGGATCACAATCCGCGGGATCGCAGCAGGATGGATCGCAGGATTCAATCAGGCTCAGAAAAGAGGATATACCGGAGGCGAACAGGGAAGAAAACAGGTAAAGGACGGGTTTTGAACTGACCATGGAAAACGGTTTTTCCTTTACTGCATTGCTTTGGGATACGGATGACTGAGAAGTTTCCAGCTCGGACCTTTGGGAAAGGGAAACAGTACAACTTTTTTTAACCGAAGCTTCAGAACTCAGGCAACAGGATTGGGCTTCCGCACGATAAGGAACCACAACAATGGCCAACAGAACAGGTAAAAAGAAAATCAATTTTTTCATAATTAAAATAGAATTAAAGGATTGCCGGGTCCGCCGGCATACGGGCAAGCAGAACCATAAATCACCAGAATTTATGCAGTCCTGATTACGGGTTCAAAAATCAGCCTGCCGTGGGGATAAACTTGTGAGGACCTGTTACCCACTTGTTAAACGCCTGTTAAACATGGTTTTATATCGGGCAAAACATATGACCTTTGAGCTTCATCACCGATCCAATTATGCGGAAAGTCTATATGCTCATTGCCGCCTCCGCCCTGGCCATGGCCCTCCTCATCCGTTTTCAACTGGGGTGGATCAACACTTCCAAGGCACTGATCGAAGAACAATTTACCAATAAGGTGAATATGGCCCTTTGTTCGACGATAGAACAACTTTCAGAAAATGAGGACTGCCGCGAGACTTGTCGTTCGATGGAGGGCTGTTCCGCTAAGATACAGACCCTGGCTGCGGATCCGCTGTTTTCTTCCGTGCTGAAATCTAAACTTGACTTTTACCGGGTGGACCTTCCCTTCGAGGTTAATATTGCGGTTCAGGACACAACGGCAGGGGCGGCCCCTCCTTATTCCTGTTCCCTCATGCCGCTGCTGGCCAAGGACGATCATTGGCTGCAACTGATCTTCAAGGGTAAAAAAGATTATTTTAATCAAAGAAACGGCATGATGGTCACGGCCTCCATGTTGATCCTGCTTGGCATCTGCGCGCTTTTTATTTATGCGGCCTACTGGCTGGTCCGCCAGCAAAAGCTCAGCGAAGCAAACCTGCAGTTTTTCAACCACATGACCCATGAATTCCGGACACCCCTCACCAACATCCAGCTTGCTTCCCGGATGATGAAGAAAAAATCAACATCCGGATCAGACCCCACCTATCTAAACATTATTGACCATCAATGTGATCACCTTCGCCACCAGGTGGACAATGTGCTCCAGATGGCAAGCCTGGAGAAAGAAAATTTCCGGCTGGAAATGGATGAGGTCGACCTCAATGAACTTGCCCGGGAAGTAGTGAATGGCATGAGCATGCAGATCCAGGATAAAAAAGCCTCCGTAGAGATTACTCCTTCTGAACAACCCTGCCGTATCCAGGGCGACCGTTTCCACCTGCGCAATGTATTCCACAACCTGATTGAAAACGCCCTGAAATACAGCCCTTCATTGCCCCGGGTGGAGATAGTCTTTTTCCCTTTTGCACAGGGATGGTGTGCCCGGGTAAGGGACCACGGCATAGGCATCAGGCCGGATGAAAAGGAAAAAATATTCCGGCGTTTTTACCGGGGGGACGCCACTGAAAGTCCTGTCCGCGGTTTTGGTATGGGGCTGGCTTATGTAAAAAAAATACTGGACCTGCACCAGGGCCGTATCCGGGTAGACGCAGCACCAAGCCATGGAACCTGTTTTGAACTGTATTTTCCCAAATAGTAAAGATGAACAGGAATAAAATTTTATTGGTGGAAGACGACGCCTCCCTGGGCCTGTTGCTGATGGATTATCTCGAATCTGAACAATACGAAGTAAGTTGGAAAAGAGATGGCCTAGCCGCCCTGGACCAGCTCCGGAGACAGGTCTATGATATTTGCCTGCTCGATATCGCCATGCCGGGCATGGACGGGTTCAACGTGGCCCGACAGATCAAAAATCAGTTTAAACAATTGCCTTTTCTTTTTCTTACGGCCCGCAGCCTGAAGGAGGACAAACTGAAGGCTTATGAATTGGGTGCGGAGGATTTTATCACCAAACCTTTTGACGCGGATGAACTGGCCTGCAAGCTGAAGGTCATTCTCCGGAGGAAACAACAGGTTCTGGTACCGGAAGAATTACAACTTGGTAAATTCATTTTTCATACCAGCAGGCAGGAACTGACTTTAGGCGACAAAGCCATTAAACTCACGGAAAAAGAAAACCAGATCCTGTTAATGTTATGTTGCAACCAAAATAAAATTGTACGCAGGGAGGATGCCGTCACCCGGGTTTATGGCAAATACGATTATTTTCTGGGCAGGAGCTTTGATGTATTTATTTCACGACTGCGCAAAATCTTAAGGGATGATCCCGATATTCGGATTGATAATGTGTTCAGGGTGGGGTTTATAATGAGGTCGGTAGTCAGTAGTCAGTGCAGCGCTTAATTTTTGATAAATTTCCGGCTGCCGTGTCCATCCAAATAAATGGTATACAGGCCTGGCGCTAAAGTTTGTATCGAATAAATATATCGGGATTTTACGGTATTCAATGGAATGGCGTTCAGCGAAATGGATCTGCCTTGCAGATCGGTTATCCGGAGTGTTGTATTCTTTTTTAAGGGTTGGTTGAATTCAACTACGATCTTATCCCTGGCGGGGGATGGAAAAATTTTAAATCCCGGATCGGGTCTGGGCATGGAGTGAACGGGCACCACTACTTTATGGTTACCCAATAGTTCGGCCACCAGGTTCAGGGGCTTGAAACCAAAACCGGCATAAGAATAGCCCCGGGTATAGCCCTTGCCATCCGGACTGTTGTCCATCGAGGTGGCGGGGGTGGTGATGGTGGGTTCAATCTGGGTGTCTTCATGCCATTCGTTCCAGCTGGTGATGAGGATCATTTTTTTTACCGGATCAATAAAAGGCCGTGCTGCCTTTATGGCATATTCCAGGGTGGATTCGGCGGGCGCCGTTGAAGAAATTTGTCTTGGCCAGTTGAATCCTGACTTGCAGGGCACGCAGATATTATTGAATCCGGGAGTGATGTTGGGAATGTACAGTTTATTGTATTTGCTCAATTCCTGTTGTTTGTTGAAGTGGGCCAGGGATACATCGGCGAGAAAATTCGTTTCAACCGGGTAACCTGTTTTGCCCAGGGTTACATAGGGGGAAATGCCCTCCAGGAAACTGAGTCGGATGGAATCCGTTTGGTTCCAGACGTCAACGTCACCGATTAAAAAAAGCGAGACGCCTTTGTCCGCCATGGCAGACCGGACTTTTTGAAAAGCCTGAAGATAATTTCCGGAGTATATGCCGGCCAGGTAAAGGAAGACCACTGGTTTATTATCAATGCGCAGGTAAGCCGGGGATTTAAAATAGGTTTGTTCAAGGTAATTAAAGTGTCCGAGCAGATCATTTTCTTTGTTCCCGCTGATATCAATGCCACTGGGGCCAAATCCCAGAATGGCGGATTCATAATAAACGCAGAATTTTAAAGACGATTTTTCCAATTCCGCGAGCAGGTTGTTTTTCAAAGCCAGGTCTTCAAAAGAAGAAGGCCCCCACCAACTGCTTACAATAAAGTCGATTCCGGCGGCCGTCATCCAGTTGATGTGCTTTTTTACCGTTTCCGGATTTTTAACCGAATAGTGGCCTAAAAGGGGAGGTTGGGCAGGGTTTAGAAAAAATCGGATGTACTGCTCCGGCCAGGGATGGTGGTTTTCTTCCGGAATATACCAGGGATAATAATAGACTCCTGTAGTATAGTCTTCCAGGGCGATCCTCCTGCCCGCCGCGGTTGCGCCCGCCAGTCCCTCCCTACCCGTGCCATCAACAGCCGTAACCGTATAAAAATAGGTTTTATTCGTTTGTGCAGATGCGTCAGAATAATTGCCGGTATTTCCAACTGAAGTGAGCATGGGGGTGTCTTCTATGGAAAACTCAGTGGATTCGCTTCGGTAGATCCGGTATCCAGAAGCGCCCTGGACAAGCTCCCATTCCAGCTGAATATTTGTATTCGTTCCAACCATTCTCAGGCCGGCCGGCGAAGGCAGCGGAATATAACCGATAGGAGCTTTGGAATCAACCAGCGATGCGCCCCCCAGTATACGTGCATGGTTCCCGTTGCCGCTTTGGTCCAGGATCCGTTGATTGTTGATCGACTCAAAATTCAAATACAGCCTGAGCCCCGCGGATGAAAACGGCACCGTTTTGTGCATATCAGCCAGAATCTGGCTGGAGGACCGCGCATAATTCCAGATACGCAATTCATCCAGGTCACCCCTCAGGCCCAGATAAGCACCGGGATATCCCAGGAATTCACCGATACGCAGAGGCGAAGTGGAAGCTTCCAGATAACTGCCTTGTTTTTTGACAGCGGTTTGCCTGATCCCGTTTAAATAAACAAAAACAGAATCGGGAGAAAGCACATAAGCAAGATGAATCCACCTTTTCTGAAGAATCAAGGCCGGAAGATGAGCCTGAACTTCCGGATCAAAGAATCCAAACACAGGCAAGGGGAAACGGGTGCCTGCAAGCCGGAGATTAAAACCACCCCCATTTCCTCTTTTATCAAACAAGGTTTGCTCGCCGCCGGCCATAGCGGGATCCCCGCTGTCATTGATCTTCAGCCAGCATTCAATGGTCATCACGGACAATCTCAGCCCGGCCTGATCATCCACTTCCAGGTAAGCCCCTTTTTGACCCAAATGAATCGCTTTTTGAGAAATGACCGGACAAGCAAAGAGGCTAAAGATGAAAAAGAGGGTCTGCTTTAATTTCAAAATGGGTGTTGTTTTAAGGTTGAAATTCATTAAAATCCGAAAACCAACCCGATCAATCTGTCCATTCAATCAACTGCAAGTTCTTAAACGAATTCCGCAGGGTCTTCTCCGGATCGGGTGCCAGGTCGCGCTCCAGGAAAAAATGATCCGCACCGGATTGAAGGGCCTGGTGGACGACGTCCTGGATATTGAATACACCATCGCCGGGATCGGTCATTTTCGGGAAGAGGGCCATCCACTGATCGGGACTTCCTCCGTCACCCGAAAAACGAATGGGTTCTGAGGCATCCTTGAGATGTAATAATTTAAACCGGTCGGGCCAGGCTTTGAGGTATTCTATCGGATTGGCCCCGCTGGCATTCATCCAAAAGACGTCAAGCTCGAATTTCACCAGTCCGGGATCTGTGCCCTCCAGCAACAGGTGGAAGGGAATCATGCCTTCTTTCACCGCTTCTTCATAACCATGGTTGTGGTAGACAAATTGGATTCCATAAGATAACATCTGCCTTCCGAATTCATTGAATTCATCCACTCTTTTTTTATAATCATCCAGGGTCCGCCTTTCTTCTTCCCAGAGCGCCGGGTTGGTCACGTATTTTACACCCAATTCGGCCGCTGCATCCAGCACGGGCTTTATGTTTTTCCGGAGAGTGGCCATGTCCAGGTGGATGGAAGGGGAACGGAGACCAAACTCTTTGAGCAAGTCGCGGGTTTGATTTACGGAGTGTCCGTAGAATGCATTGTCCTGGATACCCAGTTGGGCACGCAGGGGCTTCCAGGATTCAATGGTTTCCGGAGCGCTGAACGGATAGGGCCCGAAAAACTCAATTTCCCGGTACCCAATCTTGCTCAACAGTTCCAGCGTACCCCGGAAATCCCGGCTGACCATGCCGGGTATGGTGAATAACTGGATGCCGTATTGTTTCTTTTTTGCGGATGGAATTTTCATTGGCAGGGAACTGAGACTGAGCGCGCCCCATCCGGTGGTTTTAATAAAGCCCGCCGGGACGCGGTATAAAAATCCGGTTTCATACAATGAATATGGTTAGGACGATAAGTTAGGTCAGATATGCCAAATCTCCAAGATTTGGGCATGACTAATCATCTCTGTATTATATTCACGCACAAATTTCCAAATAACATGGCTGAAGCCGCATCCCTTTACTCCATCCCTTCCAGGCTGAGGAGGATGGAAAACATGCATATTGTATTCTGGTTGCTTAAAGACGTCAGCTGGTGCCTGAATTTTAAACCATTGGGAGTGCTGATGATTCTCCCTACCCTGCTGGTAGCCATCTACATCACCCATAAAAACAGGCACATCAAATCAGAACTGGCCCACAACCTGGCCGTCATATTCTGGATTACCGCCAACAGTACCTGGATGATCGTTGAATTCATGGGTATCGATGAGCAGGAAATCTGGCGTGGAGTGGATGGCAGGCATTTGTCCGTGATCCCTTTCGGCATCGGCATGGTGATCTTAGCCTATTATTATCTCTTTCAGAGGACAAGAGAATTAAAGAGCGAACACGAAGTAACCCTATAGGCCTTTCCCGGAGATGCTGAGATAAGGGGAATTATACCTTATGTCCCTTAAATCAACACGGATATAGGACAAAGGCCCTTCCGGGATGTGCCAAACCGCCTCTCCCCGGGAGGCAAGCCGGTAACCATGGTAATCTTTATAGTCCGATACCGGAGTCACCCATTTGACTTTCTGAGGGCCTGTCTCTTTGGATAAATAATACCGGTCGTCGGATTCGAAAGAAATCAATTGGTTCTGTTCGTTAAAAAACAGGATAGCTTGAATCCTGATCCCCTTTTCGGTGTATATGGCTTTAACCCGCTGCGGGCCGATTTCTTCCCATTCTATTTTTTTTGAAACCAGGGCGCCAGGCGCAAGGATACAAAGATCATTGAAAAAGGTCACGGTCTCGGCAATATCCATTTCCCAGCCTTCCTGGTACCGGACCCTGAACAGGGAGAAGAGGCGGATATCCATAAAGGCATGCCCGTCCTTAAACCGGTGATATCCGGCTACCGGCAGGCCTTTCATTTTTCCATTCATATAAAACAGGCGTGTGAGCGGATCGATCACATTATATTGCTCAATCTTTAGCGGGATCCAGGCGGCAACGCTGTCCTGCCTGATTTGTGCATCCAGGATGGCCCGGAAGCTTTGGATCCTGGGTTTTCCCACCGAGCCGGAATAGATGATATAATTTCTGACCGCGATGGGGAGCCCGGCCAGGTCTTCCAACATTAAAGCATCCCCCGGGCGGGTATCCATGTTTGAAAGGGACTGACGGGTATCCTTTGCAAAACGGTATTTAAAACAATAGGCCCCGATATTCACAAACAGTGCGACCAGGAGGATTAGATTGGGTATCATGCCCCATTTACTGTCTGTCCAGTAATTCAGGATAATGCTTACGGATAAAAGTAAACCCAGGGATCCCGGGATCCACCAGGTATTGACCCTAAAAAGGAATAAGGCCGCTGCCAGGATCAGAAGGAGGGCGGTTAACAACCAGATCAAACCGGAAAACCTGGAAACAGGTATCGTAATCTGGTTCAGGCTGGCCAGCTGAAAGGCTTTGGCGAAACCCATCAGGTGGATCAAACCGTGGACGAGGATCAGCAGGAATAAAAATATTCTCATCATCCCTCTATTTTACCGGATTGCTTCAGGATCATGACCAGGATCAGGATCATCAATATATTCCAAAAAAGATAAAGGCCAAGTCCCATCGTGGTCATCACCCATCGGGCATCCACGATGGTCAAGGCTATGCTTCCCAGGCTCAGGAGCATATTGGCCAGGAGCAAAGACGGGATCCAACGGCTGGTTTTACGATACACGTCCGCAAGCAACCACAGGGAAATTCCGAGAATGCCATAACCCCACATTTCAATGGCCCAGGCCAGGGAATAAGGATTGGACATGGAAAAAGCGGCCAGGACAGGTTCGTAAATGGGACGATAGTTTATAACCATCTGGTGAACGAAGGTGGTCTGGCAGATATAATTAAAACCGATCAGGGTACAAAAAACAATGGCCAGCACCAGGGATAGGCCCAGCTTCCAGGATATACGGGCTTCTCCCTGTCGGTGATCCACATAATGGGCCAACACCAGCATCAACACTCCCCCGATCAGGAAAAAACCGAAATAATAAGGAAGGGACTGTATCCATTTGTAATGCTCTGCAAATACAATGGCCGAAGTCCACTCCGGTTGTGGCCCAAGCCAGGTGACCAAAGCCAAACCCACCGGCCCTGAAAGTATAAAGCCAAACAATGAAATCAAAACCGCCATCCGAATTCTTTCTGGCATATTCCAAATTTGTTGAAAAAAACAAATCGGGTCGGTGAGTAAGGTCAGGCAGAAAGATGCCCTTTATCAGAAGCGGTCCTTTTCCGGCCGGCTAATTTTAGAAATCCAGTGAAAAATCAATTTGCAGTCATAGTCCTTTGTATGGCTATTGCCTTATTGGCAGCATGGGCCACGGTATCTTCCTTATTGCCTTCAGAAGGCCCTGGCCCGTATGAATTTCTTTCAGTCCGTGGCCACCCGGTGATGATATACGGCAAGGGGCTCTACCGCCATATGTCTGCTGAAGTCGCTCCTCAGGGAATAGCCCAGGATTATGTAACCCTTTTTATAGCCATACCCCTTTTATTGTTTTCCCTCCTCAAATCGGTGAAAGGATCTGTGGTTTCAAGGTTTATACTCACCGGTTGCCTGGCTTATTTTCTGGTCACCTATCTTTTTTACCTGATGATGGCCATGTACAACAGGTTTTTCCTGGTGTATGCCGCGATCCTGGCTTCTTCTTTTTTTGCTTTTCTGCTTTCATTAAATGCACTTGACAACCCACTGTCGCCAACGCTGTTCGAATCCTTTTCATACAGACGGTTTGCCGGGGGATTTTTGATGTTTAATGCCCTGGCCATAGCCATACTTTGGCTGGGAATAGTCGTTCCTCCACTGATTGACGGTACCCTGATCCCTGTGCAAACCGAGCACTATACCACCCTCGTGGTGCAGGGGCTTGACCTGGCCATTTTATTGCCTTCGGCCTTTGTACTGGGTTGGCTTTTTTGGAAAAAACAAAGAACAGGCTACCTGCTTGCCCCGGTGTATTATGTTTTCTTGTCGATCCTGATGACGGCCCTGGTGGCTAAAATCACAGCAATGGGTTTGCAGGGGTACAACATTATTCCGGTGGTTTTTATTATTCCGATATTTCTGTTGATCACCCTGGTCAATACGGGATTAATTTTGAGACATATAAACGGCAAGACCGCCAGGTCCTGGTCGCATTCAGGTTTATAAAACAAAACTCCAAAGCCACATGAATATTGATAAAAAGATTAATAAAGATTTGATTCTCAGGGAGAAACTGGCGCTTCAAAGGACTTCACTTTCAAATCAAGCCACTTTTCTGGCCTATATCCGCACTTCCCTGTATTTTATAATAGCCGCGCTCAGCATTCAGAACCTGCTTCGCGTGGAAAACGGATGGTATATGGAAATTGGATTTTTTATGGCGTCGGCCATTATAATCATTATTGGAATATTCAGTTTTTTTAATCAGAGGAAGAGGATTGAAGAAAGCAAAAAACATATCGGCAATTACCAGGACGAATACCAGGACAAGACCAACTAAAGATCATATCCCTTTTTTAGCCCCTTTTTTATGCAGCCGGGGTATTTCCATCAGTGCTGCTGAACAATACCAGGGATGCATCTCAAGCACCAGGGAACCCGCCTGAATGGCCGGGTCCGTTTCGGTAAGAGCCCGTGCTTCTTCCAGGCTGCGCACATCGAAGACATAGATTCCACGGATCTCCCCTTTGTCCATCATGGGACCGGCCACGATCAGTTTTCCTTCATTGGCCAGGCGGGTGATGTTCTCCATATGTGCTTTTTGCAGATTTGCCCGGGTGATGGAATCCTGAGACCGGTTTGGTCCCGCCTTGAGCAAGACCAGGACATACTGCTTCATACCAAATTGATCCGCTCCCCATGCCGCAGCCTGGGCGCTGTCGTATGGGATCTTTGACTGCAATTCAGGAAGGCCTTTATCAACGGAAAGGAGTTCAGGCCCTTTCGGGTTGCAGGCTGCGAGCAGGGAAATGGCAATTAAAACATAAATGTTCATGTCGTATTTTTATACAAATATATCTGAAGTCTTTTTGCTTCATGTGGTCCGATAAAATTGAATACGTTTATGCAAGTAAATAACCTCATTTGTTTCCTCGCAGTCATTTCATTGTCCCTGGGGTCCTGCAAATCCGCAGATCCGGATTTCAGTGAGGGGCATATCGCCCTCGAACCCGGAATGAGTATGTCATACCGCCTTTGCGGCCAGGGAGATACTACGCTCTTGTTTATACACGGGTGGGGGATCGATAAAACCTACTGGAAACCGCAGCTGGATGCCTTTTGTCCCCAATACAGGGTCGTAACGATTGATCTGCCCGGCTTTGGGTTGTCGGGTAAGAACCGTACTGAATGGACCTTTGACCAATATGCGGAGGATGTGAAAAAGGGGATTGATCACCTGGGCCTCAAAAAGGTGATCCTGATAGGCCATTCCATGTCGGGGGACCTGATCCTGAAAGTGGCTACAACCTATCCGGATAATATCATAGGCCTGATTGGAATCGACAATCTTCATCAACCCGGGGCTCCCATGGACTCCATCCAGGCGGCGCAGACGGAAAGTTTTTTTGGAATGATGCTGCAGGATTTTGATTCCACGGTGATAAAAAACATGAAAGCAGGTTTGTTCCAGCCATCTACGCCGGATTCCGTTGTCCGGCGGGTGATGAATGATGTCTTTGCCGCCGATTCGGTCATTGCGGTAAAGGTATTGATGGGCATGACTAAAATGGCCCAGGCAGAACAAGCCATGATGCAACAACTGCAGGTGCCTCTCTGCCTGGTCAATTCTGATGTCTATCCTACCGACCTGGAAAACCTGAATAAATATTGTGCAAAAGGGGTAAAACTGTATACGGTGAAGGGCTCGGGACATTATCCCATGATAGAGAAAACGGAGGAATTTAATAAGGCCTTACAACGGGCGATCTGGATTCAGTGAAGTATCCGCGGCAACCACTGGTTTTTTGCTCCAGTAACTGGCGAGCAGGGAACCGGTGATATTCATCAGCGGCCCAAACAAGGCTGCAGCAAGCCCAACGGTCGCCCCCTTGCCCATCTGGATCGCGAGCCCGGAAGCAAGGCCGCCATTTTGAAGTCCAACTTCAATAGCCACTGTCCTGCGATCCTGCACCGGTAAGTTGAACAGCCTGGCCATGTTGTAACCGAGGAAAAACCCGGAAAGATTATGGATAAGCACGGCAATCAATAACATGCCACCAACCGTGGCAAGAGAATCATGGCCTGCCGCCGTGACCACGACGATCACATAAGCGATGCCCGCCATGGACAAAAGGGGCAATACTTTCTGCAGCCGCTGGGCCACTACCCTGAGATAGGTATTGATCAGGAAACCGAGCGCCACGGGAAGAATCACGATTTTCGTGATGTCCCACATCATTTTCCAAAAATCAATTTCGATATATCCTCCCCCTAACGTTTTCATAAAAAACGGGGTCAAAAAAGGAGCCAAGAGAGTGGCACAGGAGGTGATGGTAATGGAGAGGGGTACATTGGCCTTGGCGATATAGGCCATCACATTGGAAGCAAGGCCGCTTGGGCTGCTTCCGATGAGAATGATGCCTGCCGCGATTTCAGGTGGAAATTTAAAAATCAGGGTGAGGGCAAATCCCACAAAAGGCATGATGGTAAACTGGCAGAGCAGCCCAATAAATACTCCTTTTGGATTTTTAATAATCCCCAGGAAATCCTCTGTGGTCATGGTGGTTCCCATACCAAACATGATCACCTGAAGCATGGGCAATACCAGGGTGGTCAGTTTCACGCCATTCACTTCGATAAAATATTGCGGAAACAGGTAGGCAATGATTACCGCAAAGACTATGAAAATGGTATAGGCGTATTTTTTCATGCGATCCGGAGATTTAGAGGCAAAATACAAAACCTAAGTGAAAGGGTGACTGCCAGTCACCCCTTCACTTTTTTTTCCGGTTGCCGAAGTTTTTCAACAGGGTCACTTCCTTCGGGCTGAGATGTCTGAAATGACCGCGGGGCAGGTCTTTTTTATTTAATCCGGCATAAGCGACCCGGTCCAGTTTGATGATTTCATAACCCAGGTGTTCAAAAATGCGGCGGACAATCCTGTTTTTGCCGGAATGCAGGGTGATGCCCGCTTCATTGGGGCCGGCGCCGTCAATATAACTGATGCCATCCACCTCTGCTTTGCCATCTTCAAGGAGGACGCCTTTTTTTATTTTCAGGAGGTCATGGGGATCGATGGGTTTGTCCAGAACCACATGGTAAATTTTGCGCACTTCACTGCTGGGATGGCTGAGCATCCGTGCCAGATCGCCATCGTTGGTAAGCAACAGCAGCCCGGTGGTCATCCGGTCAAGCCGGCCTACGGGGTAAACCCGCTCTTCTATTTTTTTACGGACGAGATCCAGTACGGTCATCCGGCCCTTTTCATCGCTGGCCGTAGTAATGGTATCCTTGGGTTTGTTCATCAGCAGGTATACCATATTGGATTCCGGTTTGAGCAACTTGCCCAGATAGGTTACACGGTCTTTGGGACTGATGCGCAAACCCGGCTCCGATACGGCCTTTCCATTGACCCAGACCTTGCCCGCTTTGATGAGTTCGTCCGCGGCCCGGCGGCTGGCAATGCCACAGGAAGCCACGTATTTATTGAGTCGGACATCCCCCGTTACTTCCGGAATGGATGGTGGGCGTTTAGGCTTTTCAGATTTGGACAAGGTAAAGTGACGTCTGTTTTTAATCTATCGTCATCGGACGTTAATCCGGCTCAAAACCGAGGATGATGCTGAATTTGCCATAACTGCCGAACCGTTTTTTATCATTGTCCGGAATGTCTTTGTCAAAGCCAAAGCCATAATCAAAGCCCAGCAAACCAAACATGGGAAGGAAGACCCGCATACCGATACCCGCAGACCGCTTGAGGTCAAAGGGATTGTAATTTTTACTGCCAATCCAGGCATTTCCGCCCTCCAGGAAGGTGAGTAAAAAGATGGAGGAATTTGGATTAAGGGTCAAAGGATAACGGAGTTCCATGGTAAACTTGTTGAATATGGTGGCACCTCCGCTGGTAGCGGCATTGGCGGCCAGGTCGGCCACTTCATATCCCCTAAGGGCAAGAATGTCCCGTCCGGTGATCCCGTAGTTTTGGTTTGAAAGACCATCTCCCCCGAGTTCAAATCGTTCGAAGGGTACCAGGCCGATTTTTTTATTGTAATAACCCAGCAAGCCCATCTTGGCCTGCATTTTTAAAACCAGTTTACCTGCCAGGGTCGAATACCATTGGGCATCGAGCCTCCATTTATGGTATTCCACATATTTAAAAACCTCCTGAGGCGTTCCGTCCGTATTCAGGTTTTTACGGAAAAGGGAATAAGGCGGTGTGAGGGATACCGTCAGCGATATATTGGACCCGGATCTTGGAAACAAGGGATCGTAAATGGTGCTTCGCGCAAAAGTTTGTTTGATGCTGAAGTTGTTATAACTGCCCCCGATGATGGGCTGGCTGGTGCGCGGATCGATAAAGGACCGGTCACTGCCCAGGCTTCCATCCAGCCTGATGTTTTCTATGTTGAGGGTGGTATTGGTGACAAAATTGTCATCCGGCCATTTCAATTGGGAACCCAAACCGATATAACCCCTGGCGATCTGGAGTTTTCCAAGACCAAACAATTCCTGGTTGAATTTGGTGAGGAAGGCGCCTAAGGTAAAAGAATTTGCTTTTTTCCCTCCCAGCCAGGGTTCCGTGAATGAAAAATTATAGGATTGATAAAATTTGCCGTTGGACTGGCCCCGGATGGATAGTTTTTGTCCGTCACCGGTTGGCAGAGGATCCCATTGTTTTTTGTTGAACAAATTGCGCATGGCAAAATTGTTGAAAGTGACCCCAAGGGTCCCGATCACTCCCTGGAAACCGCCCCAGCCGGCGGAAAGCTCCAGTTGATCAGAAGGTTTCTCCACCACGGAATAGGTAATGTCGACCGTGCCCCGTTGGGGGTTTACATCGGTATCAATGCCTACTTTTTCCTGGTCAAAATAACCGAGGTTGATGATTTGCCGCTGGCTTCGTATAATGTCGGAGCGGCTGAATTTTTCACCGGGACGGGTGCGGAGTTCACGCCGGATGACGTGTTCATGGGTCCGGTCATTGCCTAAAATATTGACCTTGTCAATGGTAGCCTGCGGGCCTTCATAAATGCGCATTTCAAAATCGATGCTGTCGTTTTCGATGGATACTTCAATGGGTTCCACGCGGAAAAAAAGATAACCATCATCCATATAGAGGCTGCTCACGTCACGGCCATCCTGGCTGTATTTCAGCCTCTGGTCCATCAGCTCCTGGTTGTAGACATCGCCTTTTTTGATGCCGAGATAGGCCTGGAGTTGTTTTTCATCGTGGATGGAATTGCCTTTCCAGGTGATATTCCCGATATAAAAGCGGGGGCCCTCTTCCACCAAAAGTTTCAGATTAAGGGTGCCGTCTTCATTCCTCCAGATGCTGTCCCGGATAAAGCGGGCATCCCGGAAACCTACGGTATTGTAATACTGGATTACTTTGACCTTGTCTTTTTCGAGTTCTTCTTTGACCAGTTTGGATTTTCCGAAAATTTTCCCCTTTTGTTTGGTTTCGGAAAGTTTGCTGCGCAGTTTCTTATCGGATACCAGCTGATTGCCTTCAAAAATAATCTGGTCGATTTTTACCCGTCCATTCGGCGCCACGTCAAATTCCAGGACCAGGCCATTGCGCATTTTGGTATCCCTTTTTTCAAGCACCTTTACATCGACATCGTAAAATCCCTTGTCTATAAAAAACTGCTTGATCTCATTGACGGCGGTTTGTTTTTTGTTTTCCGTGACCACATCGTTGCGGTTGATAAACCGTTTCAGTTTTTCATTGAGGTCTTCGTGATATAGTTTTTTGATGCCGGTATAATTGTAGCGGGCCAGCCGCGGCCTTTCCAGCAGGTGAATTTCGAGGTCGGCGATGTTGTCGGTTACTTTAGCCTGGATGATTTCCACCTGGGTAAACAGCTTGAGGTTCCAAAGGGCGCGTATGGCTTTCTGTATTTCCGGTCCGGGGATATTGATTTTAGAACCGCTTTTGAGCCCGGTGACCCCGATCAGCGCATTGGCATCGCTGTTGAAAGTGCCGGTGACGCTGATCTGGCCGACTTCATAAGCTTTGGGCAGGTCATAATCAATAAAAGGCAATACCGTGTCCTGCTGGGACCACAGGCTGGTGGTCGCAACCAGGCCAAGAATCAAAACCAAACCTTTTAATATCAATTTCATGCTTCTCTTCCCGGGTTTATCATAAACGAATGACGGCAACCTCTCATCCCGCTGTTCTGTTTCGTTTAACAATGTTTTAAATATTGGATTTATGATCCATGATCAACTGATCGGAGGTCATGCCATAACGCCTTTCCCGCTGCTGGTATTCCACGATAGCCTGCCAGAAATCCTCTTTCCGGATATCCGGCCAGAATACCGGTGTAAAATAAAACTCAGTATAAGCACACTGCCAGAGCAGGAAATTGCTCAATCGTTGTTCCCCGCTGCTCCGGATCAAAAGGTCCGGATCGGGATAGTTATGGGTTTCGAGCTCTGACTGGACGGTATGTTCATTAATTTGGTCCGGATGGATAAGTCCCTCCTTTACACGACTGGCGATTTGCCGGGCGGCGCGGGTGATCTCCCACCGTGAGCTGTAATTCAGGGCCAGGATCAGGGTCATGCCGGTATTTTGGGCGGTATCCCGCATCCCTTTATTCAGGGCCTGGTATGAGGCGGCTGGCAAGGCGGAAATATCGCCGATGGCTTCCAGGCGGATATTGTTTTCATTGAGGGTTTTGACTTCCAGGCCTATGGTTTCAACCAGGAGGGTCATGAGGGCATTGACTTCCTGCTCCGGCCGGTTCCAGTTTTCAGTGGAAAAAGCATAAAGGGTCAGGTATCGGATCCCTATTTCGGCAGCAGCTTCCGTGCAGGCTCTAACGGCCTTAACCCCATTGTGATGACCGAAAATGCGGGGCATGCCCTGCTCCTTAGCCCATCGACCATTGCCATCCATAATGATGGCCACATGCTGGGGAAGCCGGGAAGCGTCGATCCGGGATTTTAAATCCATGGCAATTTTACAAAAGTGGGTGCAAAAGTACTTAAAATCCAACAAGTTAGCCAATAATTTTTTTCAGCTTTCAGAGTATTCAGCACATTTACTGAAAGCTGAAAGCCGATGGCTGACGGCTGTCCCGAATTCCCGGGAGCTGATGACTGATTCCCGAAATCTCTCTACTTTTATCCCAATGAAGTTTATGATCAAATCGGGCGTTGGCCTGATCCTGGCCTGGTTCCTGTATTCGGCCTGTAATCCGGTATCCTGCCCTAAAACAAAAAAAGAATTGATCACCAACTTCAATCAATTTGTGAGCAATACGGTCAGGACCAAGGAATTTTATACCATCCGGGAATGGGAAACCAAGGATAAGGAATTTTCAGGTTTTGTGCAGGATTGTTATCCTTTGCTGGACACCACTTTTTACCTGGATGATAAACAACGGTTTTGGAGCGACGCCCTCCGTTATTATTTTAAAAGATATGACAACCGGGTTACGACAGAACTTTTTAACAATAAAAACCCGAATTCAGTCATTCTGCAAGCCCAGATCAGGGCCATATGGGCCAATCCCGATGAAGCATTCACCCAGATTTTCCGGGAAATGACAGGATTAAAATTTGACGATGCCCTGAAGGCAGCGAGGGATTCCACGGCGGCGGCTGATCAATAGGAAGGTACCCATGTATGACGTCATCCTGAGTTTTATTACCGCATTTTCACTTACCTACCTGGTCATTCCCGGAATCATCCGGGTAGCCATGTTAAAAAATATTTATGATGAACCTGACGACCTTCGCCGGTCGCATGATTCTCCTGTGCCCCGGCTCGGCGGCATTGCCATTTTTGCCGGTGTAGTCTTGTCGGTCACCCTTTGGACACCCTTCCAGGTATTTGCCGGCCTTCAGTATATCCTTTGCGCCCTGGTCATCATCTTTCTCGTAGGTTTTTACGATGACATCCAGCAGGTATCGGCTGTATATAAAATGACTGGTCAGGTACTGGCGGCTTTTATCCTGGTATTTAAGGCCGACATCAAACTGACCAGCCTGTACGGGATTTTCGGCATTTACCAGTTGCCGGAAGTGGCCTCCATCGCGCTGAGTATTTTTACCATCATCGTGATCATCAATGCGTTTAACCTGATTGATGGCATCAATGGATTATCGGGAAGCATCACTGCGCTGATTTCCCTCACCCTGGGGATTTGGTATTTGCTGATCAACCGCCTGGAAATCGCGGTACTGGCTTTTTCCCTTGCGGGTGCAGTCATCGCATTCCTGAAATATAATTTTACTCCCGCCAGGATTTTTATGGGAGATACCGGCTCCATGCTCACGGGTTTGGTGTGTTCGACATTGACCATTAAATTCATCGAAATGCACCGCGAGCTTGCCGATTCCATTTATTCCTTCAAAGCGGTACCGGCGGTCGCCATTGGTATCCTGATTCTGCCTTTATTCGATACCCTGCGGGTTTTTACCATGCGTATCCTGAGGGGCCGCTCGCCCATGAGACCCGACCGAAACCACATCCATCACCTGCTCATTGATTCCGGCCTAAATCATATGCAGGCAACGGGCATCCTGGTAGCCGTCAACCTCCTTTTTATATTTATGGTCTGGTCCTTACAGGAAATCGGCACCCTCAACCTGCTGCTGGTGATTCTCGCCTTTGCTACCTTATTGAGCGGCATGTTGTTTCTGATCGCTCGCAAAAGAAGGTTGGGCAAATAGCTTTTTCAACACTTCGCCCGTAAAATTCAGGTTCTTGAATAAAGCATAGTTTTGCAGCCATGAGTCTGAGGCTTTGTTTTTCGATCATCACGATATTGTTTTTTGGTTTTCCGGCTGCCGCCCAATCCGCCCTTCGGTGCGACGGCACCCGTTATCTCCAGCCGGTTTTTGACTCGGTCCGGGTCACTACCGTCCAGTATGGAAGAAACAAAGGGCCGGCCGGGGACAGTATATCGCTCAGGATGGATGTTTACCAGCCGGCCGGCGATCCTGCCGCGGCCAGACCGGCCCTTGTCCTGGCTTTCGGTGGTGTCTTTATATCTGGTGACCGGACCCAGCTTCGGCCCCTGGCCGTGGAATTTGCACGGAGAGGTTATGTCGTTTCCTGCATCGATTACCGGATCTGGCCCATTTTTATTTTAGGATTCCCTGATTCGTCGGATATCGTGGATGTCTCCATGAAGGCTATGGGTGACATGCGGGCGGCCGTGCGTTTTATGAAATCGAATGCGGATCAATTCAGGATCGATACCAGCCTGGTTTTCGCCGGGGGGGCTTCCTCGGGATCCATTACCGCCATGAGCATGGCCTACCTGGACCCCTCTGATGAATTGCCGGCTTACCTCCGGGAAGCCATTGAACTCAACGGCGGACTGGAAGGCAGCAGCAATAACTCTACGCTTTCATTTAGCAGCAAAGTCAGGGGGGTAATCAATCTTTCAGGGGCGATTCTTGATCTTTCCTGGTTGGACGAGGGCGAACCGGTGCTTGCCAGCATGCACGGCACTGCGGACGACCTGGTGCCTTATGGATATGGCCTTGCAGCCGGCCTGGTATACCTCAATGGAAGCAGCCTGATCCGTCCTGCGCTGGAGTCTAAAAACATCAAAAATGTTCTCATTTCCGTACCGGGTGGAGGACATTCCAATATTTATTCTGATCCTCAGTACCTGTCTTATGCCGACAGCCTGATCCGCGAAGCCGCCCGCCTGTTTTATCCCATAGTTTGCGACGAAATCAGCACCCGATTCAGGGGACAGGATATCCAGCCTGCCGGATTTTTTCCCAATCCGGCAACCGACCATATTCAACTGATCCTGAAAGACAACCGGCCCCCAAAAACCGTCCGGTTGACGGATGCCCTGGGTCACATGGTTGAATTTTCGGGGACAAGAAGCCGTATTGATTTCCCTCCCGGGCGGTTTTTACCAGGGTTCTATGTCCTGGAACTGATATATGATGGAAACCGGAGGGAGAGGGGCAAGGTGCTGGTCCGGTGAGTTGGATTCGTCATGGCATAAAGGAAAAGGTGAATCATATAGAAATAAAAAGAGCAACGATAAACGACATTGACCAATTGCAAAAAATCGGCAGGCATACTTTTTATGAAACATTTTCTGCGGGAAATACCGAAGAGAATATGAAAAAATATTTGGATGAAGGTTTTTCTGCCGAAAAGTTATCCGCTGAATTTAAAAATAAGAACTCTGAATTTTATTTTGCAATACTTGACCAAAATCCAATCGGATACCTGAAAATAAACTTTGGACCGTCGCAGACGGAATTAAAAGAAAACAAAGCCATTGAAATTGAACGGATTTACGTGTTAAAAGAATTTCATGGAAAAAAAGTGGGACAATTGCTTTGCGATAAAGCCATCCAGATTTCAAGGCGGCAGAATGCCGACTATGTTTGGTTAGGGGTTTGGGAAAAAAATCCGAGAGCGATCAATTTTTATAAGAAAAACGGTTTCATTGAGTTTGATAAACACATTTTCAAATTGGGCGATGATGAACAGACCGACATTATGATGAAATTGAATTTAAGAGAAGAACAATAGAAGAAATAAGGGGTAAGCCGGAAAAGTTTATATCTGCATCATGGAAATATTCAAGTGTTGCGTAATTTTATACGAACAACTCTATTCCAACCCGATATGATCGCCCAACTAAAAACAACCCTGGCCTTTTTTCTTATACTCCTGATAATAGGCGGATGTGATGCCGGTGAGAAACCCGGTTCGTTTTCGGAGCTCGACAAAGAAAGAAAGTTGGAAACCGGGAAAAGGGACCGGCTGATAGCTATAGTACAAACCTATGTGAAAGCGATAAAAGAAAAGGAGTTTTCGATGATCCCATATGCCGAAAATGCAACATTACGCAGTCCGTTTACCCAAAAAGGGGTAAGCGTTCAACTCAAGGGCAAGGAATCTTTATTCAACGATTGGTGGAAACCCTTGGTATTAACGCCGGATTCAAAGGAAGTGGTTTTTGAGGTAACGGATTATTATTTCAATTCAACGTTGACCAGCATAATGGCGGAAATGGTTGTTACCGACCATAATTTTGAACCACCGGTTAAGCTATGGGTAGCAGAACGATTTACATTAAATGAAAAAGGTGAACTGATTGATCAAATCAATCATTTTGATGTCCGGGACGCCTTAACGCCTGGCTGGCAAAACGATTAAAGGGATGAAGCGGTTATAAAACCGAAGATGCATATTCTCTTGCCCCAGCAGGAGCCATACTTTCCCAAACGGCTGGAAGTTTTCAAGAAACAGGGTATGCCCCGTATTCGGGATAATGCTTCATTGGCTATGGGTATCGTATTGTAGACATTGATCACGGCAGGTAAAGGGCATGACGGTCCAGTAATGCCGGCAAACAATTCATTAGCGGCTTTGGATTTTGATGCAGGCCATAACCCTGGAAAAAGGTAAAAATAATCAAGCAGGGGTAGAGCAAGAACCGCATTGGAATTCTTAACCAATCCGCAACCGATCAATGGGCATTTTCAAAGATAAACATGAAAATGAAAATTTGCGATAAACGGGGTTATTCCATGAGCATCTTTTTATACGTTCTCCTCCTTTTATGCTGCCGGAATTGATAACCTTTCCAAAGCAGCTGGACCTGGACATTGGTTTCCAATTCAGGATTGGACTCCACCTTTTTAATGCCGAATTTTATCGCGCTCCTTGTGATTTCATAAAAAATGGTGGCGTGCACGCCCTTGTTGCGCCAGGCCGGATCGGTGCCGATCAGATACAGATCGAGCCGGTCATTGCGTTTTAAGGCTTGCAGCAGGTGATACCAGCCTGTAGGGAATAATCGGCCCCCGCCCTGCTGCAGTGCCCTGCTGATCGAAGGCAGGCTGATGCCGAAGGCAATGATCCGGTTGTTCTGATCAGCCACCAGGGAAAGAAATTCCGGCCTCAGGATTTTAGAATATTTGCGCACGTACAGATTGACCTGTTCGGGTTCGAAAGCAACAAAACCATGGAGGGCGCTATGTGTTTTATTGATCAGTTCAAATACTTCCAGGGCGTATTTTTTGATGTCCGCCTTGGTGCGTATTTCCACCGAATGGATTTTATATTTTTCCTTAAGTAATTCATTGAACCGGATGAACCGTTCAGAGACTTCGGTAGGGCAATCCAGTTCATGCTCGATCCAATCGGCCGCTTTGACATATCCCAGTTTCTCCAGGTGCTTTGCGTAATAGGGATAATTGTACCACGTGGCCGCGGTAGGCAGTTCTTCAAAACCTTCCACGAGCAGCCCGGCCTTGTCCAGGTTGGTAAAACTCATCGGCCCTTCGAGTTCGGTCATCCCCCTCGCTTTCGACCAATCTGCTATTTCGTTGAGAAGTGCCCGGCTGACTTCTTCGTTATCTTCAAAATCAAACCAACCATACCGCGCTTTGGCTTTATGGTACAGTTGATTTTCCCTTTGATTGATGATGCCTGCTATCCGGCCGGCCAGCCTGCCATCCCGGTATGCCAGGAGAAGCCGGAGTTTGCAGTATTTGAGCACCGGATTGTGTACCGGTGAAAACATATCCAGTTCATCGCCCCAAAGCGGCGGAACCCAGAACGCGTGATTCTTATACAATTCAAACGGAAAGCCGATGAATTTTTTTAAGTCTGACCTGTTTGAAGGATTTATTTCGACCAAACGCACGGACATATTCAGGTATTCCTTTTCAACAACTCCGTCAACAAAGAATTTAATATCTCTTTCCTGGAGGAACTGGCCTCCACGGCGGCCAGGGCATCGGAAGCCTTCTGGTTGTAATCCTGGCTGAGGGCTTTGAGCTCATCGCCGGCCCCATAGCGTGTAAAAAGTTCGAGTACTTTAGGAATTTTGTCTCCGTCATTCCTTTCGTACAGGTCAAGCAGGGCCCTTCGGTCTTCGTCATTGGCTTTCTCCAGGGTTTTGATATACAGGAGGGTCTTTTTGTTTTGTACAATGTCCCCGCCGGCTATTTTTCCGGTCTGGTCCCCGAAAGCATCCAGGTAATCATCCATCAACTGGAAAGCAAGACCGGCGTTTAAACCCATTTCGTAAAGATGTTTCTGATCCTCTTCCGAAGCGCCGGCAGTCATGGCTCCCATTTGGGCAGCGGCGGCCAGCAAAACAGCTGTTTTATCACGGATCATATCCAGGTACTCTTCTTTTTTTATGCTGGTCCGGATTTCAAAATTGATATCCCTTTGCTGGCCTTCACAAATTTTAATGGCGGTATCGTTCATCAGGTGGATGATGGACTGGGCCAGTCTGGTCTTGTATTGGTTCAGGATTTCATAGGTGTGGATCAGCATCCAGTCGCCGGACAGGATGGCGGCATTGGTATTGTATTTGGCATGAACGGTCGGTTTGCCTCTCCGGAGCGGAGACTGATCCATGATGTCGTCGTGCATCAGGGAAAAATTGTGAAACACCTCTATGGCCAGCGCGGCAGGCAGGGCTGCATTCACCTGGTTTTTGAAAAGCTGGTGGACGGCAAGGGTGAATACCGGCCTCAGTCGTTTGCCGCCCAGGTCCATGAGGTACCGCGCGGGCTCATACAATTCAGGAACCTTTCCCCTGAACGGGTGATCCTTCCGGTAAGCTTCAAAAAGGGTAAGCAGTTGTTCTACATAAAGCATGGCGGAAAAATAAGGAGAAAAGAGGAGTCAGCAATCAGTAGTCAGTAGTCAGTAGTCAATAGTCAGTTCTGCCCTACAGTTCCACAATTCAGCAATTCAACAATTCCTCAGTAGCTGAGTTTCAGTCTCACAAAAGCCACATGACTGATGGCGTCAAACCGGTTTTGGTCTTCCACAAAAAAACTTTGCCAGACCAGGTCGGCATCCAGGTTGTTGGCCAGGCTGTATCGCAGGGAAGGGAGGAGGATCAGCAGATTGGTCCCCGGGGCGTAAAGGATGCCGGCATTGCCCGAAAACAGTGGGGAGAATTCCCTGGATACGGTTCCAATGATGTTATACCGGGTAGGCATAAGGTTTTCGGCGGACAGGTTGAGGTCGATTTCGGCCCAGTTTTGAATGGGTTTGTATTTCCCCTTTTTGTTAAAAAGCAGGCCCAGGTTAAAAAACCAGTTGTTATCCGTGAGGTAATTCCATTCTATCGAAAGGTTGAGATTGGAAGGGTTTTCTTTTTTTCCGAAAAAAAACTGGCCTTCTCCTTTAAATCCCAGGTTGCGGATGTTCCCAGCCCAGCCCAGGCCCAAAGTCGGCCGGTCAAAATACCAGCCACCGATGACCTGAACATCATATTGCCAACGGTTAAAAGTATATTTCAAAGCGGTGACTGGTTTGTTTTTTAAGTGGTTATAAGCAATGGCCCACTCCACATTTGAATTGTCCCCGGAGAAATACTGAATTCGGGCGCCGTCATTGCCGGGCCTCTCTTCATAATCCACATCCAGAAAATTGTAGGTATTAAAAATATCATTAGGGTTCCACGTGGTCGTCATGCCCCAGTTGATGCGCTGCCTGCCCAGCCTGAAATTCCAGCGGGACTTGTTGTATTCAATATTAAGTCTTTCTACATTGGTATGAAGCACCGTGGATTTGCCGCTGATCCAGGCTTTCTGCAGGTTAATGCCTTCATTTTTATTTCGCAGCAAGGCAACATAACCCGGTATCAAACGAACTTCATCGCCCCAGATCAGGCGGTTGCGGAAAGAAACCGAGGCGGAAAGGTGTTCGTTGGGCACCCATTGCAGGTTTAGCCGGTGATGAAGGATCGAAGTGAAGGACTCCTCTTGATTGATTTCGTTGAGGGTCAGATAGACCAGTTCTTTGACGTACCCTCGTGCGGTAAATTTTTCTGATTTTGTTTCAAGGCTGTCCTGGGCCGCCAGATCGACCGTTAATATCAGGAAGAATATAACCAAGGCTCTTTTCACTCAATGCTCCAGGGTTTTGAATGCCGTATCCGATTCAATCCGGCCATCGACCAGCGTTATCACCCGCCGGGCCCGGTCAATCACACGTTTGTCGTGCGTTGAAAAAATAAAGGTCATATTTTCTTCATGATTTAGTTTGGCCATTATATCGAGCAGGTTGGCTGCGGATTTGGAATCCAGGTTGGCGGTGGGTTCATCTGCAAGAATAAACTGGGGTTTGGAGGCCAGTGCGCGTGCCACAGCGACCCGCTGTTGTTGTCCGCCGGAAAGCTGCGAGGGCCTTACATTCATTTTGTCCTCCAGGCCGATCTCTTTAAACAATTGCATCACCCGCTTTTCACGGAACGTTTTGTCCATTCCCTGGAGAACCATGATAAATTCTATATTTTCTTTTGCCGTCAGGACCGGGATGAGGTTGAAGGATTGAAAAACAAATCCAATATGGTGAAGCCGGAAATCGATCAGTTTATTATCCGGGAGGGCAGTGATGTCCACGCCGTTGATCCGGATGCTGCCCTCGGTGGGCCGGTCCAGGCCGCCGAGCAGGTTGAGGAGGGTGGTTTTGCCTGAGCCGGAAGGGCCTACCAGGGCAGTGAACTCACCTCTTTCAATATGCAGGTGCACCTGGTTCACGGCCTGTACCGGAATAGTATCCGGGTTGTAGGTCTTACTGACATCGTGCGCGTCAATTACCGTTTTGTTCATGTGGTTTTTATCGTATAGGTTATCTTCTTAAGGCTTCGGAAGGTTGCAGATTCAGCGCTTTGAGGGAAGGGAGGATGGAGGAAAGCACTGCTGTGATTACCACAACGGACAATACCATAAGAATCTGGTCATAAGGAAATTCAGGAAAAATGCGGCTCTCAAATCCAAAATTGGACATCGCCTCACGGGCAACCTCGCCAATATTAATGCCTTCCCGGCCAAAATACCAGATCAGGATCCAGGCAACACCGATACCGCCTGGTACTCCGGCCAGGGTCAGGAGAATGGTTTCGCACAGAATTAATCCAAACAGCCTGGGTTTGGTAAATCCAAGCGCGGTCATCATGCCTACCTCCCGAGTTCGTTCAAGAATGGCCATCAGCATGGTATTAATAATGCCAAAGGCCAGGGCAAGCATGATGATGACGATATAAATAATCATGTATTGGTCGAGGGAAACAACCATCAATTGGGTTTCTGGTGAAATTTCTTTCCAGCTTTCGCTCAGCAGGAAAGGAAAGAAAGTTTTCAGTTTTTGATGGATGGAATCCAGTTGGTCATCGGCTTGAAGGATAAGGGTTATTTCATGGGACTGGCCCGGAATATCCAGGAGGTTGTTGAGGTCATCCTGCCTCAGGTAAACGGTACGCTCATCCAGGGGGGTATTGATGGTTTGAAACAAACCGCATATCCGGAAAGCCCCGGCCTGTATATTTTGTTCCTGGTCCGTAAAGGTTAACACGATTTTATTCCCCAGCCTGATTTTCAGCTTTTCACTCAGTTTTCGGCTGATGAGGATCTGGTTTTTCCGGTTTGGATCAAAAAGGTTTCCTTCAACTATTTTACCGGAAAGGCCAGACACGCCTTGTTCTTCATTGATGCGAATACCGATGGCGACCACTCCTGAAGTCCCGGTGGTGGCCGATAACATGGCGGAAGTAAGTGATCTCGCCGCCAAGGCCCTGACTTCCGGCCATTCGCGGATTCGTTTCATCAGGCTGTCAGAGCCGGGGATGACATAAGCTGCTTCGAAATCCTTTTTAAATTCCGGGTGATGAATCTGAAGGTGGCCAACTTCTTTATCGATGACGGTCCTCACTCTGGACCGGATCATACCTTTATAAATACCGAGGATGGCTACGCCGGAAAAGATACCCAGGGCAACTGAGGTTATGATAATCATGCTCCTCGTTTTATTTCTCCAGATATTTCTCCAGGCCATGGAAAGGATCATATAAAATGTTGTGCTTTTGAGTTTCATTCTATCTTCTCATGGCTTTGACCGGATCCATCCGGATGATTTTATACAAGGGATAAAGAGAAAGCAGGAGTCCGATACACAAGACAATAAGGCCCTGGGACCAGAAAATGACAGGTTCGGTTGAACCCGGCATGACCGCTTCAAATCCAAAGCGTTCATAGATTTCTCTAAATTCACCTCCGAAGCGGATGGGATTTCTCTTTAAATATATGGTTGCCGGCATGCTCACCAGAAGGCCAGCCAGACAACCGGTAAACACCGTAAACAAGGATTCAATGACCATCAGAAGGATCATATTGATTTTTTTCATACCGATGGCAATCAGCATGCCCAGTTCAAACTGTCTTTCCACCATCATCATGGTAAGGGTGCCGAAGATGCCAAAAGCAATCAGCAGGTACAATAGATACAGAATGACCTGCATGCTGAAATTGTCCGTCTTCATATGCTGGACGATCTCCGGCATCATTTCCTTCCAGCTCATCACTTCCAGCCCGGGCCCAAGCCGGTTTTTAAGGCTGGCAGTGGTTTCTTCCAGTAAGGTGTGGTCATGCAGGGAAATGACGATTGCGGTAGCCCGTTTTTCGGCGCCATACAATTCCTGAGCTGCGCGAAGGGGCAAAATAGCCAACCGGTTATTAAGGTCAGGGGCCCCGTATTTTAATATTCCTTTGACCGGATATTTACCGGCCGCGGTAGCACCATGAAAGCCCTGGCCAATGATAAATACGGTGTCGTTCAGGCCAAGGTGCATCTGTTCAGCCAATCCTTCTCCCAGGAGGATGGCATGGTCCTCCGGTTCAAGATATTGGCCTGATTTAAGTCTTTCGGAGAGCTTTGTGACCTCAATTTCCTTCAACGGATCGACCCCGGCTACCAGGCACCCCTTCGTAAGCTCCCCGGAGGACATTAGAGCAAAGGATTCCAATCTGGGGCTGAAAGCGGCGATATGTTGTTCCGCGGAAATTTGTAGCTCCAGGGATGAATTCCACTCGAGGCTGTTATCCAGAACCTGCTCCTCCCAATATCCCGATCCATGGATCTGAATATACCCCGAATAATATCCCACCAGGTTTTGGATCACCGAGCCAAAGGTCCCTTTCCACAGGCTGCTGGCAACTACGGAGAAGATTACGGCAAAAAAAATGGCCGACATGGAGATCAGAGTGCGGTTCCGGTTGCGCCAGATGTTTTTCCAGGCCAGTTTGATCAACCACATCAACGGATGTTTTTCATGCTGTTAATTGAAAAAAAACCATCGTCGATGGGTTTGTCGTAAATCACTTTATTATACCTCATTTCCGTTTTCTGGCTCTTTTTATCGACGGGGATAATTTCAAATCGTGTCGGGATCAGACGTCCACCCATCATGGCGGGATCGTAAGCGTTCATGACATTGACCAATTCACCCTCTTCATCGTAAAAGCGGGTATGCAATTCCATAAAGTCCTTTTTATCGATACACACCATGAGTTTGCCCCAGATCACGGCCGCTTCCGGTTTTGGATCCATCCAGATGATATGGCAAGGCCGTCCTTCGATCAGGGTATCCCCACCCAGGCTGTGATTAAAATCCCGGATCACGGAAGATTCCCGGACCAGGTCGTCGTTGGTAAAGTCAGTGCCCATCCAGCTTTGGCTCATCATGGAGGGAGGCAATTTGATGGTTTTTTCCAGGGTAGGTATCCAGTTCCACACTTCTTTACCCCTTTTGAGAAAGGTAATGCCCCGGTCCCGGGCCGGAGACTGGATATAAATCATTGCAAAATCATTGCCTTTGCTCCACACCCGGAGGTCCATCTGCCTGGTCCAGGTGGGCCGTATGGTTTTAATGCTCATTTCGACCAGGGAGGTATTGCCCCGCATTTTGGCATCCGCCTTTTTTACGATGTCAATAGCCCGCTGACCCTGCAAATGAAAGACACAAAGAATCAGGAAGAGCACATACATACTGCGAATGCCCCGGCAGTGCAAAATCATAGGGTCACTAAATTAGAAATAAATGATCGGATGCCGGATGACAGGTATCATTCATAAACTTGATCGTTATATTTTTTGAGCGGGAACATGGCCTTTAAACTTCAGATGATATCAAACAATGGTTTTTTTCGGTTAACCCAACTGTTCTTTAAATTCGTGCAGGATTAATGCTTTCAGTTCATTCTTTAATTCATCGGGTATAAAAGCGGCCTGCAGGGCATGGAGGTTGCAATCCAGGAATTGCCGGGCGCCCCAGGAAAAATGATGGGTCAGTTTTTCATATTCCCGGGTAAGATTGATATCCGAAAGGGTCCGGTTGTCCGTATTGATTCCCAGGGAGACGCCCAGCCGGTATAATTTATCCACCGGATGTTCGCCATACGTTTCTGCGAGGTTGATCTGCACATTGCTCGAAGGACATACCTCGAGGTGAATGTGTTGATCCCGGATATATTGGATAAGAGCCGGATCTTCTATACTCCTTACGCCATGTCCAATCCGGGAAGGCCTGAGTTCGCGCAGGCATTCCCATACACTGTCAGCGCCCCGGGCTTCGCCGGCATGGCAGGTGCAAGGAATGCCGATTTGATGCGCATAAGTATAAGCTTTGCGGTGTTGATCTACCGGATACCCGGCTTCATCTGCGGCCAGGTCAAAACCTGCCACCAGACTGTTCCGGTAGGTTTGTATTAGTTCTACCGTCTCCAAGCTCTGGGCTTCCGTGTAGTGCCGGAGGGTACATAAAATAAGCCTGGCGTGGATGCCATAATGTTTGATGGCGGAAGAGGTGGCTTGTTCAACGATTTCAACGACTTCTCCCGGAGTCAGGCCTTTTTCGGTGTGCAACAGGGGGGCAAAGCGGATTTCAACATAAATAATGCGGTCGCGTTTCAACTGTTCAAAGAGGTCAAAGACCACCAATTCAAGTTGTTCCTGCGTCTGCATGTATTGAAGCGACTGGTATACCGGAGCGAGCAATTCCATCAGGCTGGAACATTTTGACGGGGCCATGAATTGGCTGCGGTATTGTTGCCGGGTGACTTGCGGGTTTAGAACTTGCAGCGCATGGTAACTCAGCGAACAATCGAGGTGGAGATGCAATTCAACTTTGGGTAAACGGGATATATCCAGGATTGAATGATGCGATTCCATTTTATGATTGGATCCTTGATGCCGGATGGGAAGCTGGGATCATTCCCGCGTGGCCCTTATACTGTCCTTTTTTTCTTTTTTATCCATTTTCCTGAAATATCCGCGGAATAAAAAATTGGATTTGAGCGCTTCCATATTCTGGTTGAATGAGGAAGTCCCTTTTTCAATATTATCCAGCGAATTTTGAAGAGCATGGGTCATGGAGGAATCACGCAGGATGGCCTGGGCAGGCCCTTTGCCATGATCTATATTCTCTTTCAGCGATTGAACGACCTGGCTTACCTGCCTGGTGATGCGGTTGCTCTCTTCTCCGGCCAGCTTAATTTTTTCTGAAGTAGACAACAGATTGGCATAAATCATCGTGTCCTGAAGCAATTCACCCAGGCTTCCTTTGCCCTGGCTCACACTGTCGAGCAGCTCGTGCACCTCCGTGGCTGAAAGCTGCAGTTGCCGGGCTGCTTTTCGAATGTCTGTAAGGGCTGCCTTGATGTCATTTGGGATTTCATCTGAGGTAACTAATTTGACCAGGGCCGGGTTCTGGTTGATGTTGGTGAGCAGGACTTTCAATTCATGTGCGATGTCCGCGATGTCCTGGTTGGTATTGGACAGGGTGCGCAGGGCGGCGTCGGTATCCAGCGCTTCTTTGGAGGCCAGCAGGGACCCTTCCTCGACGAAGGCAGCCTCTTCCTTTACCGGCTCGATATTGACGATTTTATTTCCGACAAAACCGTCGTTCCCGATGGAGACCCGGGCGTTTTGACGGATGATGTTTTTAAATTTATTGTCTACGTCGAGGACCACTTCGATCAGGGTATCGTTGAGGATATTGATGGTTTTTACCGCTCCGGCCTGAATGCCGGCGTATCGCACGTTGTTACCGGGCTGAAGGCCCTGGATATGCTGGAAATGGGTCTTTAACAGGAAAGAAGGGTGGAAGAGGTTCCGGTTTTTGCCTATGTAATAAAGCATAACGACCAGGAAGGTCATTCCTGCTATGACGAAAACACCCAGCCTGATATAATTAAAAATCTTTTTAGCCATCTTGCTGTTTTGCCTGCATAATTATTGTTCAAAAAACTGTTTCACCATGGGATCCATGCTGTCCTTGAGCCGGCCATAGGTATCCAGGGCATAACACCTGCCTTCAAGCAATACGGCTACAAGGTCGCTGGCGAGCCGCACACAATTCATATCGTGAGAAATGATGAGGGAAGCGGTATTGTACTTTTTTTGAATTTCCACGATCAGTTCTATAATTTCTTTACCCGTGATCGGGTCCAGGCCCGTAGTCGGTTCGTCGTAAAGGATAATATCCGGTTTGAGAATCAGGGTGCGTGCCAGGGCTATACGTTTACGCATTCCTCCGGACAACTCTACCGGCATCATATCCACGGTATGTGCAAGGCCAACATCCTCCAGGGCTTCCATCACCATGTCGTTTACCTGCGCCTGGGTCACCTGCAGCCAGTGGCGCCGGAGAGGAAATTCCAGGTTGTCCCTTACGGTCATCGAATCATAGAGGGCATTGCTCTGAAACAGAAAGCCGATCCTGGCCCTCATTTCATCCAGGGTAAAATGGTCCAGGTCGGGGATGTTTTTTCCAAAAACCAATATTTCTCCCTGGTCCGGCCGGAGCAAGCCGATGATGCATTTGATTAAAACCGATTTGCCGGAGCCGGATTTCCCAAGGACAACGATGTTTTGTCCTTTGTAAAGAGCCAGGTTAAAATCCCGAAGGACCTGGTTGGTACCGAAAGATTTGTAAAGATGTGAAATGACGATCACCTCCTCCGCTTTACGGAAGGGCGGCAGGGAAGCGCCCTGAGCAGAGCCTGCATGAGCCATGTGTTTTATTTCCGGATCAACCATATCCCAATAAATCCGTAACCTGCACCACCAGGAGGTCAGTGATAAAAATCAGCACGGAAGAGACTACCACGGATGAGTTTGCACTCCTGCCCACTCCTTCGGTACCCTTGCTGCTGTGATACCCTTTGAAACAGCCAATGAGACCCACGATAAATCCGAAAAAAAATGTCTTTATAAAAGCCGGGAAAATATCGGCATAGATCAGGTTGTCAAAAACCATATTCCAAAACAGGGACCAACTGGTAATCCCTTTGATATTCACTCCCAGGTAAGATCCATAGAGCGCGATAGCATCGCTAAGGAGGACCAGCACCGGCAGCATAAAGGTGGTGGCCATCACCCGGGTCACGACCAGGTATTTAAACGGGTTTGTACCACTGACTTCCATGGCATCGATTTGTTCAGTGACTTTCATGGATCCCAATTCGGCCCCGATGCTGCTTCCTATCTTTCCGGCAAAGATGAGGGCGGTGATGATGGGACCGATTTCCCTCATAATGGAAATGCCCACAATGGCGGGGATTTGGGATTCTACCCCATAATTGACCATCGAAGGCCGCAGTTGCATGGTCATGACCAGGCCTATAATAAACCCGGTGAGCCCGATCAGGGGCAGGGATTTATAACCAATGATATAACACTGCCTGAAAAATTCGGCGATTTCATACCGGGGCCTGAACCACTCATTGAGAAACCGGCCAGTAAAGACAGCAATCCTGCCGGTTTCGTCCAGGAATTTTTTAAGCGTGGTGTCGGTGGCCATGAGATAGGTATTCAAAAATAGGATTTTAAGATGAGAATACGGTCGCAGGGGATCAGACGATGGAGTGACAGGAATCAGGAAGAAAGGAAGGGGGGTATTGATTTAAGAATTTAAGGACAAATTCAGGATTCTGATCGCACCGTTAGCACATATAATTCCATTGATCCGAAAAGGAATAAATATCATTGACTGCAGCGTGGACCCGGGAATAAAAAACCAATGACTAA
>CAYOPD010000042.1:0-34808 GCA_964405735.1 uncultured Saprospiraceae bacterium | reverse complement strand
GTGGACCGGTTCACCACCGATCTGGACCTGGCCCTGTCGGACGAACACAACATCATTTATTTCGATGCTCAGACTACAGGCCGCAGAGCTGCCGCAGTGCGCAAGGCGGTCCAGGCAGGTAAACATATTTATTGCGAAAAGCCCTGCGCGGTGAATACGCAGGAAGCCATGGAACTTTACAGGTTATGTACCGATGCCGGATTAAAAAATGGCGTCGTCCAGGACAAACTGTGGCTGCCGGGCCTGACCAAGTTGAAACGACTGATCCAGAATGATTTTTTTGGAAAAATATTATCAGTTAAAGGAGAATTCGGTTATTGGGTGTTTGAAGGCCATACGATTCCCGCCCAGCGCCCTTCCTGGAATTACCGCAAAGAAGATGACGGGGGCATCATCGTGGATATGCTCTGCCACTGGCGATATGTATTGGACAATCTCTTTGGAAAGGTCCAATCCGTTTCCTGCCTCGGGGCCACCCACATCCCCGAGCGGATTGATGAAAACGGCAAAGTTTTCAAGTGCACCGCCGACGATGCCGCTTACGCCACCTTCCTGCTCGAAGGAGGCATCGTGGCCCATTTTAATTCCTCCTGGACCACCCGGGTCAGAAGGGATGATCTCCTGACCATCCAGGTAGACGGCTCTAAAGGATCTGCCGTGGCCGGCCTCCGGGAATGTTATACCCAACACTATGGCAACACCCCCAAACCCGTTTGGAACCCGGATATTGAACAGCCCATTCGTTTTTTCGATGGCTGGAGCCGCGTCCCTGACCAGGAAGTTTATGACAATGCCTTTAAAGTTCAATGGGAACTTTTCCTCAAACATATCGTAAAAGATGAACCCTTTCCCTGGACCCTGCTCGAAGGAGCCAAGGGTGTACAGTTGGCTGAGAAAGGGATTGAAAGCTGGGAGAAAAAAAGATGGGTGGAGGTAGAGGAACTGGCAGTGGGCAGTAATCAGAAGTCAGTACTCAGTAATCAGTGAAAATGCTAATTCAACAAATTGAATTGGAATAAAACCGTAATCATAAAACTATTTGACCATTCAACAATTCAACCTCATGTCCAAAGTCGCACTAGTCACCGGGGGGAGCAGGGGTATTGGTTTTGGCATTGCCAGCCAACTTTCCCAACAGGGTTTTGACCTGGCTGTCAATGGCCTCAGGCCTGAATCCGAAGCAAAGGAAGCTCTCGACCTGCTCCGGAAAAACGGGAATGACGTCATTTATTGCCAGGGGAATATAGCTCTTGACGAAGAACGTCAGGCCATTGTGGCAAAAATCAAACAACATTTTGGACGATTGCATGTACTGGTAAACAATGCCGGTGTGGCCCCCAGGGAACGAAATGATATCCTCAAAGCGAGCCAGGAAAGCTACGATTATGTGATGGACACCAATCTCAAAGGCCCCTATTTCCTGACCCAGGCGATAGCCAACTGGATGTTGGAACAAAAAGGGCTGGACCCCGCTTATGAAGCACAGATCATCATCATAGGTTCCATCTCCTCAACGGTAGCTTCCGTGAACCGGGGTGAATATTGCATTTCAAAAACAGGTCTCTCGATGATGGCCCAATTGTATGCAGTACGCCTGAGTGAGTACAATATTCCGGTCTATGAAGTGCGGCCGGGAATCATCAAGTCCGACATGACCGCCGGAGTCACGGAGAAATACGATAAACTGATAGCGGGAGGCCTGACCCTGCAGCCGCGATGGGGCACACCCGAGGATGTGGGCAAAGCGGTGACGGCCATCACCACCGGGCATTTCCCCTACTCTACCGGGCAAATATTTATGGTGGACGGAGGACTGACCCAATTAAGATTGTAAATTCGGTTTTCAATAATTAAATCCAAGGATTATGAAAAAATTTAACCGGCGCCAAGCGCTCAAAACGGTCATTCCAGGAGCACTTGCCTTCTCCATGCCCACCCTTATACCTGCCCGTGCATTCGGTGCCAATGACCGGGTAAGGGTTGCTGTGATCGGCTTTAACAGCCGTGGGAAAGATCATATCAGCAACTTTATGAAACTGGCCGATGTGGAAGTGGCCGGTCTCTGTGATGTGGACAAGAGGGTACTCTTTCCCACTGCTGATGAATTTGAGAAAAAATACGGCAGGAAGGTAAAGGCTGAACAGGATATGCGTAAAATCTTTGATGATAAGGATATCGATGCCGTGAGTATTGCCACACCGAATCACTGGCATGCACTGGCTACGGTATGGGCCTGCCAGGCCGGCAAAGACGTTTATGTCGAAAAGCCCGCATCCCATGATTTTAATGAAGGAAGGATCATGATCCAGGCAGCTGAGAAATACAGGCGGATCGTACAGAACGGCATTCAACTCAGGAGTTCCGTGGCCATCCAGGAAGCCATCCAGCATCTGCGCAACGGGCTCATTGGTAAAGTTTATATGGCCAGGGGTGTTGTGTATAAGTGGCGGCCCGATATTGGTAACAAGGGCAATAGCCCCGTGCCCGAAGGCCTGGACTGGAATCTTTGGCAGGGCCCGGCGACCGAACGTCCCTTCAGTGAAAATTATGTGCATTACAACTGGCACTGGTTCTGGGATTATGGCAATGGCGACATCGGCAACCAGGGAACACATGAAATCGACCTATGCACCTGGGGCCTCGACGTGGGCTTCCCGGACGAAATTTCCTGCACCGGAGGCAAGTTTCTTTGGAACGATTGCAAGGAAACCCCTGAAGTGCTTTCTGCAACCTTTAAATATCCCAAAGCCGGCAAACTCATCCAGTTTGAAGTCCGTCCCTGGATGACCAACCGGGAAGATGAACTGGAGGTGGGCAATATTTTTTATGGCGATAAGGGTTATATGACCGTCAACTGGTATGATGATTATAAAACTTTTTTAGGGCAGAAACGGGAACCCGGACCCAGCCGCAAAGCAGGAGGCGACCATTATTTAAACTTCATCGAAGCGGTTCGCAGCCGGGACAAATCAAAACTCAACGGGCCCATAGAAACCGGCCATATCTCCGCCGGCATCTCCCACCTGGCCAATATTTCTTACCGGCTCGACCGGTCATTAAAATTTGATCCTTTGAATGAAAAATTCATCAATGACCCTGAAGCCAATCAAATGTTGTCCCGCAAATACAGGGCTCCTTTTGAACTCAGCACCAAAATCTGAGGCCCATGCAGCATAACCACTCGACCTGGAGGAATCTCCTGCGGATGCCTGTCCTGGTGGCTGCCCTGGGATATCTCGTGGATATGTACGATCTCTTTTTATTCAGTGTGGTGCGGGTACCCAGTCTTACAGATCTTGGCGTACCGCAGGATCAGTTGTTGCCTGTTGGGGTCAGCATACTCAATTGGCAACTCATCGGTTTACTCATCGGAGGAATCATCTGGGGCATCATGGGGGATAAAAAAGGCAGGCTTTCCGTATTGTTCGGATCCATATTGATGTATTCCCTGGCCAATCTGGCCAATGGCCTGGTACAGACAGTGCCTCAATACCAGGCCCTGCGTTTTATTGCTGGCATTGGTTTGGCCGGGGAACTGGGCGCCGGCATCACCCTGGTGGCAGAACTGCTGCCTCAGCGATTGAGGAGTTATGGCGCGGTGATCGTATCCACTATGGGTGTGCTCGGTGGTATACTCGCCTTCCTGGTTGCGGATATTTTTGAATGGCGCTCCTCCTACTTTGTGGGTGGAGTGATGGGCCTGGTCCTGCTGGTCTTGCGGATCCGGGTCTTTGAGTCCGGCCTCTTTATCAAACTGAAAGAAAAAAAAGTGGCCCGGGGGGACCTGATGATGATTTTAACCAATGGCAAAAGATTGTCCAAATACATCATGGGCATCCTGGTAGGAATCCCGATGTGGTTCGTCGTGGGTGTGCTCATGACCTTCTCTCCTGAATTCGGCAGTGCCCATGGGCTCAGCGGGATCAATGCGGGCAAGGCGGTGATGCTTTTGTTCGGAGGCCAGGCTTTCGGCAATATGGCCAGCGGCCTGGTGAGCCAGTATTTTCAGAGCCGGAAGATCGGCATTGGGGTTTTTATGATCGGCTCTTTTCTGACCATGCTGGCCTATATGTTGTTGCCTGTTAAGACGGAATTCCAGTTTTATGGCCTCATCCTGGTGCTTGGTTTCTTCAATGGTTACTGGACGCTGTTTATCATCCAGGCAGCGGAGCTGTTCGGAACCAATATTCGTGCTACGGTAGCTACCACCATACCCAATTTTGTCCGGGGTACCGCGGTGATCCTCACTACTGCGTTTGCTGCTTTAAGGCCCGGTATGGGGATCATATCCGGGGGAGTCCTGCTGGCTTCGGTCTCGGTCTTCATAGCCCTGGTCGCTCTATATTTATTACAGGAGACCTACCATAAGGATATGAATTACGAGGAGTGATTCAGACGTTCACTCCCATAATACCCTTAGTTTTGCGGCTTCATGTATAGATTCATCTGTTGCCTCCTCCTTGTCTGTCTGGCCCAGGCCTGCAAAACCGGCCGGGAGAATAAATTCACTCCCATGATCAAAAAAGACATTCACAGTTATGCCGAGGATGCAGTGATCAAACAACTTGTACTCGACCTGGAAGCTGATTTTGAAAACCATGTTTTAAAGGGCAGTGCGACCTATCAGATCGAAACCCATGGTGCGGAATATATCGTGCTCGATCTCCGCGGGCCGGAAATTTTTTCAGTTAATGTGGATGGAAACAAGGTGGAATACAAATTGGGAACTGAAGACCCCATCCTGGGACAGGCGTTGGTGATCCCGGTCAAGCCCGGCTCGAATACGGTATCCGTATTTTATCAAACCAAACCCACCGCGGATGCCCTGCAATGGCTCGACCCTCAGCAGACTTCCGGCCAGAAACATCCCTTCCTGTTCTCCCAGGGCCAGGCAATCCTCACCCGAACCTGGATTCCTATCCAGGATAGTCCGGGTATCCGGTTTACTTACCAGGCAACCATCCGGGTCCCTAAAGAGCTCATGGCTGTGATGAGCGCGACCAATGTCCAGTCTAAAAACCCGGACGGAGTATACCGTTTTACCATGGCTCAACCGGTGCCCGCTTACCTTATGGCCCTGGCCATTGGTGACCTGGCTTTTAAATCAACAGGCCCCCGGAGCGGAGTATATGCAGAACCATCCGTTTTGGAAAAAGCTTCCTGGGAGTTTGGGGACACGGAAGACATGATCGCTGCCGCCGAACAACTCTACGGGCCTTATGCCTGGGAGAGGTATGACCTCCTGGTTCTTCCTCCCAGTTTCCCATTCGGGGGCATGGAAAATCCGAGGCTGACTTTCGCTACACCAACGGTAATCGCCGGGGATAAATCCCTGGTATCCCTGGTCGCCCATGAGCTTGCGCATAGCTGGAGCGGCAACCTGGTCACCAACGCCGACTGGAATGATTTCTGGATCAACGAAGGATTCACCACCTATTTCGAAAGGAGGATCATGGAGGTCTTATATGGCCGGGAATATTCAGAAATGTTGTCGTCGCTCGCCTTCGCCGAATTACATAGACTGGTCACGGAACTGGGCGCTGAAAACAAAGACAGCCATCTGCATCTGGATCTTGCAGGAAGGAACCCCGATGACGGCATGAACAGCATTGCCTACGAAAAAGGTTATTTTTTCATCCGGATGATTGAAGAGAAAATGGGCAGATCGCGATTTGATGATTTTCTTAAAAAATATTTCAGTGAACACGCTTTCCAGACCATGAATTCCGAACGCCTGCTGGAATACATGAAGAAAAACCTTCCGGTAGACAGCCTGCAGATCAATCCCGAACAGTGGATCTATCATCCGGGCGTCCCTTCAAACTGCCCGGTACCGGTCTCCGACCTCTTTGACAAAGTCGAACAGGCCTACCGGGAGATGGCAGCCAGCCAGCGCTGGGATACCCTGGTCACCTCAAAATGGTCCAGCCACGAGTGGGTTCATTTCATTTCACTGATTCCGGATACAGTGAATGCCACCCAGCTCAAAAAAATGGATCAGGCTTATGGATTTTCAAAAAGTGGTAATGGGGAGATCCTGGACGTTTGGTTTGAAAAAGCCATTAAAGGCGGATATTCCGCGGAAATCCTTGCCTCCATTGAGGATTTCCTGATCCATATTGGGCGCAGAAAATATCTCATGCCCCTCTACAAAGCTTTTAAAGCAACCGGTCAGATCGAAACTGCACGCCGGATATTCACCCAGGCCAGGCCGAATTATCATTCGGTCTCAGCCAACAGTGTCGAGCAGTTGTTGAAGGAGTGAGTTAGTCAGTTGACAGTTAGTTAGTTAGCCAGTTTGTAAGTTAATATGTTGGAATTGACGCTGAATACTATTGGCTGATAACCGATGGCTGACTGCTGATTGCTGACTGCTGACTGCTGATTACTGATAGCTGATAGCTGATAGCTGATAGCTGATAGCTGATAACTGAACTCACTTTTTCAATTTGAGAATCCAATCTGCAATTTTCTCCACATCCTTTTTTGGTACCTGGGGCATGGGAGCCATCGGTGGGTAACCGGGCCAACGGGACTGATCAGGGGCATAGACTGCCTGGACCAACTCGGCTTTTTTAAGTCCTTTGGAAGCGATCTCCAACCAGGAGGGACCGATGAGTTTTATATCGGTCTTATGGCAGGTGAAACAGGTATGTTTGGTCAGCAACTCATTGACGGCCTTGGGTATCTCCGTCTGTGACTGGCCCAGCTGGATCCCTCCCAGAAACAGGGTCAATGCCAGGAGGAGGTTCAGTTTTATTTTTTTCATAGAAATATTGTAATATCTGATCTTCATCTTTTTTATAAACGGATGGCAAAGATAAAAGGTTACAGGGACAATAATAGTCAGTAGTCAATAGCCATTAGTCAGTTGTCATTAGCCATAAGTCAGTCGTCACAGCTCAAAGCTCTCATCTCACACCTCAATCCTCTCCCCTATTCCCGGCAGCAACAATTCTAAACCTTCCTTATTAAAAGCAGCCAAAGCAGCCCCCTTGTCAATTTTGATGTACCCAAAGGTATCGTAATGGACACCAACCACCCTGGAGGCGCCAAGCCATTTTGCGGCTTGTATGGCATCGTCCACGCCCATGGTAAAATTGTCGCCGATGGGCAATACTACAAAGCGAAAAGGCCCGGAAAGTTTAAACAACTGCATATCGAGCGTCAGGGCCGTGTCGCCGCTGTAATAAAAGGAACCTTCATCACAGAATACTACAAAGCCCATTGGATTGCCTCCATAGGAGCCATCCGGCATGGAGGAGGAATGGACCGCGTGCGTACATTTTACCGTGCCGAAATCAAAGGGCCATTTCCCCCCGGTATTCATAGGATGATAATTGCCGACTCCCTGGTCCCGCATCCACATGGCCACTTCAAAGGAACCGATTACGGTCGCCTGGGTGCTTTGCGCAATGGTCACGGCATCAGCCGTATGATCGCTGTGCCCGTGGCTGAGCAAGATATAGTCTGCAGTCATTTTTGAAACATCGATCTTCCCGGCGAGTTCGTTGCCTGTGATAAAGGGGTCAAAAAGCAGGGTTTTATTGTTTATCATCACGCTGAAGCAGGAATGGCCGTAATAAGTCAGTTTCATGGTTTTTTTCTATGATTACCTAAATGTAATACCGTCCGCGAAAAAGAAATTTATATTTGTGTTTTAATAATATATCGATGAACGACCTCGAACAACTTAAATATCCGGTTGGTAAATTTCATAAACCGGATTTCATCTCCCGGCATCACCACCGGGCCTGGATCCAGGATATCCGGGATTTTCCCGGTCTGGTTGCCAAGGAATTAGAGGGACTCTCACCTGCTGAACTGCTTAAGACCTACCGGCCTGGTGGCTGGAACATCAGCCAGGTGGTCCACCATGTGGCTGACAGTCATATGAATAGTTTTATCCGGTTTAAACTTTCTCTAACCGAGGAACACCCGGCCATCAAACCCTACCTGGAAGGGTTGTGGGCTGAATTGCCCGATGGAAAGGAGTTGCCACCCGGAATATCGCTGAGCCTGCTTAGTTCCCTCCATGTTCGCTGGTGCCACCTGCTTGAACATATGACGGACGCCGATTTTCACAGAGGCTATTTCCATCCTGAAAAAAACAGGGTCGTCCCTCTCGATGAAGCCACTTGCCTGTATGCCTGGCATTGCAGGCATCACCTTGGGCATATCCGCCTGGCGAAACAAAACCCGGGGTGATGGCTTTGAGATATATCTTATTATTCTCCGTTGCCTGGGTAAGTTCCTGCAAGCCGGTTGCTTCCGGTCCCGAAGGGCAAGGTACTGGAAAAGCCAGGGTATTGAGTGTAAAAGACTTTCTGGAGGCTTACCGCAAAGAACCCACCGGCGAGGCTATGCTCATTGACCTTCGCACCCCCCCTGAATTTAATGATGGTTTTGTCCCCGGCGCCGTCATGATCAACTTCCTGGAGGACGATATTGACCTCCAGCTGGGCGGATTGGACAAGTCGAAAGCCTATTACCTCTATTGCCAGGAGGAAAGCCGAAGTGCACGGTGCCAGCGCAAGTTGGAGGACATGGGATTCAACCGGGTGTATATTATGCAGGGAGGATACGAGGCTTATCTCCTCTCCGGGTCAAAGTGAGCTGTTGTTTTAACTAAACCTTTAACCCCTTAATTCGGCACACTGCTTACCTTAGGATTTAATTCTAAATGCGATGAATACATTCTGCACCTGGTTGGCATGCCTGATCTTGTTCCCTGCTTTCGGCCAGGGCAACCGGGGACTAATCTCCTATGATCAAAAGATAAATCTGCATAAAAGGATTCCTCCGGAAAACGAGGATATGAAAAAAATGATGCCCGAATTTCAGACCACTCGGCATGAACTTTTATTCAAAGAAAATGAATCCCTGTACCGGCCACTGGATGAAGAAGAGGAAACTCCTTTTAGCGGCCCCGGCGGCGGCGGTATGATCATGCGTTTCCGCCGGCCCGAAACCATCATTTACCGCAATCACGACACCGAATATCAATTGGCACAACGCAGTCTTTTCGAGAAAAAATATTTGGTCGAAGACACGTTGAAAATTTCACCCTGGAAGCTGACCAGCGAGATCAAAGAGATCCTGGGACACCCTTGCATGAAGGCAACTCTGGAAACGGAAACCAAACGCGACACTCAATGGGTACGCACCCGGGCCATCGCCTGGTTTACACAGGATATTTTCAGTCCCTTTGGCCCTGAAACCTACGGGGGCCTGCCAGGCATGATCTTACTCCTGGATGTCAACGAAGGCGAAATGGTCTATTCGGCCACACGCATCGATCCTTCTGCCGACCTTGCTGATCTCAAACCACCGGTCAAAGGAGAAAAAATAAGCGGTGCAGCGTTCAAGGCTATGATGGAGGAACGTATGAAGGAATTTCAAAAAAATGGACGTGGTCCGGGGCAAAGGATGATCAGGACAAACTGAGTGGTCATTGGTCAGTAATCAGGAATCAGTGGTCAGTTAAAAGAAGATCTTCTTTCCTTCAATCACTTCCTTTAATACGCGAGCGTTTTTGCCTTCCAGTCTTCCGCTAAGCAACAAGCGCATTTCCCTGCGCAACATCGCTCCTTCGTACAATTGTTTTTCATTTTCCGATTCGGGGATTACCTGTGGGGCCTGTACCGGTTCATGCGTATCGGCGTTAAGAGCTACAAAAGTAAAAAAGGCATGCGTAGACAATTCGGCATCCCTGCGGCGGGAATCACTTGTAAAAACCTGAACATAGATTTCCATCGAAGTATTGAAAGCACGGGTGATGCATGCTTCAAGGGTGATCACATGGCCCAGGGGGATCGGTTTGCGGAAAGAAAGATGATCCACAGACAGGGTCACGCAATAGGTTTCTGCATGCCGGTTGGCGCATATCGCTGCAGCTATGTCCATCCAGCGCATGAGATTGCCTCCCATCGCATTGCCCAGGGCATTGGTATCGTTAGGCATGATCATTTCCGTCATGACCGATTTTGATTCTGAGACTTTTTTGGCATTATTCATAAGGAGAGATGTAATTAAAATTGGACACCCCGGTCAGACCAGGGCGCAGTCGAATTCGTATTCGAAATGATCACATAACCTGGCCTGTATGGCCTTGAGATCCAGGGGAAGGTCGGTTTCCAGGTGAAGGGAAGTCACTCCTTTTTCCGGATCCCGGATCCCGCAGGGCACAATGTATTCGAAGGGGGTCAGATCGGCTTGTACATTGAACGCCAGGCCGTGAAGGGTCACCCAACGGCTCATATGCACTCCGATCGCACAGATCTTTTTTGGATGTCCGCCATTCCGGGATTCCAGCCAGACTCCGGTATATTTTGGATTACGAAAGGACTCAATTCCATATTCTGCCAGGGTAAGCATCACGATGTTTTCGAGGCTGCGGACATATCGATGGACATCAGTAAAAAAACATTCCATATCCAGGATTGGGTAAACCACCCATTGGCCAGGTCCATGGTAGGTAATATCCCCACCCCGGTTGATCCGGTAAAATTCAATGCCTTTATTGCGGAGAAGTTCTTCCTGGATCAGGAGGTTTTGTTCCTTTCCTGAACGGCCAAGGGTAAATACGGGCGGGTGCTGGCAAAAGATAAGGTGAAAGGGCCCGGTGTTTTTCTGTTTCAGCGGTCCGGTCTTTTTTTGGATGATGGCTTGGTGAAGGGCGGTCTGCCTGTCCCAGGCCTCCTGGTAGGGCACGAGGCCCCAGTCCTCAAATATGACCTGTCTTTCTAATGGTACGTCCATAAATCAATGATCTCCGATTCATAATCCGCAGTTTTAGTATTGCGGCAGCCGATTTAACGCAAAATTAACCGCCTTTAAGATATCGTTCATACAAGCCCTTGTTCTTTGGTGATACATTTGATTTAACGAAAATTTGCGCATGAGGTTGAGTCTTACACTGGTTTTATGCATGATTTACGGGTTCTCCTGGTCACAGGTCAAACCGTCGGTGGCTCATAATACGTCCTTTGATGTGATTTACACTTCGCTTAAGGTCTACCCCAATCCGGTTGCCAGCCAGGCCACCCTGGAGTTTAAACTGGCACAACCGGCCCTGGTACGTGTAAGTTTGCTCAACATCCTGGGTGCTGAGGTCAGGGAACTTGTGCGTGAATCCCTGCCACAGGGCGATCAAAATATCCGGTTTAATGCCGATCAGTTGGAAAAAGGCACTTATTTTCTGCGGCTTACCGTAAATGGGGACATTGTAAAGACCATAAGGGTGGCTGTCAGCAACCGCACCTGATCCTTTTTTTTTGACTTTTGGCACGATATGTGCTAGTTTTAATACTTGTAAATCAGGCAAGTATGAAATTTTGGTTAATATTTTGGATTTCAGGTCTTAGCCTCCTGCATGCCTTTGGCCAGAAAAAGGCAAAAGATTTCAAAGTCACCACTACGGACCTTAAACAGATAGAGTTGTATAAGGACTATCTCAAGCAAGGCAAGGTCGTCATGCTCAAGATATTTTTTGTAGACTGTCCTCCATGCAATGACATCGCTCCCAATATCGCTGCATTGTACAGGAAATACGGAAGTGGTAAAAACAGCGTCGAATTCATCGAACTGAGCAACAAAACCTGGGACAACAATGCGGCTGTTCTAGGTTATAAAAAAAGATATAACCTGAATTTCCCCTCCGTGAGCAGCGAAGGAGGAAGTGTACAGGCTGCAGCGCTGTATTCCGACAATTATTACGGTTCCTTTCTCGGTACTCCAACTTTTGTAATCATTGATCCAACCGGTGGCGTGACTTTTGACCCCAGGGGAACTAATGCGGATGCTACCACTACCCGGCTGGATACTGCCATAGCCAGGGCTCTTAGGGTGGGATCGGTACCTCCTGCAGATACCAGCCAGGAAAACAACCCTTCGTCCGGGTTCCGGCTCGATACGGTCAACCTGCATGGGAATCTTAGCGTGGGCGGTTCCAGTCTCGGACTGGTCACCATGAAACTCAACTGGAACAAAAAATCATATGCGTTCAGAACAGATATTCAGGGCAACTTTAAAGTTCAGGCAACGGACACAGCCAGACCTGTCAATGATATCCGGCTGGAAGTGGATTACCATATCGATTACACCACCTCGGTCTCCACGATTGACCTTATCCTGATTCAAAAACACATTCTCGGGGTAAAACCTTTTAGCGATTATAAACAATTGATTGCAGCCGACACCGATCTCAACGGTGAAATCAATGTCGTCGACCTGGTGGAACTTCGAAAACTGATCCTTGGCCTGCAGGATAAACTGACCGCTCCTTCCGTCCAGATCACCTGGATCAACCACCGCAACCTCATCAGGAATCTCTCCCAAGCCATCCCGCCTGAAGACTTAAAATCCCTTGGCACCGTAGGCATGAATCTGGAAATCATCAAAGTGGGTGATGTGAGTTTATATAATAAGTAGTCAGTAGTCAGTAGTCAGCGGTCCTGTACTTAACATTCAATCCCACATTTTTACAATTCAACAAAAAAGGGCCTCCCCGACCAGGAGACCCTCCACTATATAAGTGTGAAACAAACAGTTTAGTGATCGGTTGACAGTTAAGTCAGTGTTCTTATTTCATATAGTCTTTGGCACTGGGATTAAACTCAGACCATCCATTGGTCCAGTTGGTTGATTTGAACGCGCCGATGTAGTCGACATTTTCAAAAAAGGCTGGAAGTCCCGTATTGCTTCCGCCTTTCTCCAGGCCGTCAGTCCCTCCGGCACTAAGGACCAGGGTGGGTTTGGGCGTGAAGATATCGGCATTGAGGCCGGTCTGACTCCTTTTCAAGAGGACCTTATTTCCTGCTGTTCCGGCAAACCACTCCGATGGCTTTTTATCACCGATCTTGATATCCGCGGGAGGGCTGGAGGTATTCAGATCACGGATGGCATAACCCCGGGGATTATGATTGGTACCATTACCAAACCCATTGTCACCCCAGCCATCAAGACCTGCGACAACCACGTTTTTCAATAGGAGGTCTCCATTGGCTGCATTGAGCTGTGTACTGGAGCCGTCAATATAAATGCCATTGGGGTATCCGGTCACCACCGTATTATAGATTTTTATTTTAGTATTTCTGCGGAGATGCATTCCATTTTGGAACTGGGGGCTTATGGAGGTAGCAACCTCGGCTTTAGGGCCAATGATGCTGATGTTGGAAAAATAAGGTGCCGTGAAGGGCATTGCAGCGCTGCCGCTTCCGTCATTGTCCACTTCAAATCCGTTGGAACCGGATTGATCGGCCTGGGTGGCTCCACGGAGTCCAATGGCAAACTGAACATTCCCGGTATACCCATTGTCTACATCAAAATCGTCATCCAGTCCTCGGTAGGCAATAAGGTATTTTGCATTCACCGTACCTCCAAACCATTCGAAAGAATCGTCCAGTCCATAAGAGCACTGAACATATTCAATTTTGGTACCCCTTCCGACAGATCCAAGGGTCAGTGAATTCACTTCCTGGTTTGGATTGATGGGAATGCCTGCGTATTCAATCCGGATGTATTTCAGAACACCTGAATTATCATCATCATCATTGCCACCGTGGAATGCGCCATACTGGCCTTCCAGTTCTGCAGTGCCGGCGGGCAGGTTGTTTTTAGCTTTTCCGCAAAGGACCAGTCCACCCCAGTCTCCGGGCTCACGTTCCCCGATTGCCCTTTCAGAGGTAAAGATGATCGGTTCGGTTGGCGTACCTTCGGCAATGATCTTGCTTCCCCGATGCACGATCAGCGTGCCTTTGGTAGCCCTTTCACCGATGATTACAGTCCCGGCCTGGATGGTGAGTACACCCGTTTTGCTCGGGGTACCGTCTTTGGTCAAATCTTCACCCACACGGACAAAACCTTTCAGACGGTATACCTTGTCCTTGGTCCAGGTGGCATTGCCCTCGATTATCCCGGAGACATCCACGACCGTTTTGACCGGTTGAGCTGAAACGGTGATTACCTGGGGCCCGCCAACCGTAATCTGATCATCATAGTCCGTCACTACGAACGTGAAGTTGATGGTGGCACCGGATGGCAGGTTTTCAATGGTATACGTTTTGCTATACTGATCGGATTTGGTTCCCTCCGCATAAGTTTTGTAATCAAAGTCAGCGCCATTTTTCAGGACCTGAAGGGCTTTGAGCCCTCTCTCGGACTGGAGGCTGGCGGAGATGGTCATGGCCGTACCAATCTGGCCGGCAGCTGCTGCCCCGGAAGTGACGACGGGTGGCGCAAAGACTTCGTCTTCCTTCTTGCAGGAGCTTTGGGTAAACATCCAAACCCCTAGAAATAAGAGCGAAGAAAGTGTAAGTAGTTTTGTTGTATTGATTTTCATGGTTAAAATTTTATACTTCTCAATTAAAAGATTTTATAGGTCAGACCGGCCTGGACCAATCGGCCCGGGGCATACTGTTGAATGATCTGATCGCTGGAAGGATCCCATTTGTTATCCTGGTTGCCGTCCTGCAGGATGCGGGCCGGCTGGTTGAGCAAATCCGAAATTCCTGCCCGGAATAATATTCTTGAACCCAGCTCCTTGGAGATCATGATATCCAGGACATTGCGGGGCATTTCATACAAGTCAGGATAACCCTGGAAACCCACTGCGAATATTCTTTTCCCTATTACATTGTATAAAGCATTTACCTGTAGGCCGTGATCCTGGTCCTGGTAATTGATCGCTGCGTTCACGATAAATGGGGACTGGCCCTGGAGCGGACGATTGTCGGACTGGCCTTCGCTGATTCCGGCACCCAGTTTAACATCAGAACGGATCAGCGAGGCATTTAACAGGGTGCTGAAACGACCCAGGAAGCGGGAGGAAGTCAGGTTGGAAAGCGACTTTTTAATTTCGACTTCAATACCATAGTTTACGCTGCTTTCCGCATTGGCGAAGGTGAAGGTCTTCGCACCACCCGAGCCTGAGCCGGGAACGACCAGGGATTCGATCGGGTCCCTGAATTTTTTATAAAACAAGGCAACATTGAACACCTCGAATGGCGTAGGATAATATTCAAAACGGGTATCAAAATTCTGCACCACGGCAGTTTTGAGCGGCGACCCTTTGTACACATAGTTATAATCAAAATCGTAATATGCAAATGGAGCCAATTCCCTGAATTCCGGCCGGTTAAGGGTCATGCCATAAGACGCTTTCAGAATTGACTGATGCGAAAAATGGTAAGATAAGGTCACCGACGGCAGCCATTTGGTAATCGGGTAATTCAATTCAATGGGTGCTCCTCCAATCAGGGCGCTTTCGAGTTTTTGGGTATTGTGTTCCAGGCGGATTCCCCCTGAAAAAGCCAGCCGTTTACTGAGCGGGCTCAGGATATTGACATATCCGGCGTAAAGTTTATTTGAAGAGTGGTAAGAATCACTGGGATTAGTTTGTTCGTCAATTTTTATCCCTGTTTTGTTATTGATATTTTTAAAAAGTTCGGTGATGTCCCCATTGATCAGATCGTTGTTGAAATCAAAGGCGCTTCCCCGAACATAACCCAGGTTTCTCGCCTCAAAATCGCGGTTTTTATCTTCCAGGGCGCCTCCAAATTTGATTTCCAGGGCATCTATCTTTTTGGTGAGGTTCAGATTGCCCGAGTAGGTTTTTTCCAGCATATCCGAAGAAAAGCGTCCCAGAAAAAATGCCTGGGCGGCACCGAATGGTACATAGAGGCTGGAAGATCCTGTGGTTTCATCGTAATCGGAGCGGTACCTCCGGTAATCAGGCTGGTTTCGGCTTGCACGATTGTATCCAAAAGTCCAGTCCACAAGAAAGGATTCTCCAGCCAGGCTATGATTTCCAACCAGCTGGCTGGATAAAATGTTTTTATAGACCTGGTCGAAGGAATGGCTGTTGGGGATATAATTTGATTCAAAGTTTTTTCCGGAACGGTATACATAACTGCCGGTACTGTTTTGATTAAAGAGGTTTTTCCATTCCACCTTATGATTGTCAGACAATTTGAAAGCCCAGTTATGCAACAGGCCTACCCGGATATTCCGGTTGTACTGGGCATCGTTATAGTCATAAATACGTGACTCAATGCCGTTTGCCTGCTCGTTGTAATCTCCCCGGTCAATCTGGAAAAGGGTTTTTGCGTCCTGGTAGGTCACTGAAGTGATATTGCCGATTTGTACCCTGCCCAGTTGGGTCCGGAGGTTATTGGTCAGATTGATTTTTTGATCCGGTATGGCGGGTGACGGCGTGGCAACCCAATTGTTTTTCAGAGATTTTCCTGCCAGTTCAAGCTGAATGGGGTTATTGATGACATCGTTTACAGAAGCAGGGAATCTTTTGGGCAGATCAAGATGACCATTGTTGAAACCCGTCTGGTAGTTTTTGCCCAGTTCGGGTTGGTAAAAATCATTAAATGTCGTCCCCTGCCTGAAACCGGCTGCATATTCAACGGTAAGCCCCGATTTTTCGGGAATGCCCTTGGTAAAGATTTTAACGATTCCCCCTGCAAAATCACCAGGCAGGTCCGCCGATGGGCTTTTAAAAACCAGCAGGCGTTCAATCTGGCCGGCCGGGATGATATCGAAGGAGAAGGATTTGATATCTGTTTCCATGGATGGAGTGAAGGCATTGTGCAGCATCACATTGTTGTACCGTGAATTCAGGCCGCGAATATTGATAAATCGATCAGCGATGATGGTTATGCCTGGAACCCTTCGAACGATTTGCGCCGCGTTGCCGTCCATGGACTTTTTAATTTGCTGTTCGGAGATGCCGCTGATGACCTGCATGGAGGCTTTGATCTCGGAGAGGATGGCTACCTCACTGTTTCTTACCCTGTCAGCGGTTGTGACTACTTCCTGAAGCGTAACGACATCAGTGACCATATCTAGATTGATTTGGGTAATCTTGTCCACTTCCACCCTTACCTTGGACAGTATTTCTGTTTTGTAAGAGATATATGAAATTTCCAGGTCGTATTCTCCCGCAAGAACTTTTTCAATTGAAAAAAAACCGTCGACATCGGTTGCCGTTCCCTTGTCAGTGCCGATTACCCTTATGGTCGCACCGATCAATGCTTCACCAAGTTTTTGATCCCGGATGACCCCCTGGATTGTACCGGTCTGCGCAGTCACATCCATTAGGCCGGTGGTTAGCAACAATAAAAGTAAAATCGGTTGTTTCATGTCTACTATTTGTTTGTGCGGCAAAAGTAGACGGCCAATATTAAGCCAGTGTTAACACCTGATTAAGGCTATATTATGTTTTAACATATTGAAATACAGTCTATTATGCTAAAAAACGGAATTATATATGAAAATTTTTGGCTGGATCAGCCGGAGATTGGCCCTTAATTCTTCTTCTTCGTCCTCAATGCCCTTTGGTTTTCCGCATTACCGGAGGGGAAGACTTCCTCTACATATTTCCATATCCCTTTTTCCAACCGGAAACCCTCGTATGAGCCGTCGGGGACCCTGGTTTTGCCCTGGCCCGGAAGATGTCCGGCCTGCTCCAGGAGATGGTCGCAAACGATCATTTTTTCATTTTCATCGTAATTGACCCGGACCGCTGCATCGGCGCTGAACTGGTATATGATTCGATGTCGCAAGTCATTTTTATTTATGCGAAACACCGGGGCGCCAAAGACGGGTTTATCCTCTTTGAAATGCAGAACATCAATGACTTTTCTCCGCTCGTACGTGGAATGGCCATCGTACCCAAAAAGGAGCCAGGCCTTTGACTTATCGGCCATCTCGAAAGGAACTATGTTATAATACACCAGGCCATACCACTGGTCAGCACGGACAGCCACTGCTTCGGGATCGGGGAGATCGTGGGAACGGTCTGACAAAGGAACGAGTTTGAGGCTGGGACTATTCCACTGAATGGCGCCGAAATAACGATACTCCCCTTCGTTGACTTTCAACTGCCAGCTGAAAATACGGAAACTGCTGTCGCTGGGATACGTAATCGCTACATTTTCGAGGCGGGGAAATTTGTACTGGAAGGAATTGTGCACCCGCAGCGCCCTGGCCAGTGCAGGAATCATTTGATGGCAAGCGTAAATCCGTTCATCCTCAATATCGGCATTCAACACTCCCCTCGCCCAAACGGCAATGGTATCTTCGTATTTCTGTATTTGGGCTAAATCAGGTCCGGCCAGGCTTCCCGACTGGGCTTTGCCCCAGCTGTGCAGGAGCGAAAAAAGGGTAAAAAACAGAATAGCAGGTATCTCCTTCATGCGCTTGATGAAGATAACGGCATTCACGCAACCTGCTTTGCTAACTAAAAGTTAAATATCAGAGCCCAAGGGCGTCATAGGCATCCATCACCGACTTCACGGCCTTGGCGGAGGCATTGAGCAATGCCATTTCATCCTCGGCCAATTTGAGTTCGAAGACTTGTTTGACACCACCCTTGCCCAGTTTGACAGGGACACCTACATATACATCCCGAAGGCCATGCTGGCCTTCCATTTTTATACAACAGGGGAAAATCCGGTTTTCATCCTTTAGAATTGCCGTAGCCATTTGGGCCGCCGCCGCACCCGGTGCATACCAGGCGGACGTGCCCATGAGTTTGACAAGTTCGCCACCACCCACTTTAGTCCTTTCCATAATCGCATGCAGGGTCTCTGAATCAATCAGTTCAGTGACGGGGATCCCGCTCACGGTCGTATACCTGGGCAGGGGAACCATGGTGTCCCCGTGGCCTCCGAGCATTACGGCCTGAATGTCCTTGGGAGATACCTGGAGCGCTTCGGCCAGGAAGGCCCTGTACCTTGCGGTGTCCAGGATACCGGCCATGCCGATCACTTTTGAGGTAGGCAGGCCTGAAGTTTTCTGGGCCGCATAGGTCATCACGTCCAGCGGATTTGAAACGACGATCAGGATAGGGTCTTTGGAATGTTCGAGGATGGACTTGGTCACCCCGCTTACGATCTTGGCATTGATGGTAATCAGGTCATCGCGGCTCATGCCCGGTTTCCTGGGTACCCCGGCCGTGATGATCACGATATCTGAACCGGCGGTATCGGCATAGTCGGATGTACCGGTCACCCTTGTGCTATAATCATCGATGGGTGCTTGCTGCCAGGTGTCCAGAGCCTTCCCTTTTGCCATGTCCCCTGCGATATCCAGCATGACGATCTCATTGACGATATCCTGGTGGGCCAGGACATTGGCACAGGTTGCTCCTACATTTCCGGCGCCAATCACGGTGACTTTACTCATATTATACTTTTATTTAATATTTATTTTGGAAATCAAAGGTAAGCGGATGCCGCCAATCGGCAAAAGATATACCTCATCTTTGTGTCCCCGGGGATGAATATTTTCTGTTAATTTTGTAGGCTATATATGAGATGGATTCTGATTGTTGGCAGCTTGTTGTTTTTCAATGTACTGAACGCCCAGGAAGACAAACCTTTTTTATGTGGGACAGAACATCTCGAGGTCATCAAGCAGGAAATGCTTAAAAACCGGGAGGATTTCAAAAACTTTCGGTTTCAGCGGGGGGCCATCAGTTATATTCCGGTCAAGATTTTCCTGGTCGCCTACAACGACGGTTCAGGCCAGATGTCCATCGTAAATGCCCTGCGCATGCTTTGCCAGTTGAACACCGCGTATGCGGACATGGAATTGCAGTTTTACATCAAGGAGATCAAGACCCTCAATAACACCACCATCACCGAAACGCCCAGGTCGTCGGGGGGTACCCTGCAGATGCAGCTCAACAAGGACCCGAGGGCTATCAACATATTCATCACCCATAAAATCCTCGATGGAGTGGCAGGCTATTACATAGGCCCTGCCGGCTCCAATAATGATTTTATTGTGATCCAAAAAGAATACATGGGGGATGTCCGGGTGGCCGCGCATGAAGTGGGCCATTACCTTAGCCTGCCCCATACCTTTCATGGCTGGGATTCCGACGCCTGGGACCCTGTCAAACACGGCAACCCGGTACAGAAGTTTGCTCCGGATGGAATCACCATCAATGAATTCGCGGACAGTTCAAACTGTGGTCCGAAAAACGTCGGGGACGGATTTTGCGACACACCCGCTGACTACAACTTCGGAGCCAATACCTGTTCCTATTCCCTAAAAGCCATGGATCCAAACGGCAAACTGGTCTCTCCCCAGACCAATAACATGATGAACTATTTTTTCGGCTGCAACAAATACCTGTTCACGCCACAACAAAAACTGGCTATCCTTTCCAGTTTCAACAGCACCTCAAGACGGGACATCCGGGGGACTTCCCCTTCTGAAGTAACTATAATCAATCAGGCTGCAAAATTGTCCAAGCCAGCTGATAAATCAGCAACTGCAAGCGCCGACAGCGTCCTGCTGGAATGGGAACCGGTAACGGGAGCCACCTCTTACCTGGTGCAGTATGACATTGTGCCGACCTTTGAGGTTTTTGTCCAGACTTTTGTTACCAAGGAGACCAAACAAAAAATTTCCGGCCTCGTGCTCAACCGCACCTATTATTGGAGGGTAATCCCTTACAATGACTATTCGACCTGTTATCCGGATCCAACCCGCTTTTCCTTTAAAGCCGGTGCCCTTACCAGTGTAAAAGATATCCCGGAGGTAAAGAGTTTGTCCATTTACCCTAATCCGCTAAGCCATGACCAGACGCTAAATGTTTTCCTGGACAATCATTCCGGGTTTACCGGTACCCTTTCCATATATGACCTGAATGGACGGCTGGTCATCCAGGTACCTGAACAAAAATATACTGCGGGCGCCTCCAGCAAATCATTGGAAATTTCCTCTCTTCGTCCCGGAGTATATTCTTTTGTGTTGAGCAGCCGGGGAGGCCTCGCCAGCCGAAAACTTGTTGTTTGGTAAGTGCTGGCTCAAAGGGCTTGTTTCCTCCGCAAGGACCATTCAAAAGAGAATTTTGCGACCACTTCCCCATCCTGGTTCCTCCCGGCGGAGTTCATCGTGATTTTGGTTCCGGCATCCTGCTCCAGGGCAGCGGATACTGCTTTTCGCATTTCCTGAACCTGAAGGCATTCAAATAAAACAGGGCCTTTTGCCTTTTTCAAAAACTGCCCCTCCACCCGGGTCACCAGCATGGATATCTTCGAAGGGTCCAGGGCGGTCATTGCTATTATTCCCGTGGACAGCTCCGCGGCAGCGGTAAGTGCCGCGAAATAGATGGATTTAAACGGATTTTTGGTGGACCACCTGTATGGAACTCGAACCAGGGAAAGCTCTTCCGTGAGAGAAATGATCTTTAACCCAAAGAAAAAAGCCCCGGGAAGATGTAGCAAAAAATACCAGAACATCTTCCATTTGTCTTGCATCATTTTTACGGTTTGTACCTGCATGGAATGTGATTAATCCTTCAATAATAAGTATTTTCGCTGCATCATTTTTTTATCAGCGTATGAATCTGCACGAATATCAGGGAAAGGAGTTGCTCAAAAAATTTTCCATTCCGGTCCAGGAAGGTTTCCTGGCTGCTTCAACGGCAGAGGCCATGGAGGCTTATGACCGGATTGCCGAATCCTCGAAGTCACCGGTTGCTGTCATCAAAGCCCAGATCCATGCAGGTGGCCGGGGCAAAGGCGGAGGGGTGAAACTGGTTAAATCCCGGGAGCAGGCCGCTCAGGTAGCGCCTCAGATCCTCGGTATGATGCTCAAAACGCCCCAGACCCCGGGCGGGATGAATGGCCCCGGTAAACTGGTGCGTAAAATCCTGGTGGCCGCAGATTCATTCCGGCCGGATTTTGAATCCTGCAAGGAATATTATGTATCCATACTTACGGACCGGGAAAAAAAAGCCAATGTAATCATCTATTCCACCGAAGGAGGTATGGATATCGAAGCCGTAGCTGAAAAAACGCCCCATCTGGTCCACAAGGAATATGTTCATCCCCTGGCCGGTTTCCAGGCTTTTCAGGCCCGGAACATTGCATTCAAACTCGGGCTCAGCGGAGACAGTTTTAAAAACATGGTCCGTTTTGTGACCAATTTATACAAGGCCTTCACCGAGTCGGATGCCACCTTGTTCGAAATCAATCCCTGCCTTAAAGATGGATATGGCAATATCATTGCTGTGGATTGCAAGGTTTCCCTGGATGACAACGCGCTGTTCCGGCACAGCGACCTCGAAGTTATGCGCGACACGGATGAAGAGGATCCCGCCGAAGTTGAAGCCAAAGCCTACAACCTCAATTACGTGAGCCTTGATGGCAATGTAGGCTGCATGGTCAATGGCGCCGGCCTCGCCATGGCCACCATGGATATTATAAAACTTTCCGGTGGCGAACCAGCCAATTTCCTGGATGTGGGTGGCACTGCTGACGCCGCCCGAGTGGAACAGGCATTCCGGATAATCCTGAAGGACCCCGCCGTAAAAGCCATCCTCATCAATATCTTCGGGGGCATTGTGCGCTGTGACCGGGTAGCCCAAGGGGTGGTCGATGCCTATAAAAACATTGGGGAGATCAAGGTGCCGATCATTGTGCGGCTCCAGGGGACCAATGCCGAACTCGCCAAAGAAATCATTGACAAGTCCGGCCTCAGAGTGAGGTCTGCCATTTTGCTTAAAGACGCGGCCGACCTGGTCAAAAAAGCGTTATTGGGAGATTAATTAAAATAAACCGGGCTTGACCAGGATCTCTTTATTCGAATTAAATGAATATGTCAGACAGGTCATAGCCCTTAATTTTACGGAACCGCTCTGGATCCGTGCAGAGATTAACCAGGTCAGTTTCTCCAGGGGCCATTGTTATCTCGACCTCATCGAAAAAAAAGAAGATTCTGACGAAATCATCGCTCAGGCCAGCGCCGCGATCTGGTATAGAAATCTCCGGTTTATTGAACAAAAGACTGGTCCCCACCTGAATCATCTCTTACAGAAAGGGATACAGGCATTGCTTAAAGTAAAAGTTGAATTTAATGAACGTTATGGCCTGAAATTAAGCATAGAAGACATTGACACAACCTATACGGTTGGCCAGTTGGAACTAAAAAGAAGGGAGATCCTCCAGCAACTTGAAGCATTGGGCCTGATGGATAAAAACAAAGGCCATGCCCTGCCCCCGGTGCTTCAGCGTTTGGCGGTCATTTCTTCGGAGAAAGCTGCCGGATTTCAGGATTTCATTCAACACCTCAAGGGTAATGATTATGGCTTTGCTTTCGAATGTGAACTATACGCGGCGGCCATGCAGGGAAGGAATGTTGAAAAAGAGATCCTCCGGGCCTTCCATGAAATCAGGCAGGTGCCGAGACCTTATGATGCGGTCATCATCATAAGAGGGGGTGGTTCCCGCCTGGACCTGGCTGCTTTTGACAGCCTGCAACTTTGCGTAGCCATTGCCAATCTCGAATACCCGGTGATTACAGGTATAGGCCATGAAATAGATCAGGCAGTGGCGGACCTGGTGGCTCACACCAGCTTGAAGACGCCGACCGCAGTCGCTCATTATATCCTTGATCATAACTTTAAATTTGAAACCCAGTTGTATGATTCTTACCGGATCCTTCAAAAAGCCGCATCGCAAATCCTGGAATCCTTCCAGGCCCGGCTGCGCCGCCAGGGACGGTTTATCAAGGATTCATGCCTTCGCCGGCTAGGCAATGAGAACTACTTCATGGCAGGTGCGACTAAAGACCTGCAAATGCATGCGCTGCACCTTATCCGGAAAAACCAGACTGAACTCTTCAACCTGAACCAAAGGGTAGACCTGATGGACCCGGCCCTCCTGCTGAAACGGGGTTACAGCATGACCTTTAAGGACGGAGTACTCGTAAAAAGCGCCGGACAGACAAAAAGCGGGGACCTCATCGAAACCAGGCTGGCCAACGGCAGTATCCGCAGCACGGTCAAATAATAAGTTTTACTTTTATGGCGCATGTCGAAATCAAAGAAAGACCAGCTGAGTTTTGAAGAAGCCAAAAAAGCGCTGGACGAGATCATTGTGGAGCTTCAGAATGAAAATACTTCCATTGACAAACTGGCCTCACAGGTTAAAAAAGCCCAGGAATTGATTCAATATTGCCAATACAAACTGAGGGCTATTGAAAAGGAAGTTCACTTCCTGCTGGAGGAAGAAGAATAGATAGCCTGGATCAGGGCGCCCAGGTTGGCCCCAAAGGCCTGCAAATTGGATTTGCCATCCCTGATTGCCTTAGCCAGTTCTACCGGTCCATTTACAATCGAAAAGGCGCACAAGAAACCCATTTCCCTTACCTGGGTACTGTTCAGTTGAAGGCTTCCGCAAAGTCCAATCACCGGTTTGTGGCAAGCTCCGGCTGTGCTCAATACTCCATGCACCATTTTGCCAAATTGCGACTGGTAGTCCAGCGCTCCTTCTCCGGTAATTACAAGGTCGTGGGCCTGCACCTCTTCCCGGAATCGGATGAGTTCAAAAATGCGGGAAGTGCCATGGTGGATGGTGCATCCCATGATACCGTGCATGCCGCCCCCTATCCCACCGGCAGCCCCGCTCCCCTTCAATTTTTGAAGATCCACGCCAAAATGATTCCGGATCACCTGGGCAAAATGAATCATCCCTTTTTCAAGCCTTTCCCGCATGGCCGGTCCAGCCCCTTTTTGCGGTCCGTACACCTCCACCGCCCCTTCGGGGCCATAAAAAGGATTGGTCACATCGGTCCAGATTTCAATAGAACGGCTTCTTTCCAGTAGATTCCGGGTATCAACAGTATGGATATGAATCAAATTGGCAGGAAATGGGTCCAGCGCTCGCAATTTTTTATCCACAAAGCGTATCCCGAGTCGGTGCATGATTCCCAGGCCTGCATCATTGGTTGCGCTCCCACCAACCATGAGCACAACCTTTCTCGCTTTTTTCTTTATTGCGTCCAGCACCAGGATACCCGTACCTTGGGTGTTCGCCATCCAGATGTTTTTTTTCTGTCCGTCCAGCAGGGCCAGGCCTGAAGCGGCGGCCATTTCTATATAGGCTGTGGATGATTCCCGGTCGAACAAATAAGGAGCTTTGAGATCCCGGCCGAGGGCATCCGAAGTGTTGACCCAGACCGGCTTGAGATTGAGATGATGAGCCAGAGCAAGGACCGATCCATCCCCCCCATCACACAGGGGGAAAACGGTCAGATCACCAGGATTAAAAAATCCGGACAGGCCATTCTGGAGGGCTTTATTGGCTTCAAGAGAACTGCAGGAACCTTTGAAACTATTGAGGGCCAGCAGGATTTTCATTTCAAAAGGTCAGCGGGGTATTTCAAACCGATAAGCGCCCGGATCCGGTCCAGGGTATCCATTACCTGCAGGGAAAAATGCAATGGCATGAGTTCGCTTTCCAATTTTTCGGCTTGCACACAATCCTGAACTTCTTTGATCTGGTAATAAAAGCCACGGTTTGGATAGTCCCAGTTTTTGATTTCAGTTTCACCTTTTTCGGGCTTGATGACCATTTCTCCCTTTTCATGCCATCGCCTGGGCAAGAGCACAGACCCTTTCTCGTAGAACAATTGGGCCGAAGTATCCGATTCCCAGAGAATACTGGATTCCAGGTAGGCGGTGATGCCTTCTGCGTCTTTGAGAATGACCTGGCAGGTTTCATCGATCTCATTCAATATGGATGCCTCAGCCTGGATCACTGCCGGCACTCCTAAAAAGAGTTGGGCCAGGAATACCGGGTAGACCCCAATATCCAGCAATGAACCTCCTCCCAGTTCATTTTCCACCAGCCGGCTGACTCCCTGAGTAGAAGCTCTTTCTTTCCCTTTGAAGGCAAAATCGGCCTTCAGGTGAAGGAGCCTTCCCAACCTGCCGGAATCGTGCAATTCTTTGAGATAAAGAATGTGGGGAAGAAAACGGGTCCACATCGCTTCCATCAGAAAAACTTTATGGGCCCTGGCCTGATGGATCAGTCCGGTCAATTCGTGTTTGTTGATGGTAAAGGGCTTTTCACACAATACCGGCAACCCCGCTTCAAGGCATTTTGAGGTGCAAAAAGCATGCAAATGATGCGGAGTCGCAATGTATACGGCGTCAAACCCTCCCTTTGTTATCAGGTCCTCATAGCTGCCATAATAATTTGAAACCCCGTATTCTGCCGCGAAAGTTTCTGCTTTTTTAATATCCCTGGAGCCAACCGCTGCCAGTTGCCCTACCCCAGTCTCCTTCAACTCTTTAGCAAACTTATTGGCGATCCTGCCCAGCCCAATTATACCCCATTTGAACATCTATAAAAATTTACAATTTGTTCACAAAATTAAATTCTTCAAGGGGATAAACAATCCTATCTTTGTAGTATCTTATTACAAGAACCCCTTGTTACCAATTTCCGGCAAGATTTTTCCCCAAATTATAACTATTTACTTAAACCTATATAAACTAATAATCTATGGCTATTAATCTATTGGAATTATTGCAAAGCCAGGTTGGCGGAGAATTGGTTGGCCAGGCCAGCAAATTCTTGGGCGAAACCGAAATCAATACCGGAAAAGCCGTGGGATCCATTTTCCCAACTCTCCTCGGAAGCCTTGTTGGCAAAGCGTCAACCGAATCAGGCTCGAGGGGCATACTTGATTTTATTAAAACAAACAATATCGATGGAAGCGTCCTGAATTCGCTGGCAGGATTGTTTTCAGGAGGTCAATCCACAGATTCCCTGCTGAGCAGTGGGGGTGGAATCCTTAAGTTCCTGGTTGGCGATAAACTGGGTTCCATCGTGGATGTCATTTCGAATGTATCCGGTGTGAAGACGGGTACTTCATCTTCCCTGCTCAAAATGGCAGCTCCCTTGCTCATGGGCTTTGTTGGGAAGTTTGTTAAAGAAAAAGCCCTGGACGCCATGGGCTTGAAAAACCTTTTGGGCGGTCAGCGGGAATTCATTTCCAAAGGAATCCCGGCGGCCCTTTCAGGAGTATTGGGTCTTGCAACGAATGCAGGTGGTGGCGCACCAAAAATGCCTGCAGGGTCCGCAGCCCCAGCCGGAGGAAACAACCTGCTCAAATGGGCACTGCCCATCCTTTTGTTGCTTGCACTATTGTATTTCTTCGGACGCAAAGGCTGTTCCCAGAAAATGGAAACTACCCCTACGGCAACGGTTGACACCGTCAAACTGGCAGCCGATGCCGCACGCGCTGAACAAAAACGGATTGCTGACAGCATAGCTGCCTCAAGATCTGTCTTTACCCTGCCCGGTGGCATTTCATTAAATACGAAAAAAGGAAGCTTTACCGATAAATTTGTATCCTTCTTTGCGGACAGTCTTGCAAAAGCAGATCCTAAAATGGCTTTTACTTTCGATGGTGTCCACTTCAAAACCGGATCCGATTCCCTGACCATGGAATCCAATGCCCAGTTGGATGAACTGGCCAGTGTCATGACGGCATATCCTAAAGTGTCTATCCGCGTGGTTGGACATACCGACAATGTGGGTGACGCGGCCATGAATAAAAAATTATCGGATGCCCGGGCGAAATCGGTAAAAGCCTACCTGGTGGGTAAAGGTATCATCGGAAGACGCATAGAAACCCTTGGCATGGGCCAAACCAGTCCGATAGCGGACAACAATACGGAAGAAGGGAAAATGATGAACCGCCGCGTGGAGGTATACGTTACCCGAAAATAAATCAAAGTTGGATTCATTCAACGAGCCAGTCCTCCCCCCGGACTGGCTTTTTTATTTTCCTAAAATCTGGTTTTACCGCCCTGACCGTGCCGAGGGTCCGGGACCGCTATCACAAGAATTACCCGCCGGACGTTCAGATTATACCTTAAATTTGAATTTATGCTATTGCGAATAAAGTTGTCAGTGGTGCTGGCAATATCCTTATGGGGTTTTTATCTTCCCCAAACCGAGGCCCAATCCGTTTTAAACCGCTTCCAGGTCATCGGGAAACCGAAACAAATTGACATTCCCTTCCAGTTTGAAAACAATTTTATCCTGATCAAGTCTTTGTTCAACCGTTCCTTTCCACTTAATTTTATTTTCGACACCGGTGCTGAACATGCTTTGCTTTTTAAACGGGAATATGCGGACATCCTCGGTCTCAAATACGACCGGAGGATCCGCCTGATCGGCGCGGACCAGTCGGAAGAAATGTTCGCCCTGATTGCCCGTGGTGTTTCTTTCGGACTCAGTCCTACGGTCTCCTACTCCCAGGATATTCTGGTCCTGGAACAGGATTTTTTCCATCTCGACGAGATTACAGGTCTGTATGTGGATGGCATTATGAGTTCTTCTTTTTTTAAATCCTACGTCCAGCACATCGATTACCGCAAACGGATTCTTTCTTTTATCCAGCCCAGTGCGTTCCGATACAATTCCCGTAAATATACCAAGGTGCCCATCGACATCATCAATGGAAAAGTCTATGTCACTGGCCAGGTGGAGATTCAAAACAAAAAAATTCCGGTCAAGTTATTGGTTGATTCGGGTGCCGGCTTGCCTCTTTTGTTGTACACCAATTCAAATCCTGAATTTGCGCCACCGGATAAGTCCATGCCGGGCCGCCTAGGAAAAGGCCTGGGAGGCTACCTGGAAGGCCATATCGGAAAAATCACTGAATTGCAAATTGAAAAATTTAAATTTCCTAATATCGTAACCAGTTTCCAACAGCTGGATTCGACCCTGATCCCACAGACGGTGGATGAACCCCGGATTGACCGGGACGGTTTACTTGGAAACCAACTGCTAAGCAGGTTTGACATTTATATCGATTACGGCAAGAACCTGTTGTACATGAGCCCCATCAAAGACCTGACCAAGGAATTTTTGGTCGACCACAGCGGCATGGAGATCCTGGCAACCGGGCATGAGTTAAAACAATATATTGTCAATTCGGTGATCCCGGGAAGTCCGGCCGAAGAAGCCGGCCTCAAAAAAGGCGACATCATCAAACGAATCGGTTTCCTTTCCACCAATGTGCTATCCCTGGAACAGATCATACACACCATGTCCCGAAAGCCAGGTAAGAAGGTCAGAGTCCAGTACTTCAGAAATGCGACCGAATACAAGACCACCCTCACCCTCCGGTCGATGATCTGATGAAAGCGATGGCGATAAAAATGGCATGCCCCTTCTTTACTCAGCCAGGGGGCAATACCTTTGTCCGGTGTATTCCAGTTTAAAAGCCTGTGTTGAAGACCTTGAAAGGCAAGGACAGTTGTTCAGGATCAAAGAGGAAGTGGATCCCGATCTGGAAATGGCTGAAATCCACCGCCGTGTCTTTGAATCCGGAGGCCCCGCTCTTTTTTTCGAAAAAATAAAAAGTTGCCGCTTCCCTGCGGTTTCCAATCTTTATGGCACCAGGGACAGGATCCTTTACCTTTTTAAAGAAAGCCTGGGTGACGTACAGGCCCTTGGCCAGCTCAAAAACGACCCGGGACTCTTACTAAAAAAACCTTTTTCCTATCTGCCGGCCGCCTTAAAAGCCCGTTTTGCCTTGCCCAGGAAACAAAGATTCAACCGGTCCATGGTGCACACTTGCAAGATCTCAGACCTGCCCCAGATCAGGAGCTGGCCCATGGATGGCGGGCCTTTTGTTCTGCTTCCCCAGGTCCTGAGCCTTCCTCCGGGTACTCACGATTTGCTCCAATCAAACCTGGGGATGTACCGGATACAGCTGGGAGGCAATGAATACTTTCCCGACCAGGAAATCGGGCTGCATTATCAACTGCATCGCGGCATCGGGATTCATCACAAAATGTATCTTGAAAGCGATGAACCTTTCAGGGTGAGTGTATTTATCGGAGGCCCGCCTTCACATGCCCTTTCTGCCATCTTTCCTTTACCTGAGGGCATGTCAGAACTTACCTTCGCAGGCTTGCTCAACCGCAAACGATTCTCCTGGTTCCTGCAGGAAGGTTATGTCCTTTCAGACCAGGCGGACTTTGTAATTACTGGAACGATAGATAAAGAACTTAAAAAACCGGAGGGCCCTTTTGGGGACCACCTGGGATATTATTCCTTAAAGCATGATTTTCCGGTGATGAAAGTCGATCGAGTATATCACCGAAAGGACGCCATCTGGCACTTTACAGTGGTTGGCCGCCCTCCGCAGGAAGATTCCTATTTTGGATTTCTCATCCATGAAGTGGTCAAGGATTTGATTCCCCGCGAATTTCCCGGCCTTACAGGACTGCATGCCGTGGATGTGGCCGGGGTCCATCCTCTCCTGCTGGCGACGGGTAAGGAGCGTTATATGCCTTTCCGTGAACCCAAGCCGGAAGAAATCCTGACCATCAGTTCAAGAATTCTCGGCTCAGGGCAGACCTCCCTTGCGAAATACCTCTTCATTGCGGCTCCGCTGGAACAGGAAAAGATTGACCTCTATGACTTTCCCGGTTTTTTTAACTACCTACTGAGCCGGATCCGTTTTGAACGGGATCTTCATTTCATCACCAATACTACCATGGATACCCTCGATTATTCCGGAGAAGGCTGGAATGCGGGATCTAAAGTCATTCTGGCCTGCTGCGGCCCGGTGATCCGAAGCCTTACAGACCGGCTACCGGACAACCTGGTATTCCCAACAGGATATAGAAATCCGGCCTTGTTTCAATCCGGTATTCTTTGTGTTGAAGGAACGCGGTTTATGGATTATGCGGGAGAGAGCCATGCCCTGGACCAATGGATTTCACATCAGTACACCGGAAGTTGGGAAGGCATCGCACTGATCGTCATATGCGACGACACCGCTTTCACCGCGGCCAACTGGGAAAATTTTATCTGGGTTGCTTTCACCCGATCCAATCCTTCACACGATGTTTATGGCATCGGACCTTTTACCATCTTCAAACACTGGGGTTGCAGGGGCCCGCTTATCATTGACGCGCGGATCAAACCTCAACACGCCCCTGTCCTGGTACCCGATCCGGCTATATCTGCAAGGGTAGACCGTAAATTCAGCAAAGGCGGATCACTGTATGAGCTCAGCCGGAAGTAGACTTGGATGAAACCCACTGCTCGCTTTCCCCTTCCCGAAGCCTTTTTAAAAAGGATGCAACATCAACTGGGTTCCGCATATTCGTCTTTTCTGTCTTCCATGGAAGAAACAGCTCCTATCGGCGTCCGTCTCCATCCCTCAAAACCCGCTGCCCAATATGAGTTTGACTTCAATCACAAGATTGACTGGGAGGATCACGGGTATTATCTCGAGGAGAGGATCAAGTTTACATTCGATCCTGCCTTTCATGGTGGCGCATACTATGTGCAGGAACCTTCTTCCATGTTGATCGGCCCTTTGGTAAAAAAACTGTTGGAGGGGCAGGATCAACCCGTGATCCTCGATCTGTGCGCCTCACCCGGAGGTAAAAGCACCTCGATCCTCAGTTCTCTCGGCGGGCGTGGCCTGATGGTCGCAAATGAAGCTATTGCCGGCAGAGTCAACGGATTGCAACACAACATCATCAAGTGGGGTTATTCCAATATTTTGATAAGCCAGGCGGACCCTTACCAATTTCAGTCCTTTCCTGATTTATTTGATCTGATCCTCGTGGACGCTCCCTGCTCCGGGGAAGGCCTGTTCAGAAAGGACCAGTCCAGCCGAAAAGAATGGTCACCCGGCCATACACAGCAATGCAGCCTCAGGCAAAAAAGGATCCTCACGGATATTATACCCGCTCTCAAACCCGGTGGAGTACTCATCTATTCGACCTGCACTTTTAATCCAGCCGAAAACATGGAACAACTTGCTATGCTTGCTGGCCTGGGATTTGAAACGATTCCTTTTCCGGAATGGGATTCTTTTCCGATGGTGAGGTTGGAAGAAAACGGCATCACGGGTTACCAGATTTATCCGCACCTGATGAACGGAGAAGGATTCTTTATCGGGGCATTGAGAAAAGTAGCGGGCGGGCGCGGAACAAGTCCAAAGACAGGGTCTCCGGGAATTGACTGGGTGAATCCCCCAAAAGAATCGGAAAACTTTTTTGCTTCCCATTCGGGGCTGGAATGTTTTAATCACCAGGACACCTATTTTGTTTTCCCATCGGCAATGGCCGGAACCCTCGATCAGTTCATCGGGAGGCTGCGCGTTGTTCAGGCAGGGACGGCTATGGGCCAGTTGAAAAACAAGGACTTTGTGCCAGCACACGCCTGGGCGCAAAGTCTGCATTGCCCACGGATGGTAACCACACAGCAAGTGGATAAACCAAATGCGATCCAGTATCTGAGAAAAAATCCTATATTTTTGAATGGACCGGATCCAGGCTACCAGATCATCCGGTATGAAAGCATTGCACTTGGATGGATAAAAAGTGTACCGGGACGCATCAACAACCTCTACCCGATGGCTTACCGAATCTTGCAGGCTGGTTGATAATAATCATATTGCGGGGCAGGATTAGTCCGGTAACTTTATTAATTTGTATCAAACCGGTAAAGCATGAAATTATTTTCAGGAACGCAAATCAGGGAATGGGACAAAACTACGCTCGAAGAAGAAGGCATCCCTTCCATTGAATTGATGGAAAGAGCCGCTGCAGCCTTTACACAGAAGTTTATGGAGCTTTATGACCGCTCAAAACCATTGGCAGTATTTTGCGGACCGGGCAACAACGGTGGGGATGGTCTGGCAATTGCACGTATGCTCAATACCCAGGGTTATGAAATAAAAGTTTGGCTGGCCGATTGGGGGCTTCCAAAAAGCCCTGATTTTGAAGAAAATCGGAAACGCCTGCCGGGTTTTGGGCAGATTCCGGTTTATACCATTGATATGAAGGAACCTCCAATCCTCGGGGAGGAGGATATCATTATCGATGCCCTTCTCGGAACAGGCCTGAACCGGCCACTGGATGGAAATTTTGAGGACCTGATTTACTGGCTGAACAGCCTTCACAAAACGGTTGTTTCCGTAGATCTGCCTTCGGGCATGTTCACGGATCAGCATACGGAGCTCGCGATCCGGGCCAGCCATACCATTACTTTCCAGACTCCTAAAATGGCCATGTTGCTGCCCGAGTATGAAGACTACACGGGAAGCTGGGAAATTGTGGATATCGGGCTTAGCCAATCTTATTATCTGAAGACCGCGGTAAAACATTACCTCGTTGAGAAAAAAATGTTGAAAGGTTTCCTGACCACCCGGAAAAAGTTTTCCCATAAAGGCCTGTTTGGGCATGCTCTGTTGATCAACGGATCCCATGGAAAAGGGGGGGCTGCCATTCTCGCCGCCAAGGCCTGTCTCCGGAGCGGGGTTGGACTTGTGACCAATCATATCCCGGGCGCCCTGTATGGCATCCTGCAAATGGCCGTACCGGAAGCCATGGCCTCTGTGGATGAACACAATTATTATTGGTCGAGCCTGCCTAAGGACCTGGATAAATACGCAGCCATTGGCCTGGGTTGCGGCCTGGATCAAAAAGATTCCACGGCGCGCGTCCTGAGCCAGCTCTTCGATGAATATGACGGCCGGATGGTAATCGACGCCGATGCCCTCAACCTGCTCAGCAAATCCAAAGAGCTGCTCGGCAAACTGAATCCGGGCTCCATCCTCACGCCTCATCTCAAAGAATTTGAGAGGCTGTTTGGAAAAAGCAAAAATTGTTTTGAGCGGCTATCCTTATTGTCTGAAAAATCAAAACAACACCAGGTGACCATCATTTTGAAGGGTGCTTTCAGTTCAATTGCAAATCCGGACGGGACCATTTTTTTCAACCCTTCGGGCAATCCGGGTATGGCCACCGCGGGAAGCGGGGATGTGCTCACCGGATTGTTGACGGGCCTGCTGGCCCAGGGATATGATTCGACCCAGGCAGCGATCCTTGGAACGTATATTCACGGTGCTGCAGGTGACCTGGCCCTGAAAAAACAGGGAGGCGAATCCCTGGTGGCTTCAGACATTATCAAACGACTGGGACAAGCTTTCAAGGAAGTCAGGGCTGCATGAAAAAAGTGGTGGTATTGACCGGAGCAGGGGTGTCTGCAGAGAGCGGTCTGAAGACGTTTCGGGATGCCGACGGATTATGGGAAGGCCATCGCGTAGAGGAAGTCGCTACCCCGGAGGCCTGGGAGAGAAACCCATCTCTGGTACTTCAATTTTATAATGAAAGAAGGCAACAACTTCTGAAAGCCCTGCCTAATCTCGCTCATCGTTTGCTGGCAGATCTGGAAAAACATTTCAATGTGACCATTGTCACCCAAAATGTTGACGACCTACATGAAAGGGCCGGCAGTTCAAAGATCATCCACCTCCATGGAGAATTAGTGAAAATGAGGAGTGAACGATTTCCCAATTTGATATACGATTGCCCGGGAGATATCCAGGTGGGTGACCTCTGCGAGAAGGGGTATCAACTCAGGCCGCACATCGTCTGGTTTGGGGAGTCCGTCCCCTTGCTGGAACAGGCCGTGCCGGAGTTTCAAACTGCCGATATCTGCATCATCGTAGGGACATCGCTCCAGGTATACCCGGCCGCCGGCTTGATTCGTTACCTTCCTGCTTCGAGCCAGGCCTATTATATAGATCCCAGACCGCATCCCTCTTACGAGATCGGATTATTAAAAAACATCACCCTGATTCCTAAAAAAGCGCAGGAGGGCATGAAGGAGGTGTTTGACCTGATCACTTCTTGACCCGATTTTTCCGTTTTTCGAAACTCTCTTTCGCACTTTCATTTTCCGAATTGGCATATAAGAGCCTCCAGGACTCAAGGGCCGTGGCCAGCTGATCATCCCCCAAAACCTCCGGGATCATTCCGGCCGGGCCTCAATACCTGGTGATACATATACTAAGGTTAAAAAAATACCAGAAGTTGAAATTCAACTTCTGGTATTGTGAATTATACTCTGTCAGTTAAAACGGGCCGCTACAGGAACTACTCCAGGATCACCATCTTCCTGCTATCCGTAAAGAATCCCGATTCAAAACGATAGTATAACACT
>CAYOPD010000041.1:0-35097 GCA_964405735.1 uncultured Saprospiraceae bacterium | reverse complement strand
ATCAGTTCAACTCGGCATGCGTCGTTTTATTAAAAGACAGCATCGGGACATGGTTTTGATAAGCCATCTGCCGGGTCACGCCGGTGTCGAATAATTTTTCATAAAATTCCAGTTTGTGCGTAAACAAGGCCACCAGGTCCGCCTTTTGATGGGTCACAAAATGATCGATGGCTTCAGCGATATGGGATCCACGGGCAGTATGAAATTCAATGCTGGTACCGGGCACAATTTTATCCAGGGTGGCCAGTATGCTTTCCACATGCATTTTTTCATGCTTGCCGTCCCGGATCACATGCAGGATATGCAGTTTGGCACCAAACCATTTGGCCAGTTTGCTCATTTGATCCATTTCCGTGGCCAGGTGGTTCATGTCGGTGGCATAGACGATATCTTCAAGCCCATCGAAAGAGGCGTTGGGAGGCACGACGATCACGGGTATCCTGCTTTCGTTGATCACCGTCACGGCATTGGAACCCACCAATGCCTTTTTCAAACCGTCAGCGCCACCGCTACCCATCACGATAAGGTCTATATGTTTTTTTTCCGCATATTCATCGATGGCCTTTTGAATCGAATTGCCCACTTTATTGACCAGGCGGATTTTCAACTTGTAATCAACCAGCCCCGAAAGTTCCTTTATGAGCTTATGGCCGTCTTCTTCTACGGCCCGGTCCATTTCGGATTCCAGTTTATGCCTGTTGACCAGGGCATGGCTGGCCTGGTTCACTCCTTTTACATGCAGGAGATGGATTTCTATATCATGGTCTTTCACGAGGTTGACCGCATACCGGGCGGCCACCCTGGACAGTTCGGAAAAGTCTGTTGGAACGAGTATGTTTTTCATAATTAAACACTGCAAACTTCTTTAATCCGGCAAAAATAAGGGATGACCCGTCTCAGGGCAAACCCTGATGAGCATCACGGCATACCATCGCACTTCAAATGACCTTCCGGGATATAAAGAATGTAGCTTATATTGATCAACCCTGATCGACCTCTGTCCATGAATTTTCATCTCCAATCCATAGAAGACAGCCTCAAACACTTCCATACCGATCACGGGGGAATTTCCTCAGAAGAAGCGGCTATCCGGCTGAAGGAATACGGGCCGAACAGCCTTCAGGAAAGCAAAAAAAAGCCGGCCTGGCTCCTTTTTCTCCGGCAATTCATGGATTTTATGATCTTGGTCCTGATCCTAGCGGCGGGCATTTCGGCTTTTCTGGGAGACCTCATCGACACCATCATCATCCTGGTCATTGTCCTGCTCAATGCCATCGTGGGTTTCGTCCAGGAATACCGCGCTGAAAAAGCCATGGATGCGCTGAAAAAAATGGCAACCATCCAGGCCCAGGTCCTCCGGGACGGAATTCCCATTAAAATATCCTCAGATGGCCTCGTGCCCGGCGATATCGTCCTTCTCCAGGCAGGCAATGCAGTGCCCGCCGACCTGAGGCTGCTGGAGTGTCATAGCCTTAAAATCAATGAATCGGCCCTCACCGGGGAATCGGTAGCCGTGGACAAATCCCTCGCGACCTTAAAAGGTGAAAATATTCCACTTGGTGATCGCCTGAATATGGCTTATAAAAGCACGTTGATCACCAACGGCCGTGGCAAAGGCCTGGTGGTCGCCACTGCAATGAAGACGGAAATCGGCAGGATAGCCGGCCTGCTCCAGGTGGCGGATCCCGGCACCCCGCTTCAGAAACGCATGACCGATTTCAGCCGTAAACTTTCTTACCTCATTCTGCTCATCTGCCTCCTGCTTTTTGGCATTGGCCTTCTGCGCGGGGAAGACCCCCTTCAGATGATGCTGCTTTCCATCAGCCTGGCAGTAGCCGCCATTCCCGAAGCCCTGCCTGCCCTGATCACCATCGCCCTGGCAAAAGGAGCCAACAGGATGGCCAGGCAAAACGCGCTTATCCGTAACCTTCCTTCCGTGGAAACCCTGGGTTCTGTCAATTATATCTGTTCCGATAAAACAGGAACCCTCACCCTGAATAAAATGACAGTGATCCACATCCACACTCCGGTTGGAGTACCTGAAACCGCCCATGGCTTTAATTATTTTGCCTTGGCCATGGCCCTCAACCAGGATGTGCAAGAGGGAGGGAGCGGCCAGATGAGCGGCGATCCCACCGAAGTCGCCCTCCTGGATTATTTCATCAAAATGGAGGAACACGGTGCTTACGAAAATTGCGTAAAACATTTTCCCAGGGTAGCCGAACTGCCCTTCGATTCAGAACGAAAATGCATGTCCACCATCCACCAGATGGATGGGCGGTATGTCGTTTTTACCAAGGGCGCTGTCGAAACCATCGCGGCACGCTTACATCTTCAAAGCCCGGGAATTCCACCCCTTGCAGAAGAATGGTCCCGTGAAGGCTTAAGGGTCCTGGCATTTGCTTATCGAACCCTGCAATCCTTACCGGCTGAAAAGGACCTGGTGGGCCTGGAACAGCACATGTATTTTTTAGGCATGGCCGGTATGATTGACCCTCCGAGGGAAGAGGTCAAAATAGCCATCGGGGAATGCAAGACAGCGGGTATTCATACCGTGATGATCACCGGCGACCATCCGGAAACAGCGGCAGCGATTGCCCGTCAGATCAATCTCGCTGACGGCGCATTGCAGGTCATGAATGGCGTCGAGTTGGAAAAAATTCCAGATCAGGAATTTGCGCGGCGCGCGGAACACATCCAAGTCTATGCCCGGGTCTCCCCGGAACAAAAACTGAAAATTGTAAAAGCCCTCCAGGCAGGCAATAATTATATCGCCATGACGGGTGATGGGGTCAATGATGCGCCCTCCCTTAAAGCGGCCAATATCGGGGTCGCCATGGGCATCAATGGCACCGATGTCAGTAAGGAAGCGGCAGACATGATCCTGCTGGATGACAATTTCGCCACCATTGTCAAGGCCGTCCGCGAAGGCCGGAGGATCTATGACAATATCCGGAAATTTGTAAAATATATCCTGACCTGCAATGGTGCCGAGATCTGGACGATTTTCCTGGCCCCGCTGATAGGCCTGCCCATCCCGCTATTGGCCATACATATTTTATGGATCAACCTGGTGACGGATGGCTTGCCCGGCCTGGCCCTGGCCAGCGAAAAAGCGGAACGCGATATCATGACCCTCCCTCCCCGCAGGGCTGATGAAAGCTTGTTTTCCAACGGTACGGGTTATCATATAGTTTGGGTGGGTTTGCTCATGGCAGGAATTACCCTCGGCGTACAATCCTGGGCTATCGATCAAAATAATCCGCACTGGCAAACCATGGTCTTCACTGTCCTTTCCCTCTCTCAACTGGGACATGTCCTTGCCGTGCGCAGCGAACGCGAGTTTTTATACAGTCAGGGCCTTTTCTCCAACCGGCCCCTGATCACTGCCGTATTCATGACCTTCCTTCTCCAGCTTGCCATTATTTATATCCCTATGGCCAATCATATCTTCCGGACCCTGCCTCTCAGCCTGGAGGAATTGGGTATTTGCATCGGCCTGTCTGCGATCGTATTCCACGCGGTGGAATTGGAGAAATGGATCAAATCAAGGAAGAGGAAGAGATCTGCTGGATGATCATGGGGGATGTTTAAGTCGAAGTTCAGCTTGGAAGTTACGCAAGTTATTGTTTTTACCTTTGGAGGCTGACTAATCTTTTTTTTTGTTCATTTAGTCAAGATTAGCTTCGGCCCGACCGTATTTATAGTCTTCACAGATTGATAAATTACAAGGTCGGAGCAGCCTGTTGGGCGTAGCTTCTCCCAAACACTGGAACATTAGGGCGCACGGAGGGCTGGAGTTCACGGAGTTTTCGGGGACATCTCGAACATTTACAAAGCTAATTTTTTGGGGTCACCCCCATCAATACTGCGTCTCCGTTGCCGGTCCCTCATGGCTTCAGCACCAATAATCTTTTCGTACCAATCACATGATTTTCATCCTGCTGGAAAATCATAAAGTATGTGCCTTTCTGAAGATGGGTGAAGGAATAATCAAGCGTCTTGTTTCCTTCCAGGTAATGATTTTCACGCCAAACCTCTTTCCCGATCAGATTGACCAGTCGCAGGGTGTAAAGGCCCGGATCGTTGATCAACAGATCGATGCGGAGGGTACCGAAGGTATAAGGATTAGGGAAAAAGAACAGGTTGGGTTTGAAATCTTCAACCACGATGAGGTCTTTGTAAATATCCGGTGCCTTGTAGGTGATCTGGTCCGGCTCCTGGAGATTTTTATACCGGATCACCGCCACCGGGTCACGTAAGGCCGGGCTAAAAAAAAAGGTCTCCCGGAGGCTGTCCGTCCGGAAGATTTTTGGAAATCGAACAAAACGGGTCACATCCTGCCATTCAAGTCCTGCTTTTTTAGTTTCGATGCGGGTGGTCTGCACGGTGATCAGGTCACGCCGAAGGGCGGAATGCCTGTACAAATGCAAGTCAAGGGAAACCGAATCCTGGATGCGCGCCTGTTCCGTCACGGAAGTCACAATCTTGACGGAATCGGGTTGATAAGGCAATTGGTCTCTCAGGGGCTGGGGAAGATCTGCCAAAGCGCAGGGATAAATCAACTTGTACTTGGCTTCTGGTGGGAAGCCTGGCATAAAAATAGATTGCCTCTTGATCCTCTGCGGAAACCAATATCCTGTGAAACTATGGCCGTCACCGAATAAATCCACTCCCGTGACCCCGATCGATTTAAGGGCGTTTTCATCTATCCAATAAAACTCCTTTGACCGGAAACCGGTTTCTATCCAGGCATTGGCCCCACGCAAAGCCATGGGATCAACCGCGGCATCCCGGATCACAATTTTTCGGATAAAGGGCGCCCGCACACCATTCAGGTCCCAGCGGGTGCTGTCACTCCTGAAGGGCCAGTGGCGTACGGTTTTGGGCAGGTTGTCCTGCATGACCAGGAGAGTATCCCCGATCTTCGGTACGGGAATTATCCGGCTCGTGGATTGGGCCTGCATGAACCTTATGAAACAAAGGCAAAAAATCAAGCCTGTGAGTTTCTGTCGTCGGTTCATATAAAACACCATCCCTGCAAACATAAGCCTAGGCATTTATTTGCCCTTTTGTGTTAACAATCCATTGGAAATTCAGGCTTCGGGCTGGGCCTGCAATTCTATATAGCGTTTGTAGGGACCGTCCGCAGCCATCAATCGCTGGTGATTGCCCATCTCCACGATCTTGCCCTCCTCTATGACTACGATGAGATCCGCCTTTCGGATAGTGGACAGCCGATGGGCGATCACAATGGCCGTTTTATCCGGAAGGACCCGGTCAAGCGCCAGTTGGATCAGTTTTTCCGATTCGCTGTCCAGGGCTGAGGTGGCTTCATCCAGGATCAGGATAGGCGCTTTCCGAAGCAAGGCCCGGGCCAGGGCCAGCCTTTGCCGCTGCCCCCCGCTTAATTTCTGGCCACGGTCACCAATCTGGGCCTGAAATCCCTGGGCCGTCTTTGTAATGAATTCTTCGGCATGGGCCAGGCGGGAAGCTTCATATACTTCTTCCTTTTCGGCTTCCTGGCCAAACTTGATATTCTCTTCAATGGATCCATGAAACAAAACCGGCTCCTGGGTCACCATGGCAAATAGCTTGCGAAGGGATAGAAGTTCCATGTCCTTTAAATTGACCCCGTCAATCAATATCTCCCCATCCTCCACATCGTAGAATCTTGGTAGAAGGTCAGCCAGGGTGGATTTGCCCGAACCGGACCTGCCAACCAGGGCCACGGTAGTGCCCCGGGCTATGGTCAGATTGATATGGTCCAGCACCAGGGGCCCTTCAGGATGGTAGCGGAAGGAAACATTTCTGAACTGAATATGTTCCTTGAATTCCGCAATCTTCACCGCCCCCTCTTTACTCTGGATCCTGACCGGAGTATTCAATATGTGGTTGATGCGGTCAAGGGCAGCCCCTGCTTTTTGCAGGTTAAACCAAGCCTGGGACAAAGCCTTGGAAGGTTCGATCACACTGTAAAAAGCGAAAATAAAGGTGAGGAAGACTTCCGGGCCAATCTCCTGGGCGAAGACCTGGCGGCTGCCGATATAAAGGAGAACAATCACGGCGGTTACCCCCAGGAATTCAGAAAGTGGAGCCGACAGATCCCTTCTCCGGAGCATGTGCAGGCTGATCCGTCGGTAAGCTTCATTTTCATTATTAAAACGGGATTGCATAAAAGGCTCCGCATTGAACGCTTTGATGATGCGCATGCCCCCGATGGATTCCTCGAGTGTGCTGTTGACCAGGCCCAGGGAATCCTGGGCATTTTTAGATTGTCTTCTGAGCTTTCTGGAAATTCCACCGATGACCCCACCGATGAAAATCATCAGCACAAATACAATGACCGTGAGCGCCGGGCTCACATAGATCATAAACGCGAGGCTTCCGATCAGGATCACCGGTGCCCGGAAAATCGCTTCGATCGTAGTCAGGATGGACCATTCAATTTCATGGACGTCGCTGGTCATCCTCGACATCAGGTCCCCCTTGCGTTCATTGGTGTAGAAGGATACCGGCAAGACCATCAGTTTTTCATAAAGCCCTGTGCGGATATCCCGGATGATCCCTGAACGCAGGGGACTCATCACATAAAGGGCCAGGTAGCGGAAAAGATTTTTCAAAAACAGGGCGGCCAGCAAAAAAAGGCAGACCATGACCAGGGCCTTCGATTTACCCTCTCCCCGGATGAGCCCTTCAAAATAAGAGCGTACTTCCCCCAGGACACCACCCGAAGCGGAGCCGGAAGCGCCGGTGTCCATGTCAAAAAGGATCTGGAAAAAAGGGATAAAAGCCGGGATAGTGATCACGGTAAAAACCGCGAGCAAAAGATTAAACAGTGCAGCAAGGAAAATTTTATCCCGGTATGGCCTGAGATAGGGAAAGAATTGTAACAAGGTTTTCATTACATCAGGGCCGGTTTACAGCTGTTTATGTTTTCCTATTGTGGCCTTCGCGTCGTTGTGGGAACCTTTTTAGGCAGCGCCCCAGGGTTAGTCGGATTATCTTAAACTCCTGAAGTCCCAGGTATTCAAAAATCCCGTGTGAAATTTACCAGCTTTAAAGTCTTCGTTATTCAGCAGGAGCTGATGGAAGGGCACCGTCGTCTTCACCCCCTCCACTACAAATTCGTCCAAAGCCCGGCTCATTTTAGCCAGCAATTCCTGGCGCGTATGAGCGCGGCAAATCAGCTTGGCGATCATGGAATCGTAATACGGGGGAACGGTATATCCGGCATAAGCATGGGTATCCACCCGCACTCCATATCCTTTGGGGGTATGGAATGAAGTGATTTTACCCGGGCTGGGCCTGAAATCATTAAATGGGTCCTCCGCATTGATGCGGCATTCCATGGCGCACATCTGAGGTGTATAATTTTTTCCGGTCAGTTTGACGCCTGCCGCCACTTTGATCTGTTCCTTAATGAGATCGTGATCGATCACTTCCTCGGTCACGGGATGTTCTACCTGGATTCGGGTATTCATCTCCATGAAATAGAAGTTTTGGTATTTGTCCACCAGAAATTCGATGGTGCCAACGCCTTCGTAATTAATGGCTTTGCCGGCAGCTATCGAGGCTTCACCCATTTTTTTCCGCAGTTTGTCGGTCATGAAGGGAGACGGGGATTCTTCCACGAGTTTCTGGTGCCTGCGCTGGATGGAACAGTCGCGCTCGGAAAGGTGCACCACCTGGCCGTGCTGATCACCGATGATTTGAAATTCGATGTGGCGGGGTTCCTCAATGTATTTTTCCATGTAGATGCCATCGTTGCCAAAAGCCGCTTTGGCTTCGTTGCGGGCGATGTTCCACATGTTTTCCAGTTCAGTTTCTTCCCATACGACACGCATTCCTTTGCCTCCGCCTCCGGCTGTCGCTTTCAGAATGATGGGAAATCCGATGTCTTTAGCCAGTTTAATGGCCTGTTTAAAATCTTTAAGAAGTCCATCGCTTCCGGGCACCACGGGAACCTTGGATTTAATCATGGTTTCTTTGGCCGTGATCTTATCGCCCATAGCCCGGATCTGATCGGCGGTGGGGCCTATGAATTTGATGCCATACTCAGTGCAGACTTCGGCAAACCGGGCATTTTCCGCCAGGAAGCCATACCCTGGATGCACGGCGTCGGCATTGGTGATCTCGACGGCTGAAATGATCTTGGGTATGTTTAAATAGGATTCGGCGCTTGCCGGGGGGCCGATGCAGACCGCTTCATCCGCAAACCGCACATGGAGGCTGTCCCGGTCAGCGGTTGAATATACCGCCACAGTCTTGATGCCCATTTCCTTGCAGGTCCGGATGACCCGCAAAGCAATTTCACCCCGGTTGGCAATCAATATTTTATTAAACATATGGTCTTCCTAAGGGCCTCAGGCCGGTTCGACTAAAAATAAGACCTGGTCGTATTCTACCGGGGCCGCGTCTTCCACCAGGATTTTGACAATGGTGCCGGCCAGTTCCGATTCAATTTCATTGAACAGTTTCATGGCTTCGACCATGCATACGACCTGTCCCGGTTTGATGACATCACCGACCTTCACATAAGGAGGTTTATCCGGTGAGGGGGAGCGGTAAAAGGTGCCTACCATCGGCGATTTGACTTCAAGGTAACTCACTTCTGCTTTCGGTTCCTGGACCGAGACTGCCGGCGTGACCGGTTTCTCAACCTGGGCAGGGGTCGCCGGAGGTGGTGCAAGATGCGCTGGTATATGATGAGGATGCAGGAGCGGTACCGTTGCGGCGGCTTTATCCTTATTTATGGATTCTGCCTTGAGGACCAGCTCAAAATCCCCTCTTTTCAGTTTCAACTCCGCAAGGCCCGATTTGCTCACCATTTTAATGAGCTCCTGGATTTCTTTGAGATCCATCATTTTTAACTTTTTACCCGTTCAATATACGACCTATTTTGGGTATCGACTTTGATTTTGTCCCCCTCATTTACGAAGAGCGGCACCTTGATTTCAGCGCCGGTTTCCAGCCTGGCCGGCTTCATGGCATTGGTAGCCGTATCGCCCCGGACGCCGGGTTCGGTATAAACGACTTCAAGCACCATCTGCGGAGGCAGGGTTACGGTAAGCGGAGTTTCTTTTTCGGCGTGAAAGAGGATTTCCACATCCATGCCTTCTTTTAAAAAATCCGTGCCGTCGATCATCGTTTCCTGGATCAGGACCTGGTCGTAATTTTCATTGTTCATGAAGTTATAACCCTGGTCGTCCTTGTACAGGAACTGGTATTTCCGCCTCTCCATACGCACCTCATCGTAACGGGTGCCTGCCGGGAAAGAATACTCTACCGTCTTGCCAGTAGTCATACTTTTTAATTTGGTCCGGACAAAAGCTGCACTCCGGGCACTCTTAACGTGCTGAAATTCAATCACGGACCACAGGTCGTTGTTGTGGTTGATGCACATCCCGTTGCGTATCTCACTGGTAAAAGCCATATCTGTTTTGATTTTTGAGGGCGCAAAGATAGGAAGAATAATTCAGCTATCAGCTATCAGCTGTGAGCCATTAGCGGTGAGGTACGCGGTAGGTGGCCAACCAGCTAACTGACAAACTGGCAAACTGACAAACTATTTAACTCCCTACCTTTGTACCATGCGCATCGTGCTCGCCCAGATCAACTCCCATATCGGCAATTTTGAAGCTAATCTGAATAAAATCCTGCGGTCCATGGAACAGGCGAGATCGGCAAAAGCCGACCTGATTGTGTTTCCCGAATTGGCCACCTGCGGCTATCCTCCAAGGGATTTCCTCGAATTCAGAGACTTTATCCGGAAGTCCCAGGAAGTTTTGGAACAGGTGAGGTTGGCATCGGACGGACTGGCGGTTCTGATCGGATCACCTACACCTAACCCCGCAGCCCAGGGTAAAGACCTTCACAATGCCGCTTTTTTTATATACGAGGGCAAGGTCCTGCATCAGCACAACAAAAGTCTGCTGCCCACCTATGACATTTTTGATGAGTACCGGTATTTCGAACCCAGTTATGAATTTAAGGTCTTTGAGTTCAAAGGCTTCCGCCTGGCCCTGACCATTTGTGAGGACCTGTGGAACCTGGGCAACGCAAATCCGCTTTATACAGCCTGCCCCCTGGACCTCATGATGGACCAGAATCCAGACCTGATCTTTAATATCTCGGCCTCTCCTTTTGCATATGACCATGCGGCAGAACGAATCGAAGTGGTAAGAGCCAATGTCCTTAAATACAGGAAACCTCTGTTCTATTGCAATACCGTAGGCGCACAGACGGACGTTGTCTTTGACGGCGGTTCCCTCGTGTTTTCAGCCGATGGGCAGTTATATGATGAATTGCCTTATTTTGAGGAAACACTGCAGGCCTATGAGGTGGAGAAAAAGTCCGGAAGCCTGGAAGTAAGCAGGTCTGGGGAAGCCTCCGCCGGATCCATATACACAGGCACTGCACCGGGTGAACAATCAAAAGAAAAGTACTCCTTGATCCACGATGCCCTCCTGCTGGGTATACGGGACTATTTTGGAAAACTGGGCTTTAAGTCGGCTATCCTGGGGCTTAGCGGGGGCATAGATTCAGCTCTTACAGCGGCCCTTGCGGTCAGGGCGCTGGGTAAAGAAAATGTAAATGGCCTGATGATGCCTTCTCGTTTCAGCAGTAAAGAAAGCGTGGAGGATGCCGTTGCCCTGGCCAAAAACCTGGGCATTCGTTATGAAATCATTGAAATCGAACCCATGTATGCCAAATTCCTGGAGCAACTGGCGCCCATCATAGCCGGCAAACCTTTCAACGTGACGGAGGAAAACATCCAGGCACGCATCCGGGGTACTTTACTAATGGCCGCCTGCAACAAGGAAGGGCATATCCTGCTCAATACCACCAATAAAAGTGAAATGTCGGTAGGCTACGGCACCTTGTATGGAGATCTATGCGGTGGACTGTCTGTGCTGGGCGACATTTATAAAACGGAGGTTTATCAATTGGTTCATCATGTAAATAAGGACATGGAAGTCATTCCGCGGAATTCCATACTCAAACCCCCGTCTGCTGAACTGAGGCCCGGACAGAAAGATACCGACAGCCTCCCAGCGTATGAACAACTCGATCCCATTCTCTACCAATACATTGAAAAAAGGCTCGGTCCCGATGAGATCATCTCCCTGGGCTATGAGCCTGGACTGGTCAGCCGCATTTTACGTTTGGTCAACATCAATGAATTCAAACGCGAACAGACCGCCCCGGTGATCCGTGTAAGCCCAAAAGCTTTTGGAATGGGACGAAGGATGCCTATTGTCGGAAAGTATCTGGGTTAGTGGTCAGGTAGTCAGTGGTCAGGGTTAGTTCATTGCCAAGTTTGTTAGTGGTTAGTGTATTTTCAGTAGACGATTTTCTTGACAAAGGATTCTCTATCCTGTTCAACCCGTACAAAATAAATTCCCTTGGGCAGATCCGGAAGTATCATTCCATCCGATTTCACATTTTCCCGGTAAACCATTTGTCCACAAGAATTGATTACGGACAAAAAGGTCGGTTTCAGTTCAATAGCCACGCCTATGAGGTGGATGAACCTCTGCACCGGGTGATACCGGATATCCATCCCGGAATATTTGGCGTTCAAAAACCGGATTGGAGAATACCTGGAATGGCCTTCGTTATTCGTTGCTTTCAACCGAAAATAAACCCCGGCTCCCGGCCGGTCCATACAATAGGTTGCTGAAGTTCCCTGGATGACGTAATCTGCTTCTGCCATGGCCACCATTGGAACGAATGATTTTCCGTCCATGCTTTTTTCTAACTGGAAAAAGTTATTTTCCGAAGGGTCAATTTCCCATTTGAAACAAACCTGGTCCCTGGCCGATTCCAGGATTTTAAAATTGGTGAGGTCAATGGCCAGGATGACTGAGGTACCCACCGAAGCACATTCGTTACCCCCACAATTACTGCTTGAAAAAGTGACCAGCTGGACATTGACATCCACACCGCATCCGCAGGTAAATGATGCTGTGAAATCATAAAAGACCCCTTTATTGGGAAAGGTCCAGCAGACATTGGTGATTTCGGTAAGCGACCCATTCCCACAGCGAGAAAAGGGCCGGACGGAAGGATTGCCATTATTCGATTGGGCGGTGACATTGATCTGGTAAGTACAGGTAGTGCCATTATCGCCAGTTTTTTCGATGGTAAAGTTATTAACATTGATACTTACGGAATTGCACTGTGAATGGACGAAGCAGAAGGAAAAGCACCACAGCGTTAATGTGAACAGGTATTTCATCAAATCAGTATAAAGGGATATAAAAACGGGCGCAAATCTATTTTAAAATCACTAAACTTCTTTAAAACCTATTCTCATTTAATTCAGATCCTGAAAGCGTATTGAGAATGGCAGGACAACCCCATGCCCCGCCACCTCTTGTGATCATCCCCAGTCATACCGATCTATCCTTCCGGTCCGCTTCAATTCCTATATTTGCGCAATATGGAATCCCTTTACGTCAAAATCAACCAGGCCTGGGACGATGCCTCCCTCATTGCGGAACCCTCGGTTTTGGAAGCCATTCTGGAAACCCTGGCCCTGCTCGACCAGGGTAAAATCCGGGTCGCGGAACCCGGTCCGGCCGGTTGGACCGTCAATGAATGGGTCAAGAAAGCCATCCTTTTATTTTTCAGGATCAGTAAAATGGAAACGATCCAGGCGGGTCCTTTTGAATTTTATGACAAAATCCCCTTGAAGAAAAATTTTGCAGCAATGGGGGTCAGGGTAGTGCCCCAGGCCCTTGCCCGCTATGGCTCCTTTATTGAAGCCGGAGCCATCCTGATGCCCAGTTATGTCAATATCGGCGCTTATGTGGGCAGTGGAACCATGGTGGACACCTGGGCGACCGTTGGCAGTTGTGCCCAGATCGGCAGAAATGTGCATCTCAGCGGCGGGGTGGGTATTGGTGGGGTACTCGAACCTCCCCAGGCTGCCCCGGTAATCGTGGAAGACCATGCCTTTATCGGTTCACGTTGCATCATCGTGGAAGGAGTGCGTATTGGTGCAGAGGCGGTTTTGGGAGCCAACGTGGTGCTCACCAAATCCACTCATATCATCGATGTCACCGGAAAGGAAGCGGCCACCTACCGCGGGGAAGTGCCCCCCAGGTCTGTAGTCATTCCGGGCTCTTACAACAAATCTTTTCCCGCGGGCACCTATCAGGTCCCGTGTGCCCTGATCATCGGGACCCGGAAGGAAAGCACGGACAAGAAGGTGTCCCTGAATGATACGCTCCGGGAATTTAATGTTGCCGTGTGATTTGGTTCCCTTTCCGAAGATCAGAGGGGGCTATCGCCAGCAGAAAAATGAGGGCTCTCTGAAAAAATATCGCTTAGGAAAAAATTAAAAAATAAATGATATGCGGACCAGGATTATTTTATTCATTTTCATATTAGGAAGTTGCTTCCAGGCCATTAAAGCCGATGAAGGGATGTGGTTGCCACAGCTTCTGGGTATGCTTCACGAGAGCCGGATGAAAAGCCTGGGGATGAAGATCAGCGCGGAAGACATATACAGTACCAACCAGGGAAGCCTGAAAGATGCCCTGGTCAGTTTTGGCGGCTTCTGTACCGGTTCCGTGATATCTTCCACCGGGCTGGTGTTGACCAATCACCATTGCGGGTTTGATGCGATTCAAAACCACAGCTCGCTGGAGAATAACTATATCCGCGACGGGTTTTGGGCAAAAACCCGGGGAGATGAAATCCCCAACGAGGGTTTGTTTGTTACGTTTATTATTCGCATCGACGACGTGACTCGGGAAGCCATGAGGGGGGTATCGCCAGCCATGTCTGAAGCCGAGCGCCAGAGTATGATCGATAAAAACCTGGCAGAACTGAATAAAAATGTAAAGAAGGAGAGTACCCAGGAAAGTTTTACCCGTGGATTTTTTGAAGGCAATCAATATTACCTGTTTGTCACCGAAACCTATAAAGATATCCGCCTGGTGGGTGCCCCCCCAAGCCGCATTGGGAATTTTGGCCAGGATACGGACAACTGGGTCTGGCCGAGACATACCGGTGATTTTTCCCTTTTCCGCATTTATGCCTCAAAGGACAATAAACCGGCCGAGTACTCCACCGAAAACGTACCCCTTAGGCCCAAAAGAGTCCTGAACATTTCTATGGATGGAGTGGCTGAAGGAGATTTTACCCTGGTCTTCGGCTTCCCCGGCCGCACTACCCAATACCTCCATAGTGCGGCGGTGGAACAAATCCGCACGGTGAGCGACCCGGCAAAAATAGCCATCCGGGAGAGGACCTTAAAAATATTGGATGGATATATGCGAAAGGATGAACAAATCAAAATCCAATATGCAGCCAAATATGCCGGCATACAGAACTCCTATAAAAAATGGCAGGGTGAAGTATTGGGCCTGACCCGCTCTGATGCAGTCGGCAAGAAGAAAAAATACGAAGCTTTGTTTCAGCAGAGAGTGGATGCAAGCCCGGCACTAAAAACTACCTACGGTCATTTGTTGAATGACCTGGGCAAGCTCTATTCATCTTATGAGCCCTACGGACTGGCCGGCGATTTTTATACGGAAATTGTAAGCAAAATTGAACTGTTTACCATTGCCTCCCAGCTGAACACCCTGGTCACCGCTTTCGAAAAAGGCGGTGAAAATGGATATCGTCAACGAGCTGCCTTGGTCAAGGCCAATCTGGAAAACCTTTTGGGTGAATTCAGCAGGGAAGTGGACCAAACCTTATTTGAAGGGCTCATGGAAATGTATGTAAAAAATCAGCCTAGTGAATTTAGCTCCCCCGCTTTAAAGGAGCGACTCACGGCCTCCGGCGGCAGTTACCCTACCCTGGCTGAAAACCTTTACGCGCAGAAAAAAGGCTATGACCGGGATTGGTTAAACGACCTGCTTTCCAAATCCGGAGCCGAGGCTGCGGAGGCCATCCGCAGGCTTGAAGTCGTGTCGTTGTTTGCAGACTTGCAAAAAACCCATCAGACCAGGGTGCAGGCCCCGTCGACAGAAATACAGAACCGCATCAACCGCCTGCAGCGGGATTATATGCAGGCCCAGCTGGAAGTGATGAAAGACCGGAAGTTTTATCCTGACGCCAACCGGACCATGCGGGTGACCTTTGGACAGGTTCAGGGTTATACGGCAAGAAATGCCGTCCATTATAATTATTTTACGGACCTGGATGGGGTCATGGAAAAATACAAGCCCGGTGATTATGAATTTGACGTACCGGAAAAATTAAGGACACTGCATGCGACCAGAGACTTTGGGCCTTACGGTTCAAACGGTACCATGCCGGTCTGTTTCATCGCAACCAACCATACCACCGGCGGAAACAGCGGCAGTCCGGCCCTGGATGCCCGTGGAAATCTGATAGGCCTCAATTTTGACCGGGCCTGGGAAGGCACCATGAGCGATATCAATTACGACGCCTCCATTTGCCGCAATATTATGGTGGATATCCGTTATGTTCTGTTTATTATAGACAAGTACGCGGGAGCCGGTCATTTGGTACAGGAATTGAATCTGGTTCATCCCAAAAAAGGACCAAAAAGAAAAAATCAAATGATCAACCGGAAGGCAAGGATTTGATCCATCCTTACCCGGCTGTCAATAAGCCAACGATTTCTTCCAGATATATTCTGTCAAGATCACCGAAGGAATCCAGTTCGTCGCTGTCCACGTCCAGGACACCAATGACCCGGCCATCCTTGAAGAGCGGAACTACGATCTCCGACCTGGAAAGGCCACTACAGGCTATATGCCCAGGGAATTTTTCAACATCGGGAACTAAAATGGTTGTTGCCCTGGCCCAGGCCGTACCGCAAACTCCCTTTTCGTATCCGATTCGGGTACAGGCCACCGGTCCCTGGAAAGGCCCGAGGACCAACTCTTCGTCACGGACAAGGTAAAATCCAATCCACAGCCATTCAAACTGGGATTTGAGTGCAGCACAGACATTGGCCATATTGGCAACTTGATCCGGTTCGCCCTCCACAAGAGCCCTGATCTGCGGGATCAGGCTTTGGTATTGTTCCTCCCGGCTACCTTTCAGGATTTGAAGTTCTTCTGCCATACCGGGCTGAAAGTTAAATGAAAAACAGCAGTTGGAATTACCCGTTCGACTGCCTTTTATATCTGCCCATAAGCTGACCAAAAGCCAAAACATGGCCCTCCATGGCTTTTTCCACCTGGCTGATCCCCGAACCGGTGGCCGGACCAAGGAGGCAATCCAATGCATATACCTTGAAATAATACCTGTGCGTACCCGACGGGGGGCATGGCCCGCCAAAATGGACTTTCTTAAAATCATTCATGCCTTCTTCCCCGGGGATATCATCTTCCGCGATGATGGACCCGGGCGGGATATTCCAAACCAGCCAATGTATCCAGGTTTTTCCCGGACAATCCGGATCGTCCACGATGAGAACCAGGCTTTTTGTTTTTTCCGGAACATCATGAACATACAAAGGCGGATTTACATCAAGGCCATCACAGGTATATTTAGATGGAATAAACTCACCTTCCTTAAAAGCAGTGCTGCTGATCTTTAAAATGGAATGCTCCATCGTTTTAAGAGAAGGTTGGGCCTGCTGTTTCATATGGCGTTGTGATTTCAGGTGGAATGATCCGGAGTGGTTCTTCCTGAGGAACGGGTTTGGAGGGTTCCTCTTTCCTCAACGGTTCCTGGGGCTCCGCAGGTGCTGATATTTCCGGTGTTGTGGCCGGAAAAGGAATTTCGGGCCCTTTTTTTGGTTCTTTTCCCATTATAAAGACAATTGAAGCATTAAAATATGGGATTGCCAGGCCAATAAACTTAACATGAATCAAAGGAATCTTTGACAGCCGTCATTGCTTTCGCCCAGGGTTTGGGTGTAAATTGAACAAAAAAAATTATGGAACTTCATCATTCGCCTATTGTCACCTTGAACCATTTGTTGGACTATGATATTAATCAATTTTACCTAGCGGAGGTTCAGTTAAGCCATCATCTCCCTGTATTAATTGAAAGGGCCGGATCTTTAACGTTTAAAACCATCATGCAGAAATACCTCGACTATGTCCGGCAGCATGTGCAAAAATTTGAAGTTTTCCTGTCGGAAGGCAGGGCGGGTTTACCCGAACCCGGTAACCGCATCATGGAAGCCTACCTGGATGAAGCGGAAGACCGCCTGGTCCAATGTTCTGATCCCGAAGTAAAAGACGCCTGCCTGCTGGCTGCCGTACAAGCCATCAACCATTATAAAATAAGCGCCTATGGTACAGCCGCCGCTTTCGCCAATGCCCTTGGGATGCACAACAAAGCCCATATCTTCCACGATGCGGAAGTAAATGAAAAACAAATTGATGAACGTTTAACCCAACTGGCCGAACAAGAAATCAACCTGAGGGCTAAAGCTCCTTTTTTATTGCACCAGTAGAGACAAAGGTTAAGGTTAAGGTTAAGGTTGAGGTTGAGCGGGGGTAAGTTTTTTTACCCTCAACTTTACCAATCTTTATATTCTTGTCATTAGTTTCCGGACTTCTTTCTGTTTACCCAGATACTGACCACTAAGGTGATCAGGAAGATAATAAGGGTTCCCAGATCAACCAGTTTGGGATCCAGTTCAAGATGGAAAATCCTTGAAATTAAAAAGTGGATGTAAGAATCGGGAGGATCCTCAAAACCCAAACGTTTGCGTACTTCCCAATGCCAGTCTGTGCAATAACAATAGCCCCAGCCGTACCAGATGCCTATTATAAACCAGGAAAAAGCGGTGAGCAGCATGGTGATCAGGTGCAGTTTTTTCGTTTTCGGGGATATCCAGCCGGTCAGATTAAAGAGAATAATCCCGGTATGAAAAACAAAAAAGAAGATGTTCAGGATCTGATATCCCATCATATTGTTTTATACAAACATTCCATCATCCCAAAAGTGCATGCAGTTTGTATTCAAGCTCATTCAATATAGCCACCTGGCCGGGAACAAGCTTTTTTTTTGCTTCAGGGAGTTCAAACCAGGCAGCACGATCGATTTCCGGAAAGGATTGCCTAAGCCCTGATTTCGGGGGCCACTCCATTTCAAAGTGGTTACTGGTGATGGACTGTGGGTCGGCATCCTGTTGCAAGGCCCAGGTATAAATGATTTTACCTGATCTCTGCCGGACAGGGGTCAGTTCGACGAAAGGGCCTTCCGTTTTAATGCCTGTTTCTTCTTCCATTTCCCTGCGCGCCGCATCCTGGGGATTTTCATCTTCCCCAAATTCCCCCTTTGGAATGGACCAACTGCCTGCATCTTTTTTTGCCCAAAATGGCCCGCCAGGGTGAACCAGGAAAACCTCTGGACGCCTGTCTATTATACGAAACAATAAGATGCCTGCACTCTTTTTCATCCCTTGATTACTGCCAGTGGTTTGAGTCTTGCGATTTTGATAGCTAGCCCGGCTTCCTGTACCGTGTCTACGACCATATCAACATCTTTATACGCGACAGGTGCCTCTTCTGCAATTCCGCCGAAAGAACCGGCTTGAATAAAAATGCCTTCCTTGCGCAGAGCTTCTTTCAGTTCCGGTCCCCCAACCTGTTTTTTTGCGGCCGTCCGCGACAGTCTTCTGCCTGCTCCGTGACAGGTGGATCCAAAAGCAGAGTCCATGCTGTCTGGCGCACCTGCCAATACAAAGGAGGAGGTGCCCATGCTGCCCGGGATCAGGACCGGCTGGCCGATGGTGCGGTATTTTGCAGGTATTTCCTGATGGCCGGGGCCAAAGGCCCGGGTGGCACCCTTCCGGTGCACGATCAATTTTGTCATTGCGCCCTGGACGGGGTGTTCTTCGATTTTGGCGATGTTGTGCGCGACATCGTATAATAATTTAATGTCTCCGGGCTTAATATTAAATTCGCGCTGTAGGGTTTGCCGGATTTTATGGGTGAGGATTTGACGGTTGCACCAGGCAAAATTGGCAGCCGCGGCCATCGCATTAAAATAAGCCTGACCTTCCGCGGAATTAAATGGGACAGCTGCAAGTTCCCGGTCCCGCGGTTTAAAATCATAATTGCCCATCACATTCACCATGAGACGGAGGTAATCCGTGGCTACCTGGTGGCCCAGGCCTCTCGAGCCGGTATGAATCAGGATTACAATCTGATCCGGATAAAGACCAAATCCGGAGGCTGCTTTTACATTAAAAATATCGGAGACCCGGCCCATTTCAACAAAATGATTGCCCGAACCTATTGTACCCAGTTGGTCCAGGCCTCTTCGTTTGGCTTGTTCGGAAACACCAGCCGGATCGGCACTGGAGAGGCAACCGTTTGATTCAATATATTCTAAATCTTCCTTTTCACCAAAGTTCTGGGATACTGCCCATGCCGCCCCATGTTTCAGTACGGCATTCATTTCATTCAGGTTGAGCAGGAGATCTCCTCCCCTGCCGGTTCCGGATGGAATGCTGGTGTATAATTCCTCTGAAAATCGTTCCAGACCTTTTTCAAGATCCTTAAAATACAAAGGGGTCAAAAGCAAACGTACGCCACAATTGATATCATACCCTATCCCCCCCGGTGAAATAAAACCGTCAGGCCAGCGGGTAGCAGCCACTCCGCCTATGGGAAAACCGTACCCTTCGTGGGCATCGGGCATCACGATGGCTGCCCGCTGGATACCGGGCAGCGAGGCAACGTTGATGAGTTGTTCCAGTGCGCGGTCATTCCGGATCGTTTCGAGCAATTTTTCCTTGCAATAAATATGTCCCGGTACGATCATACCGTGTTGTGCGGACACCGGGATCTCCCAAAGTACAGGGCCCAGCCGGTTTAAATGGTACTCTTTGCTCATCGTTAATTTCAGATATCAAACACCAGGATACTTTCCCATTGCCCTTTTTCATTGATTTTTAATTCTGCCTCATGGTAGGTGACAGCTTTGAGGTCACGGTCAAATTGATTGGTGGATTTTCCCCTGATACTGGCTCTGATTTCGGTTTCCGTAAGGGTCTCAAAGACCACCTCACAATATATTGTTTTGCTGATATGACTGAGGGTGAGCACCTCGGATAAAAAATCCACCAGGAGACTCGTGCCGTCGATGGATTTTAATTCAAGTCTTACTTCCCGGATGAAGTCGCCCCTGTTAGTCCTGCAGAAATTTTCTTTCATCAATTCCGCCATGGCTTCCAGGGCAAGCCTGAATACATCCACCCAAGTGTCACCCGTCACTTTCAACCGGACATCGGCGGTATGCGGATAAAACAAATAAGGCATGGCTGCAATATAAATAAAAACGGAACCGGGATTCCGGTTCCGTCATTCGATATATTTTACCGCAGGTGGTAAAATTGGTTATGAAAACTCTCTCTTTAACAATATTAATCCGGAATAGACAACTGAACAATGAACCAAATCAGTACCTACCTTGATTTTAATCATGTTTTGACTTAATTTCCTTAATTCTTAATTCTTAATTCTCTAACCATTACTTCACTCTTCCCGAATAACTCACAAAAGCGATCTGTTTGCTGTCTGCAGACCAGGATGGGGTATTGATCGTCCCCTGTCCGCCATAGAGGTAGGCAATGGTCCTCGGCGCCCCGCCAGCCACGGGCATGAGTTTGAGGCTGACCATTTTGCAGGCCGGGTGAGAAACCGGGTCTATATCCTCTGGAAACGAAATATAAGCGATCCATTTCCCATCGGGTGATATATGGGGAAACCAGTTGTTATTCTCGTCAAAAGTCAGTTGTTCATTTCCTGTGCCATCCGGTTTCATCCGCCACAATTGCATGGTCCCGGTCTGGCTGCTGTTGTAATAAATCCACTGGCCATCCGGTGAGCCTTCGGGGCCATCGACATGTCCAAAAGAAAGTTTGGTCAATTGGGTTTCGGCTCCCGTCTCAATATTGGCTTTGTACACGTGATAAGGTGAATTCCGTGCGGTGTCCCGGCGTCCGACATAATAAACTTCCTTGTTGTTGGCCGACCAGCCATGAAGATAAGAAGGGGTCTTTTCGGTTACCAGCCTGGGTGTGCCGCCTGCAATGGGAAGCACATAAACCGTAGATCCTCCGCCGAACATGCCCGCACGGTGATGGCTGAGGCCCACCATCTTTCCATCGAAGGAAATCACGTGATCGTTGTTGTTACGGTCGGCGAAGCCGGTATTGAATTTTTCGGGGCTGCCTTTCCCGGAGAGTGCTACAGTCCATAGCGATCCTTTGCTGTTGATCAATAAATTTTTACCATCCGGCATATAATTAGGCGCTTCAAAACGTACCGGGCTTTCGTAGACCACCCTTCTTTTACCGGTAAAGACGTCCAGGACTTCCAGCCTGCTGCCGATGGTATCCGCGCCTCCAAAATTAAAATTGGCAGGCATGGGACGGTCGATCCGGACATTCCACACCCGGGCTTCTTCCAGTACATCGGCATTGTGAGAACAGATAAACAACCCCACATAAGGATTGTCTCCTATATTCTCCATCACCTGGGAACCCGCAGATTGCAGGGGCTCACCCCAGTTGGCAATCCGCATGGTATAGGTCTTGCCCCTGCGCTCCAGCTGAATCGTCCTGGCCCTTTTTTTGGGAAAAAAGATCTCGTCCTGTGGATCGCGCATATAAGCTCCGCGCATAACCCTCCATTGGGCCACCGTAAGGCCATCGCCTCCGTGATAGGTGGCGCTGAGGTGGGCGGCATCGTCGTTGAGGTTTTCCCGGACCATCCAGCCTACTTTGCGGTGGGCCTCCCTGCCGGCATTGGGAAATTCAAAATCGGCGGTGACAATAAAATCGCCCTGGATCCTTTTACATAAAAACTGGAACTCGTCCCGGTTGAACCAGATATTGTAACCCGCACCCCTGAGGGTGTAATCCTGGCCGGAGGCATTGTATATGGAACTACCCGTGATCTTAGGTTTACCGACATCAACGGCAGTGTCAAAGACGCCAAACAGGGATGGCTGTGCTTTTATCAAGAACCCGGCTGACATAAAAACAGCCAGGCCCACGATCAATTTATAACGCATAAAGAATGATTAAAACGGATGAATAAATGGAATATAAAGGGCTATTCCATCGCAAAGCACCGGAACAGCCCCGTTAATATAAAAAAATGTATGAATACACTAGTTGTATCCGGGATTTTGTTTTAACACCATCTTCCCGGATGCATTTTCAAGGTCAATTTGAGTCTGGGGCAATGGATAAAACTCGCTCACTCCTTTGGTGAACCTGGCCGTCGGATTGACCGAATGAAATGACTTTTTGGTTTTTTCCACCGCCTGGTAAGTATTCAGGATATTGGCCATCGAACCGGAACCGTTGTCCCAGCGCTGCAGGTCAAAAAAGCGATGGCCTTCCATGGCCAGTTCAAGCCTTCGCTCAAACTGCACAGCCTTCCTTGCATAGTCTTTACCTCTGGCTGCAAACTGACCTACCGGATAATTGTTGATTTTATAATTATCGGCAGGTATTGAAGCTGCGGTCACCGTGTATTTCGCAGACGTGGCACTATAGGTGGCATTCTTGTATACCCAGCCCGATGGATCGGCAGCCCGGCTCCGGATCCTGTTGACGTATTCCTGTGCTTTATCCAGGCTTCCGATTTCAACTTCACATTCTGCCGCCCAAAGGATGATGTCCGCAAACCGGATAAACGTATAATTGTTCGCGTTGATTTGTGTGGCACCCCAGAAGGCAGTTTCATTGGAGGATAAATTGCCAAACTGGCTTTTAGCATAGACATTCTTTTTGGGACTGAACACGCCGTTCACTGAAAGGTCCCGGATCCAGGCCGTCGTATGAGGTCCGTAATCCAGGTAAGGTATTCCCGGACGGCCGATGGTCCAGTCGATGCGCGGATCCAGGGGGCCATCGTATACATTGGCCGCAATTTCATCGTTGACCCCCTTTCCATCATTCCAGGTATCCAGAAGAGGAAGGCCGTTTTCATCGGTTTTGAAGGCATTGGCCAGGTTGAAGGAAGGATTGTTGAAACCGCAACATCCGCCCGGAGCACCGGAACCGTTGGGAAAATTCAGAACATCACCAAAATTGCCATTGAGCTGGCTGCCATCGTTGACGGACATCTGGCAGGCAAAAACGGATTCAGGCCCGTTTTTGGTCTGGGCGTTGAAATTGCTCTCAAAATTAACCAGGCTGTATTTTTCCCCTTTCGCCGTCACCCCATTGGCGATAAGGTCTTCCAGCAGGGGTTTGGCCTGTGCAAATTTATCCTGGAACATATAAGCTTTGGCCAGGTAGGCCTGGGCCGCCCATTTGTTGACCCTGCCTACCTGGGACTGCGTTGCCGGCAAATTGTCTTTTGCAAAGACCAGGTCGGCTTCGATCCTGGGCCAGATGCTGATGAAATTACCGCTTTCATCGATATTGGGGACATTCAGGTTGTTGTTCGCAAGGCTTACCGACTCATCCACATAAGGCGGATTGTTCCACATTTTCTGGGCATCCATATGGTAATGCGCCCTTAAAAACCTGGATTCCGCAATCATCCGGGTCGCTTCAGCGGCTTCAATATCCGCAGCCTGCGGTATCGAACGTATCACTTCATTGGCCCGTTGAATGCCGGTATACAGGATGACCCATTTGTAGTTCATGTAATTATTAGTTCCCCCGGTAGCGGAAAGACTCCAGGTCGCCAACTGAACAATAGGTGGTTGATCAGTGGGTGTGGATCCTTTGTAGGATTCGTCAGCACAGACACTGCCATAGATCCAGTTTGAACAAGCCGAAGCATAGGTGATGCCCGTGGGATTGACCACACCGGCTACCCCGGCGAGATTGGTAAGACCCACCTGTCCGTCCAGAAGGGAATAAGCCCCGATCAGCAGGGAGGAAATCCCGGCCCTATTGGTCACGTTGGAGGCGCTCAGGGCTCCAAGCGGTTGTTTATCCAGGAAATCGTTGCAGCCAAAATTAACCACGGTGAGGAGGCCGCTGATAATGAGGATCAGATTGATATATAATCGTTTCATGATTTTTCGCAATTAGGATTGATTAAAAAGTAATGTTGAGGCCTCCGGTGAACATTTTCTGATTAGCCGGGTAGGCTCCCCCGTCGATACCAAAATTGGTGCTGGTCAGGGTGGAGCTCAACAATTCCGGATCTAGGCCGGTGTATTTAGTAAAAGTGAATAAGTTAACCGCCTGCACATAGACCCTCAGCCTGCTGGCCCCGATCCGGTTGAGTTTGGAGGTCGGTACGGAATAACCCAATTGCAGGTTTTTTAAGCGTACGAAAGAGCCATCTTCCATCAGGTAGGAATTGAAAGCGGTCACGTTACTGAAATTAGCACCGCGTTCCAGGCGTGGCACGGTAGCATTTGGCCGGTCCGGCCTCCAGGAATTATAAACCGCCTCTTTACTGATCGCCACGTCAAATTGTTGCGGAAAATCAATGGAGTTTCTGACCTGGTTGATCACTTCGTTGCCCACATTGGCATACCAAAACATGGACAGGTCCAGGTTTTTGAAAGTCGCACCGAGAGAAAGGCCGGCGGTAAAATCCGGATTGGGATTCCCAAAATGCGTCCGGTCGTTGGCATCGATTTTATTATCGCCGTTGATGTCTGCGAAGCGATGTCGGCCCGGAGCTGCAGCATCCTGCTTGGGAGCGGCATCTACTTCAGCCTGGCTCTGAAAAAGGCCGATTTGTTTGTAACCGAAGAAAGCGCCGATCGGGTGACCCGGTTGGAGGCGGGATTGCCCATAATCGATGTAGAGGAAACCCGGAGGAACGCTTTTAACTTCATTGGCATAGGAGGTGAAATTTCCACCGATCTCGAAGGACAGGTCTTCACCCAGTTTGCCGTGATAGGTGAGGGAAAGATCAACTCCCGTGTTCTGGATATTCCCTGAGTTGACAAAGGGGGGCCTTGCACCACCAGCCGTTGCAGGAATGGCAGCGGGGAACAACAAGCCGCTGATTTCCTTTTTATACCATTCCGCGGACAAGTCAAATCTGCCTTTCAGCAAGCTGGCATCAAACCCGATATTGGTAATGATGTCTTCCTCCCAGGTGGTGTTGACGTTGCCAAACTGGCTTGCAAACAAACCCTGAACCGGCGTGGTGCTCGTTCCGTTGATATCGTAATACGATTCCACGCTGCTCTGGCTGAAGAGGGTAAAAGCATTGGTGGGGCTTACATTGCTGATGGAACCCAGTTTACCCCAGCCTCCACGGAGTTTCAGGTCGTCCAGCCAGCTGAGGCCTTTCATAAATGGCTCCGCCGAGATCCTCCATCCGACCGTCACGGAAGGGAAAACACCGTAACGGTTCTCAGGTGCAAAGACGGAGGATCCGTCCCGGCGAAGGGTGCCGCTGAGATAATATTTATTGTCAAAATTGTAATCCATCCTTCCAAAAAGAGAAAATAAAGCATTCTCATAGGGTGTCTGGAATCCATTGATCGCAATATTGGAGTTGCTTTGCCCGGTTGGTGTGCCGAAATTGAGGGTCCAGAGGTTGGGATCCACCGTGAGATTGGATGGATTGGTGACGTAATAGGAGCCCCTGGCACCACTGATCCCCCGGCCTGCGTTGGAAATGGCTTCCGATCCTATCAGTACATTGAGATTATGGCTTCCGGCAAAGGTGTTTTTATAATTTAAGGTATTGGTCCAGGTCCGGCTGGTGATGCTCCCGTAGTTTTCAATGAAGCTGTTCGGGTTTTGAGCATTTTCCGCATTTTCATAAGCGGTAAATACAAAACTGTAATTGTTGAACAGGTCTACCGCTCCACCGAAACTGGTCTTCACGGTGAAATTTTTCAGGAAATCGACCTCCGCATAAACATTGCCCAGGATCCCGTAATTATTGGCTTTATTGTCTTTGGTCCTTTCCATGATGGCCACTGGATTGGGTGAATTACCGAGGCTGCGGGACCCACCTCCCGCGAAATTGCCTTTGATGTCATAGACCGGGACAATGGCCGGCATCCGGAAAGCGGCGTTGATGGAGTTGGCATTATTGATCCCGGGCAGTCCCAAATAGCCCGGGTTTTTCTTGTAATTGAAATAGGCGCTTTGCCCGATCCGGATGTTTTTGTTCACGTTGTACGCGCTGTTGATCCTGGCCCCGTATCGTTTAAGATAATTGCGAATCAGGGTGCCATCCTGATCGAGATAATTCAGGGAAAGCAGGAAGGTGGCCCTTTCACTGCCTCCGCTGATCGACAAGTCGTGGTTCATCACCGTCGCCGGTTTGAAGATCTCATGAAACCAGTCGGTACCGGCCTTATTGGCTTTGGTGATCTGGTTGCTGTAAAGGGCATAGGTTGCCGGATCCGTTTTGGCATTTTCCCCGACCAGGCCCGTGGGTGTGATGTAATCCGGGATCACCGGGCTGGCTCCGTTGCCATACTGGGCATGGATGGGCGGCAGGTTGCTGTTTTTAAACTGTTCCCAGATCGCATTGGCATTTTCTGTGGGATTGGCCAGGTTCCATCCGTCTTTAAGAGGGCGCTGTGTACCGACATAGGTATCATAAGACACGGTGATCTTGCCGGCCTGGCCCCTTTTGGTGGTGATGATGATCACGCCGTTGGAACCCCTTACCCCATAGATCGCGGCGGCGCCTGCATCTTTCAATACCTGGATGGATTGGATGTCGTTGGGATTGAGGTCGTGCATTGAACCTGGGGTGCCGTCGATGATCACCAATGGATCCGTGCTGCCCACGGAGGTGATCCCCCTCACCCTCACATTGCTTGGGCTGCCGGGTGCACCGGAATTGATGACCGTCACTCCCGCGGCATTGCCCTGCAGAACCGATTCAATGGTACCGGATGGCACGGCTTTGAGGTTTTTCATATCCACGACAGCCACGGACCCCGTGATGTCTTTCTTTTTCTGCGCGGTATAGCCGGTGACCACGATCTCATCCAGTACGGTGCCGGCTCCCATGGATATATCCACGGTGAGCGGGTTGGTGGAATTGATCGTGATGGACAGGCTGTAAGATTCAAAGCCCACATAAGAAACGGTGAGGGTATACGTCCCGAAAGGAAGATCCTGGATCAGGTATTTTCCTGTGGCGTCCGTCGAGCTTCCGAGGCCCAACTCAGTAATGCCCACATTGGCAAATTCCAGCGGTTCGCCATCGCCGGAAACGGTCCCCATGACCGAACCCCTTTGAGCAAACATAAAATTGCAAAAGGACAACAATGTAATAGTCAATGCAACATAGCCTTTCATACAAAATGGTTGATGGTTTTAAAATTTTCTCTTCACAATCGATTGCATAAAACAATCGATTGCACTGCGCGTTATATTTTGCAGGTGATTTCAAATGTAGATCAAATCTTATTTCTTCGCAATCGATTGCACAATTTTTTAACACTTTCCAAACCTTTGTATTAATAATGGTCAATTTGAGAGTACTGTTTTAACATTTGTAATGCATTAAACCCTAATTTTGGAAAACGCAGATTCGAATAAACCACCCGCCTTGAAGAAGAAAAAAACCCATGTCACGATCTATGACCTGGCCGCAGAACTGAAGGTATCCCCATCCACGGTTTCCCGGGCTCTCAATGGCCATCCGGGAATCGGCAAGGACAGGGTGAAGGCCATCACCAAACTGGCTAAAAAAAGAAATTACGTACCCAACGACATGGCCGCTGGACTACGGCAGAGCCGGAGCAATAATATCGGCGTGATCACCACCTGGATCGACAGGAATTTTCATTCGTCCCTGATCCGCAGCGTGGAAGAAGAAGTGTCCAGCAAAGGCATGAACGTCATCATCCTCCAATCCCACGACCGGTATAAAGACGAAGTGGAAAATGCCAAAGCCCTGCTCAACAGCAGGGTGAGCGGACTCATCGTATCCCTGGCCATGGAAACCAGGGACTACGGCCATTTTAAACCCTTTTTTGAGAAAAATATCCCGGTGATCTTCGCGGACCGGGTACCCCGAGAAATCCACGCGCATAAAGTCCTGGTGGATAATTTTAAGGCGGCTTACCGGGCGACCAGCCACCTGATCGAGCAGGGTTATAAGCACATCGCCCACCTGTCCGGCCAACAGCACCGGGACAATTACCTGGATCGCCAGGAAGGATATGTCCAGGCCCTGAAAGACCATGGGCTCAAGGTGGACAAAAGACTGATCTATGAATGTGAAACCAAGAGCGCCGAAGAGGGAGTGCTCGCCGTGCAGCAGCTATTATCCCTCCGTCAGCCCCCCGATGCCCTTTTTAGCACCAACGACACCATGGCCATCAGCATCCTGCAATACTTTAAAAAGATAGGTATCCGGGTACCTCAGGATTTTGGCATCGTCGGATTTAACAACGATCCCATCACCAGCATCATTGATCCCCCAATAACGACCACCTATAATCCGGCCTACGAGATCGGAAAACATGCCGCCAAGCTATTGCTGGAACACCAGAGGCTCAACTGGACGGAAAAAGATTTCAAGACCATCCGTCTTGATACAGAACTCATCATAAGGGAGTCGACGATGAGGAAACAGGCGCTGGAAGTAAAGGTTAAGGGTTAAAGGTCAAGGGTTAAAGGAGCAAGAGTGGCCATTCACCTTTCACCCTCTACTTTGACCTCATGAGAATTGGAGTCACTTGCAGAGATCCAAAACTTTTTTCTCCATTCGCCCTTCACCTTTCGCCTTTCACCTACCGCACCAGATGGACACCTCTTCTCAAATTTTCTTCAAATACGCCAAACTCAACGGCACCTGGTCCATCGAGCGTGAAGACTCGTCTTCGATAAAATAATATTTTACGCCCGCTTTACGGCCTGCCTTTACGATGGCTTCGATCCCAATATCCCCTGTACCCAGGACCACATTGGTTTCCACATCGGCGCGGCCGAGCATATTGCCCGGAGTGCCCGGCTTGCGGTCTTTTAAGTGCATCAGCAGGAAGCGGCCCGGATATTTTTGAAGCAATTTGACCGGGTCCTGCCCCGGGTGGGTAATCCAAAATACATCCATTTCAAAATTGGCCACTTTCGGGTCCATGTTTTTAGCCATGTAGTCGAAGATGGTGCCGTCTTCATAAGGTGAAAATTCATAACCATGGGCATGATAGACCAGGTCGATGCCATTGTCCTTGAGGACCTTGCCGGCTTTATTGAAAACCATAACGGCTTCTTTGGCCAGTTCAATGGTGAGGGGTCCTTCGGGATGGGGAATCCAGGGACACATGGCAAAGGAAGCTCCATACGCTTTGGCTTTTTCCACCACAGACACCGGATCGTTTTTCAGTTCGTTGTAATCACAACCGACGCTGACCACCTGGAACTTGTTTTCGGCCAGCAACATTTTGATGTCCTTGATCGGAAGGCCATAACTGTCACCGCCTTCCACAAAGGTGATGCCCATGCCTTTGATGGCTTTAAGCGTGCCCGGCACATCGGTTTTAAACTGGTTTCTGAAACTGTAGAGTTGTACTCCGACCTTGTCCTGGGCGGTCAGGCTGACGGCCATGAAACAGATCATGCTGAATACGGTTATTTTTTTCATTTTCTCCTTGTTTTTTAATTTGATTGCAAAGTTGGGAGAAATGGAGGGAATAATTTGACAAATATTTTACCGTTACCATCCGCCTGGCCACACCATAGTTAACCGGATGTCCTCAGATGTAAGAATACTGACCATTCGGTAATTCGTAATTTAGATTGTTAATTAATGCATTTTTGTAAAATCAGAATTGATCGTCAAATCAAATCAAATACTTTTAAAGACTTGGTTAATAAAGCAAGCTGTGTAATTCGACCATCATAAATGAATATGTCAATAAAGAAGATAATCAGAAAAGGAGGCTACACCTTTGCAGCTTTGTTTGCTGTTGTGTTTATTGCTGGCTTGATTCTGGCATTCGTACCAACAAAATCGAAGACAAATCACACCGGGATTTCAGTTGAACAAGCTGCGGTTCTCAGCCAGACATATAAGGGCGCTCATAATCGATTTACCACATCCGACGGAGAAAGACTTTTTCTTTGGCGGTGGAATCCAGACACCCTTGTTACAAAGAAAAATTTTGCTGTACTTATTTTTCACGGCATTACGGCCTACGGGGGAGCATACTCGATGGCAGGTGTTCCCCTGTCTGCAGGAGGGTATACCACATTTGGTTTGGATTACAGGGGACATGGCTTGTCGGGCGGAAACCGGGGGGACGCTCCAAACGCGGAAAGGTGGATTGCTGATTTAGCAGAGTCGGTAAATTATATTAAAGGACTTGGTTTTTCCAAAGTGATTGTTCTCGGGCATAGTTTAGGCGTGGCTTCTGCGATCTGCGCGGTCAATAAAGTTCCTGACGAAATCGCAGGACTAATTTTGCTCTCCGGTGCTTATGAAGGCCGTCCAGGGTTGTCAACACCCCCCACCCTGTTTGAAAAGACCAAAATACTGGCAAGCTCGGTCTTCCGGCCATCCTTTCAGGCAGTGGAGTATTTCAGAAAGGGGATGACGGTTACAAAAGATTCTTTGTTCAACCTAAGATACACCCTTCGCTTTCTGACTATGCTGGATGTTAAACAACTCCGGCTTCCCGCAGGATCAAACATTCCTGTTCTGGTAGGGGCCGGAGACCAAGATGAATTATTTGAGGTGGAAAAAGTAAAAGAATTGTATGATCTGGTACCCGGCAACAAAAAGGAATTCCTGGTGATGAAAAACGCCACACATGCCGTGATCCCTGTTGAATGTTGGGAGCAGGTGGTGGTCTGGTTGGATGAGACCGATTTTTAATTCAGTCCTATCCCCCTACTTTATGGTGGTTTCAAAGCCCCATAATTGGTGAATATATCCTGGACATCTCAAAACCAAATAATATGTGCATGAGAGCCAGAACAATTAAGATACCTCTTGTTTATTTCTTTTTTGGAGTAATACCAGTCTTCCTGACAGTGTATATTCCGGGCCAAACGGCCATACTGACCCCCTGTTCCGGGAGGTATTGACCCCCCGTTCCAGGATTATTGGCCCCTCTTTACTGTGGCCATTCCGATATACTGCCCCCCTTGGTAAAAGGTATTCCTGTCCCGATAGCTATTAGGATGACCCATCTTTCCAATCCCTTGCCCTTGCCTCGTAAGTTAGGTCCTGAAATTTGGGGATGACCCTCCTGTTTTCGGTATTCTGGATAGTGATTGTGTAGTCATTTGCTTCTTGCTTCCAAAAACAAAGGAGGACGCTTCTCCACTTCGCTGCTTCGGCTGCTTCGCTGGTACAAAGTTCCGGAGGAATAACACCGGACGACTTAATATAACATCAACAAGTTATTTACCTTCGCAGATGAAGTCCTCAACTCCCTTCATCAAAACCTCCTTTATGAAAAAATCTACCCTCGTCATCGCCTGCTTATTGCTTCACTTCATTGGCTCGGCGCAAGAAACCCGTCTCCTGCGCACCCCTGCCATCTCCGCCCGGCACATTGCCTTTGCCTATGGTGGCGACGTTTGGCTCGCAGACCACAACGGCAAAAACCTTCGCCGTCTGACCGCCTTCGCTGGACAGGAGGGCAGCCCCTATTTTTCGCCGGACGGCGCGACCCTGGCTTTCTCCGGGGAGTACGACGGCAATATCGATGTGTTCACCGTGCCCGTGGAAGGGGGCGAACCCAAACGCCTGACCTGGCATCCTTTGCCCGACCTTGTGAAAGGCTGGACGCCCGATGGCAGGTACGTCGTCTTTGCCAGCGGCAGGGAAAACGCACCCTATAATCTCCCCACCCATTTTTACAAAGCCTCCACCGACGGGCGGGGGCTGGAGGCATCGCTCCGTATTCCGAGGATATGGAATGGCAGCTTTTCACCAGACGGCAAGCGCATGGCCTACCAGATGATTTTTCCCTGGGAAAACGAATGGCGCAATTACCGGGGCGGACAAAACGGACCAATCCGCCTCATTGACCTCGCTAATTTTGAAGAAGAAAAACTACCCTGGGACGGTGCCAACGACAAAGACCCGCAATGGGTGGGCGATGAGGTTTTCTTCCTCTCCGACCGGGACTTTGCCATGAACATCTGGGCTTATTCATTAAAAACCAATAAGTTGCGTCAAGTTACCAAATTTAAAGACTTCGATTGTAAAAACCTGTCGTCCGGTGCTGGCAAGTTGATTTTTGAAAACGGCGGACTGCTTTACACGCTCGACTCGAAGGGCGGCGAGCCGAAAAAACTGAGCATTACCGTGGAAGCCGACTTTGCCTGGAGCAGGTCACATTGGGAAAAAGTGGACGGCAGCGTGAACGACTACGCCCTGTCGCCGGGTGGCAAACGGGTATTGTTTTCGGCTCGTGGCGACGTGTTCAGCGTGCCCGCCGAAAAGGGAGACATCCGCAACCTGACTGCCAGTTCGGGAGTTGCCGACCGCAGCCCCTCCTGTTCGCCGAATGGTGAAAAAATAGCCTATTTTAGTGATGAAAGCGACGAATACCAACTCGTCATCGCTAATAATTTTGGCAAAATAGAAAAGAAGATTGCACTGCAAAACCCCACATTTTACTACACGCCCGTCTGGTCGCCGGACTCGAAATACCTCGGTTTTGGCGATGCCGACCGCAACCTTTGGTATGTTGAAATCAGCACCGGCAAGGCCACACTGGTGGACAACGAAGGCTCGGCGCACCCGGAGCGCAACATCGCCCCCGCATGGTCACCGGACTCAAAATGGCTGGCTTATTCCAAGCGCCTGAAAAACGAGTTCAACACCATTTTTGTTTATTCGTTGGAACAGAAAAAAGCCACGCAGTTCACCGATGGTATGTCGAACTGCAAGTCACCGGCCTGGGATAAAAACGGTAAATACCTTTATTTTCTGTCCAGCACCGACTTTGCCCTCGGCGTCGGTTGGCTCGACCTCAGTTCCTACAGCCGGGCCTCCACACAAAGCGTCTATGTCGCAGTTTTATCCAAAAAAGACCCCTCGCCGCTGAAGCCCTTGAGCGATGAGGAAGAGAAGCCCGACACAACCAAAAAGGACTCGATAGTCACCGTCCGGATTGACTTCGAGGGCATCGGACAGCGGATCCTCGCCCTCGAAATTCCCGCCAAAAACTACTTCTACCTCGGCGCCGGCGAGGAAGGCATACTGTTCGTAGGCGAGTGGCAGGTTGACCCCAACGTCACTTACCCCGCCACCTTTGCTGTGAGCCGCTACAAAATGAAGGAGCGAAAAAAGGAGGAAGTGCTAAAGGATTTGACCCGTTTCGACCTAAGCGCCGACGGCAAAAAAATGCTCTACGGGATGCTGGACAACTCCTGGGGAATAGTGGACGCCAGCGGAACGCCAAAGCCGGGAGATGGTAGGCTAAACCTATCGGAACTGCAAATGAAGGTGGACCCGCTGGCGGAAGCCCGGCAGATTTTCCGGGAAGCGTGGCGCTATCAGCGGGACTTTTTTTATGTGGAAAACGTGCATGGGCTCGACATGGATTGGGCTTGGCGCACCTATTCACCCTGGGTAGAAAGCGTGCGCCATCGCTCCGACCTGAACTACCTGCTCGACATCCTAGGCGGCGAGACGAGTATTGGTCACTCCTTCGTGGGCGGAGGCGACTTCCCCGATGTGGACCGGGTGCCGGTGGGGCTGCTCGGCGCCAATTATGAGATTGCCGATGGCAGGTACCGCTTCGCAAAAATCTTCAACGGCGAAAACTGGAATCCGACGCTGAAAGCCCCGCTCACGCAGCCTGGCGTGAATGTAAGCCCCGGCGACTACCTGCTGGCGGTCAATGGCGTTCCGCTCGATGCCTCCGTCAATGTTTACAGCGCCTTCGAGCGCTCGGCGCGCAAGCAGACCCGCCTTTTAATCAACAACAAACCCGCCACGGACGGGGCATGGGAGGTCACGGTGGTGCCGGTAGCTGACGAGGGTGGCCTGCGCCAACTCGAGTGGGTGGAGAGCAACCGCCGCAAGGTGGACGAACTCAGCGGCGGCAAACTCGCCTACGTCTGGGTGCCGAACACGGCAGGGGAGGGCTACACCTATTTCAACCGCTGGTATTTTGCCCAAAAGGACAAAAAAGGTGCGGTGATTGACGAGCGTTTCAATCAGGGCGGCTACATAGCTGACTACATCGTGGAGGTGCTGTCTCGGACGCACTTCGGTTATTTCAACAACCCCGTGGGCGATAGGCAGCCGATGCTCTCGCAGGACGCCGCCATTCACGGACCCAAGGTGATGCTCATCAATGAAATGGCGGGCAGCGGCGGCGATATGCTGCCATATATGTTCCGTTTCAAAAAAATCGGACCGCTCGTCGGCAAGCGCACCTGGGGCGGTCTGGTCGGCATCTGGGACGTGCCCGGCTTGATAGACGGCGGGAGCATCACAGCCCCCCGTGGCGGATTCTTCGACCTCAAGGGTGAATGGGCGGTGGAGAACGAGGGTGTCGCCCCCGATGTGGAAGTTGAAATGATGCCCAAGTTGGTGAACCAGGGTCACGACCCTCAATTGGAAGAAGGGGTGAAACAGGCGTTGAAATTATTGGAAACGCAGGAGGTGAAACTGTTGCCGCAACCGAAGGACCCGGTACGCGTGAGGAGACCGAGGTAGGGGGAATTAGAATTGCTCGCGGAGCCTGTTCCAGCGGCGCAACAATGGAGATGAGTGCTTATCCCACCTTGTCCCTGGGTTTATCGGGTACCACCATAAAACATTACCTGGACTTTCTTGAAAGTTCCTTTTTTATTCAAGTACTTCAACCATATACCAGAATATAGGCCAACGTTTGGTAAAATTGCCCAAAATTTACCTCAATGATTCCGGCTTGTTGCATGCCTTGCTGGAGATCAGGCGGGAAGGGGATTTGATTGTACATCCGGGGGCCGGGGCATCCTGGGAATCTTTTGTATTGTTGCAGATTATCCGGGCTTTGCCGGCAGGCTTACAGCCTTTTTTCTTCAGAACTTCCGATGGGACGGAACGTGCCCTTGTGCTGGTAAAGGGAATCATCCCTATCGCCTGTATTGAAATAAAACTCATGATGAGTGAAAGTTCGGAATCTCAACTCAATTTAGCTCCACATCCGAGTCCCGCCCATTCCCATCCTGAATTCCCCCGGTTCAGCAACATGAGCCAGCCGGTGCTACTTAAAAAAAAATGAAAAAAATTTGCGCAGTCAAATAACTGCATTATATTTGCAGTC
>CAYOPD010000040.1:30173-35414 GCA_964405735.1 uncultured Saprospiraceae bacterium | reverse complement strand
CCCCTATGATGCCAATACACCATTCCCCCAAATACCGCCCCTCCCAAAACGATTGGCAGCAGTTTGATCAGGGCTACCTTATGCAAATTGGCCAGGCCAATGGATATCGCCAGCGCCAGCAGGAGGGCCGTGCCAAGGGCGAACAAAAGAGGCAGAAGAATTTTTTCTTTACTCAGGAAGGTGGCCGGGTTAGAACGAATATAAAACAAGAACGGTTTGATCCGGTCATACTCCCATAATAAAAGGTATAGTCCGGCCAGGGCCATCAGGATGGCGATCAGCCAGGTCCCTTTGAATCCAACGGCGGTCGTAAGGACGGCTATGTTGATCATGATCGGAAATTGGATAAAGGCGCCCAGGTGTGCCGTCCTCGGAATCAGCAATAAGACAGCGGTCAGCAATTGCATCCAGCCTATGAAGTCATAATAAAAACCCGTTCCGTACAGGGCATTAAAATAATGGCCGACCGGATTTTCATCCGGCAAGGAGGTAAATGGTCGGTGCAGGATCTTTGGGATGCTGGGAGGAATAAATCCCAGGGCCAGGATACAACGGGTGAAAGCGGTGAAAATCTGTGCAGGTGGCCAGGAAACCCACCTGAGGTGCATCCGGTCCAGGGTGCTGGAAAAAGACATGATATATTTATTTGTGTGGGTATGGGCGGTTAAAAACCGGTCTTACAGCTTGATATCGAGCTGCACGGGGCAGTGATCGGAATGCACTACTTCCATTAAATGCCTGGACTCTTTGAGCAGGGGAAGCAAGGGATCGGTCACAGACTGGTAGTCGATCCTCCATCCTTTGTTTTGTGCCCGGGCATTAAAGCGCACCGACCACCAGCTGTATTCCACCTTTTCAGGGTTGAGGTAGCGGAAGCTGTCGTGTACACCCGAAGCAAACCATTTGTCGAGCCAGGCCCTTTCTTCAGGCAGGAATCCACTGGTATTTTTATTCCCCTTGGGATTGTGAATGTCGCGTTCGGTATGGGCTATATTGTAATCACCCACGACAATCAGGTTTTTACGTTCCTGCTTCAATTTGGTCACCCAGGGCAGCATCTCATCCAGGAATTTCATTTTGACATCCTGCCTCACCTCTCCACTTGTACCGCTCGGGAAATACCAGTTGACCAGGGTATATTCACCCAGATCCATCCGGATCGCACGGCCTTCATCGTCATAAGCTTTCATGCCACTGCCCGTAATGATATTGTCCGGCTTGATCCTGGTCAGGATGCCCACACCGCTGTATCCCGGTTTTTCAGCCGGAAAAAAATAAGAGTCATAACCGGCTTTTTTAAGGGCTTCGGTATCGATCTGGTCCTCTTTGGCTTTGATTTCCTGCACGCAGATGATGTCCGCCCTGCTGGATTTGGCCCAATCCGCGAAGCCTTTGTTCATGGCGGCGCGGATGCCGTTCACGTTGTAGGTGATGATACGCATAGGGAACAAAGGTAGATGTTCTCTCAGAATGCCTATGGATTTTGGAATTCGCGTGAAGAGAAATTTGGGCAGGACCACCTACTCACATCTCTTTATGCCTTTCCCAATAATTCTGGTCCTCAATTTCCTCAAGGATCGCGCAATAGTTGGCATATCGCAGAGGGTGCACGCGGCCCTCGTCCAGGGCTTTCTTGACGGCACAACCCGGTTCATCCCGGTGCAGGCAATCCCCATACCTGCAGTCCTGTGCTATTGCAAAAAACTCCCTGAAATTATGAGCTACATCCATGGGTTCAAGGTTGTTGAAGGAAAGGATTTTTATGCCCGGAGTATCAATGATCTTTCCCCCGAAATCCAGGGAAAACATTTCTGCGAACGTAGTGGTATGGGTGCCCTTTCCGCTGGAATCCGAAATTTCAGTGGTACGCAGATCGAGGTCAGGTTGAATGGCATTGATCAGGGTCGACTTGCCCACCCCGCTCTGTCCCCCGATAAAGGTAATCTTGTCCCTGAGGTGATTTTTTAAGTCGTCGATCCCGGTTCCCAGGGTGGCCGAAGTCTTCATCACCGGATACCCAATGGATTCATACAATTGCTGGAGGGCCAGGAACAGTTCTTCTTCCTCCGGTCCAAAGAGATCGCATTTATTGACCACAACGGTGCAGGGGATATTCTGAGGTTCGGTCATTAACATGAAACGGTCGATAAAGCCCTGTTTGAGATTCGGTTGTATGAGCGTGACCACCACCACGGCCTGGTCCACATTGGCAGCCAGCAGGTGCAATTGGTGACGCTGACGCGGAGATTGCCGGGTGATGTAATTGGCCCTTGGAAAAATGGTTTTGATGATGCCATTGCCATCTGCTTCAAGCTCGATCATGACTTTGTCTCCCACCCCAACGGGATTGGTCAAAACTTTATCACCCAGTCTGAATTTTCCTACGATCCTGCTTGGGTAAATCTTGTCCGCGGCGGCTACCTGGTACCAATTGCCGGTCGATTTGACCACAGTTCCATGGATGGGCACGGTTCAGTTGATTTGCTGGAGGGAATAGCCGTGAATCGCACTGGCAATTTCACCCACCAGGGAAGGGTCCTTTTCCAGCGCATTGCCGACCACGATCAGGTCTGCCCCGGCCCTGACATTGACCAGGGCTTTTTCAGGGGTACGGATGCCTCCGCCTACGATCAATGGGATGTCCACCGAGGATGAAACCTGTTCGATCATGGATTCGCTTACCGGGTGAATCGCCCCGCTGCCCGCATCCAGGTATAACAATTTAAGTCCAAGCATCTCCCCGGCAACTGCAGTACAAACGGCAATATCTTCTTTACGGGCAGGTATGGGTTTTGTATTGCTGATATAGGAAACCGTGGTTTCCACCCCTCCATCGACCAGCATATAACCGGTGGAAATGATTTCGAGGGGACTGACCTTGAGGAAGGGGGCGGAAATCACATGGTTGCCGATCAGCAGGTCTGGGTTGCGGCCCGAGATCAGGGAAAGGAACAGGATGGCATCTGCTTTATAACTGAGTTGGAAGGAATTGCCGGGAAACAGCACCAGGGGGATATCGCAGGTTTCGGAAATGATCTCCAGGCAGGCATCAAGCATATTATTGACTATGAGGCTGCCACCGATAAAAAAATAGTTAACCCCGCTGTCAATAGAGGTCTTCAACAGCCGGTCCAGGTTCCCCAGCCTCAATTTGTCCGGATCAATCAGTACGGCCATTTTCTTCTGGCCATGCTGCCGGGAAGCCAACAGAGCAGGATAGATCAGAGGCTTTGGATGCTTTACCATGAACTTAAAAACCAAAGGTAGGTGTAAATTTTTGAATCCGGCCCTCCTGGCCCTTTCAGTTTAAAAAAGCCGGATCATTTAAATAGCCATTGATTGTCAGAACTTTACGAGCCTCTTCTTGTTTGTACTCCGGTACTAAAAGCCTCAATTCGCCCATAAAAATATACATGGAGTCCTTTTGGTTCAGGATCTGCGTTTCGATCCCGTGCGCGGTGAGCAGGTCCCTTGCCCCCAAAGCTTCCAGCTCAGAAGTTGTACTCCATACTTTTGACCATTTCATCCGGAAAACTTAATATTGAGTTAACATTGAAGATATAATTTTAACCATTTTCAAACCGACCCTAAATGAATTTTAACAAAATTCTGACCTTCCTGGTCCCAAAGAACACCAAGTTTTTCACCCAATTTAAACAAGCCAGCGCCAACCTCATTGAGGCTGCCGAACTCCTGAATAAAATATTTTCCAAGCAGGAATTCAATGACCGGATGGAATTTTCAGCAGAAATGCACAAGCTGGAGACCAAGGGAGACGATATCACCCATTCGATCTTCAGTGACCTGAGTTCAAATTTCATTACGCCCTTTGACCGTGAAGACATCCACGAAATGGCATCCACCATGGACACCGTGCTGGACACGATGGATGGTACTGCAAAAAGGGTGAAGATGTACAAGATGGAGCAGGTGACCGACCAGATGGTACAGTTGGCCAAACTTGTCAAAGCAGCTGTCCTTGAAATTGACGCTGCCCTTCATGCCCTCGAGAATGTAAACGATCCGGGGCGGGTGCGGGAGGCCATTGGCCGTATTGATGAGATTGAAAAACATGCCGACAATATCCACAATGAAGCCATTGCCGATTTGTTCCAGAATGAAAAAGATGCGATCCAGTTGATCAAGAAAAAAGAGATCTTACAGAACCTGGAGAAAGCTGTTGATTTTTGCCTGGATACCGCCAACGTCATTGAAAGCATTTTGATCAAAAATTCTTAAGGCAGGACGATGACCACCTTGCTTATCCTGATCATCATTCTTGCCCTTTTATTTGACTTTGTCAATGGTTTTCATGATGCAGCCAATTCCATAGCCACCGTTGTATCCACCCGGGTATTGACTCCACTGCAGGCGGTACTCATGGCCGGCAGCGCCAATTTTATCGCCTATTTTATATTTGAACTTCATGTAGCCGATACGGTAGCCAAGACGGTTCATGCTGAACACATCACCCTGTTGGTGATCCTGGCCGGCCTGATTGCCGCTACGATATGGAATCTTTTTACCTGGTGGATGGGCTTGCCCAGCAGTTCTTCCCATACCCTCATTGGCGGTTTCGCCGGCGCCGGTATAGCCAAGGCCGGTACTTTTGATGCCATTTCCCTGGATGCGATCCGCGTCATCCTGATTTTCATTGTGCTCGCTCCTTTTATCGGTATGGTCATTTCCTATTTTTTTTCTATAACGACCCTGTATATCTGCAGGAGGTTGTCGCCCCATGAAGTGGACGGCGCATTTCGCAAATTGCAGGTGGGTTCTGCCGCCTTTTTCAGCCTGATGCATGGTGGAAACGACGCACAGAAAGTGGTCGGCATCATTGCTGCAGCCCTTATTGCGCAAAAACAAATAACCGATCTGAGCCATATCCCCAACTGGGTCCCTTTTAGTTGTTATGCGGCCATAGGACTTGGCACCATGATGGGTGGCTGGCGTATAGTAAAAACCATGGGGCATAAAGTCACCAAACTCACTCCTTTTGAGGGGTTTGCCGCCGAGACCGGTGGAGCACTCACGCTTTGGATGACCGGGAAACTGGGTATTCCGGTAAGCACGACCCACACCATTACAGGAAGTATCATCGGTACAGGCCTGGTGAGGCGGGTCAGCGCAGTGCGATGGGGAGTGACCATCAGCCTGATGTGGGCCTGGATATTCACTATACCTATTTCGGCCATGATGGGGGCGCTGTTTTATTTTATTGGAAGCCATTTGTAAGAGGAG
>CAYOPD010000040.1:24702-30073 GCA_964405735.1 uncultured Saprospiraceae bacterium | reverse complement strand
TCTTATCTTGAGCCATGATTTTGGAAGTTTCCCGGCTTTTTATATATCCAATTAAGTCACTTGGGGGCATTGAATTGCAATCCTCGGAACTTACGCCCACGGGGCTCCGGTATGACCGCCGGTGGATGTTGGTGAATGAAGAGGGAGGGTTTTTGTCCCAAAGGGAAGAGTCCCGAATGGCTATGTTGGGGGTAAGCCTGGGCGAAAAGTCTCTTCAAGTCTTCTCAAGAGAAAATCCTGATTCCAGGATCGAGGTCCCATTCATGGATAGAAATGAATTGGTAAACCATCCACGCATTTCCGTAGCGATCTGGCATGACCAGTGCACCGTTCCTGTTTATCCCGCTTCTATAGGTGAATGGTTTTCAGAAATCCTGGGTCAATCCTGCAGGCTGGTATTTATGGATGATTCCGTCCAAAGACGGGTAGATGGGAATTATGCCAGAAACCTTGAAATAACCTCTTTCAGCGATGCCTTTCCAATCCTGATGACAGGCCAGGCTTCCCTGGATGACCTCAACCAAAGGCTGGCGGTACCTATCCCAATAAACCGATTCAGGCCAAACCTTGTTTTTACAGGAGGAACCCCGTTCCTGGAGGATGAAATGAGTACTTTTACCATCCGGGACCAGGTCTATAAAGCGGTCAAACCCTGCGCCCGTTGTGTGATTCCGACCATTGACCAGGCCACAGGCCTCAAAGGAGACGAACCCACCCGGACCCTGGCCACTTACCGGCTTAGGGACAAAAAAATAGTATTCGGACAAAATGTGCTGGGCCCAAGTGAAGGTTTGATTGCAGTGGGTGACCGTATCTTTTTCAATGACCTCTGATCCGGAAAATACCACCAGGTCCATCCATTCCAACCAAAATCGACTTACAGGAAAAAGCCTTTTGACCCAAACTTTTTTCGCTGCATGTAATTAAAAGCTGCGAGGCCCTGGAGGCCGCCGGTATGCAACCATAAAATGGACGAACCCGCTTTGAAAAACCCTTTCTCAAACAAATCCGTGAGGCCAAATACCACCTTACCATTATATACCGGATCGACAGGAATGCCGGTTGTTTGACAAAATTGCCGCATGAAGTCAAGATATGCCGGGTTGGTGCGGGCATATCCCCCAAGGCTGTACTGATACATGAATTCAAAATCATGCCGGCTTATACCGGAGCGGTTTTCGATTTTATCCCTCAGGCCAGAGGCTTTAAGGGATGAAAATACGAGGACCCTTGTAGGCCAGCCCTTGTTCAATATCGTTTTAATCAAACCGGCCGATGTGGACCCTGTGCCGGCGGATAAAGCCAGGTAGTCCGGCATAAATCCTTGCATTTCCAGTTCATGAATGATCTCTGCTACCCCCTTTTCAGCTAATGGATGGTCACCGCCTTCGGGCACCAGGTAATAATCCTTGTAACGATTCAGGATAGCTGCGATCTGCTCATCTCCCGTTTTCATGCGATATGCTACGCGGGACACAAAATGAAGTTCCATTCCCTGGCCCCGGGCAAAAACCAGGCTTGGATTGTCCAGGTCCTCTTCTCCCCGGATGATGCCCACCGATGGGATTTTATTGAAGCCGCACAAGGCTGCAAGGGCATGCAAATGATTGCTGAACGGGCCTCCGAAACTGATCAACCCCTTATAATTTCCCTGGTTAAAATCATGGAGGATGTATTTCAACTTACGGTATTTGTTCCCGGAAACCAAAGGATGAATTAAATCATCACGCTTTACCAGCCAGTTTATATCCTGCCTCCAGGATATTTTCTCTACCGGACTTGGCAGAAGCCAGGCCTGACTCATTTCCAGGCAAAGGTTTCCTGCATTCGCCTGAGATCCTTTTGTAAAAATTCAAGTACCGGCCGGGTGGAATCCGGATTGACCTGTGCATTGAAATAAAGGGAGGCGCGGAAAAAATGATGGGTACTGTCTGTGAGGAAAAACTGATATGGCGTGGCCACCGGACCTTCCAGTAAAAAAGCCATGCCACTCACCCCGTTATTGTTTTTCAATGCGACTTCATCCCTGAAATCCGCTTTGATATTGTGTTTGCCCAACAATTTGAATTCATCTTCGATATAATGGTCGAAATCCGCTTTTATTAAAATCCTCCCATAACTGCAATGCAGAGACGCATTTAACTGGGGGATTTCAATCGTAAACCAGCAGGGGTCTGCAGGTTTTTCATTGAAAAAAAGGGTATCCCGGACCACCTGTCCATAGTCCGGGAATTCAAAACGGAGCGGACAATAAGCCTCGTCCACCATCCGGGGTTTGCCTTCAGGAAATTCAATTCGCGGAAAAGCATGTGGCTTTGGGACGGCAGCCTCTTTACGGCAACCTGAAAATAAAATCAGGACTATACCCGGTAAAAACAACCAAAGTCCCTGCCCATGCCTGATGTGCCAGAAGAGCCTTAAGCGGGAATCAGAACGGCAAGTCATCATCCTCCGGCAACCCTACGTCTTTTGAGGTATAGTCATTCCTTGTAGCCTGCGTGTTCTCAGCCCCGGGGATGCTTTCACCATAGGATTTGCCCCCTCCGGTACTTTCCCGCCGTTCAAGGCTGCGGATGGTACTGGCAATGATTTCAGTGGAATATCTGTCCTGACCTTCTTTATCCTGCCATTTCCGATGGGTGATTTTGCCTTCAATGTAAACGAGGCTCCCTTTGTGTAGATCCCGGGCCGCCTTCTCGGCGAGTTGCCTCCAGGCTACAATATCATGCCACTCGGTCTGTGTTTGCCATTCCCCGTTTTTATCGCGATAATTTTCATTTGTTGCGAGTGAAAATTTGGCTACGGCGGCTCCCCCTTCAAAATGCCTGATCTCTGGATCCTTCCCCAGATTTCCGACAAGAGTAACTTTATTAATCATAATGCATTAAAAATAATTATCAAATATCAAAGGTAAGGACTCAAAACCAGATTGTCCCTGCGGCCCTTCGAAAGCCCAACCAGGAATTCGAAGCCTCCCTGCCATAAAATTTCCCTCACCAAAACCCGGTCCGTGGGCACCATACAATACCACACTCATTCTCTGCGATTTATCCAGGTCATCGAGGGACAAATCATCATCACCAAATATGTCGCTTCTGGAAGCCGAAGCTTTGACTGCTTCAGAAAACGTTTGTCTGTCCTTTGGTGTGCACCGGCATCAGTGACTGTTATCCAGACAAAAAGGATGGTCATCCTAAGCCCTGATCCCGGTTTTTCTCCAGTCCCTGATATCCAGTTCAAACTGGTCAAGAATGATTTCACTTTGTGATTTGAATGTTCCGTCAAGGCATTGATTCCGGCTCTTGTATAATCTGCCTTCGATTTTGATCTGGCATCCCTTGTACAACATCCGTTCTGCTGTCAAAGCAACCTGCCCCCAGGCGATGATTTTCAACCATTGAATGAACGAAGTTCTTAATTCTTCGCAGCCAGATGGGTTTTCAAATGTGGCAAGAATAAAGCTGACATACCTTGAACCCTGTTCAGAAAAGCGGGTCCTTGGTTCATTGGCAACATATCCTCTCAGGAAGACTTTATTCGTGTGCTTTTCCATTTCAACAAGAGGTAAAACCGGCACCCTTGGGATGACCAAAATGCTCAAATTTTATCTCCCACAAAAACGACGAAGAACAGAAAAGAATTGATTTTTAAATGATTATGTTCTCTTTTATAAATTCTAAGTTGCTGTGGGAACCCTTTTTAGTCAGCCCTAAATTCATCCTAAACACTAAACCGGAACTCTGCCAGAACCCGGTGCCGGTCGATGTTTATAATTCAGCAGAAGATTCTGCGGTAACCTCCATCTTTTCAGATTTCGGCAGGACTTCAAAATGTGATAGGACGATTTCAGTAATGTATCGGGTGGAACCATCTTTAGCGGTGTAATTTCTGGAGTTTAGCCTTCCTTCAAGGGCGATCTTATTCCCTTTGTGAAGTGTTTTTTCAACCTGGTTGGCCAGGTCACCCCAGGCGACCACCTGGTGCCATTGGGTTTGTTCCACTTTCTTCCCCTGCTTGCCGGCAAAGCTGTCGTTAATGGCAAGGGTAAAGCTGGCATTTTTAGAACCGCTTTCAAATTGTTTGGTTTGTGGGTCTTTACCCAGAAAGCCCGTCAATTGGACTTTGTTCGCTTCGTGTGTCATGTCGTTTTAATTAGTTGTTTAAATAATTGGATTTGTTTCACCGGCGCATTGCCCCGGCCAGACAAATATGCACAAGGCCCCCGTGCGTATCCGGATGTTAATCGATTACTTTCGTTTGTTTCCGTTTGTATCTGTCTGAAAACGCTTCAAATTCAAAGTATTTTCTTACAGAGTATTGATTTTCATATAGTTACTTTAAACCGGATCATTTTCAGTGAGAAGCACAACAGGAGGATCGCAGAGGATTTGAAAAGGTCAAAATGAAAAAAATAGAACCGAAGTTCTTGCATACAACATTTTCGTCCTGCACGATCCGACATGGCCGGGGATTTAAGCGATTCATCAGATGAAACCCTCCCTTTGGCGATAAAATTATTGGCCGGGCCGGTACGGGCCTGAATATTGTGTTTGTAATCAATAAATCCATGACACGGTTAGTTCAATCATTTAAATCCCTGGCGTTCTTTCTGACTTTGGCCTTTGTGCTTGCAGGGGGCATGCTATATGCCAAGTCTCCGGACTGGATCACTGAAAAACATCCGGCCTATACCCTTCGTTACACCCTCCAGGATGAATGCAATAAAAACGAATACCTTGCCCTGTTCGAGGAAGGAATAAAATCGGTGGAGTCCTTTTTTAATGCAACCTTTCAAAAACCTTTTGAAATCATTATCCATCCTGACCGGAGTTCACTGGAAGCAGCCTGGCAGAAACAATTGAATCTGCCTGAATTCAAATCGGAGTGCTGGATGGTTGCCAGTGGCGATGCTTTTAAACTGGATATCATTTCTCCCATGCTCTGGGAAAAAGAATCCTGTGAACATCGCTTTACGGATAAGGAAAAAACCCAAAAGCTGATCACTCACGAGTTGGTCCATGTATTTCACGGACAATGGAATAAAAGCCCGGATTTCAGCGAAACTTCCGGGATGGATTGGTTTGTGGAAGGAATGGCTGCCTATGTATCGGGACAGTGCGATGAGGAAAGGATGGCCCAGGTAAGAACCGCCCTGGAGCAACATAAACTCCCGGAGGAATTGGCAAACTTTTGGACAGGAAAATTCAAATACGGCCTATCGGGCAGCATGATCATGTACCTGGATACCATATATGGCAAACAGCGTTTGCTGGACCTGCTTAAAATAAACTGCCTGAAAGATCTGCTCGCTGAACTGGATACGACTGAATCGGTCCTCCTTTTTGGATGGACCCAATTCATGAATGGTCAT
>CAYOPD010000040.1:12818-24602 GCA_964405735.1 uncultured Saprospiraceae bacterium | reverse complement strand
GGATACGACTGAATCGGTCCTCCTTTTTGGATGGACCCAATTCATGAATGGTCATTTTCATTGACCCGTGAATACCCTCCCCGGGCTCATAGATTTACGAGACCACAAAGGCCTTCCCATTCGAATGGATTGGGATAAAGCAACTGTACAACGAACTTTTACGCAACGCCAGGGGCGGCTAAGGATCCGGACGATTTCAGGCCGGTATGTTATCTTGGTCTAAAAATATTTTATGAAGTTCCGTGCTGTCGCTCCTTTTTTGATCTTACTGGCCGCGTTACCCCTTATTAAGGCTCAAAAAAACATTATTCCCACAGATGCATTCACTATTGAGGGCGATGTTAAAAAGGAAATGCGAATCCACCTCAATGATTTGGGAGGTTTTGAAATCAAATCCATCGGCGACCTCCACATCACCAATCACCTCGGTGAATCCAAGGGCATGGCAAAACAATTGAAAGGTATTCTTATGAGGGACCTTTTATCCAAAATTGAATTCAACGCCGGGAATCCAAGGGAACTCAGTGAATTTTGCCTGGCGTTCACCGCTTCGGATGGTTATCGCAATGTATATTCCTGGAATGAAATTTTTAATTCTCCAAATGGAGACCACTTATATCTCATCACCGAAAAGGACGGCGACCCGCTGGGATCCATGAAGGACAGGATCCTGGTCATTTGTTCCAGCGACCTGAATACGGGAAGAAGGTATCTCAAAGGTTTAAGCAGTATTAGGGTAGTTCGAGTTACCGGAAATTGAAATAATCCAGATATTGGGTTCTCAGATCTCCATTTCAAGCAGGGCGCTGCTCATGGTTTTCCCATGTGCATCCAGTGCCAGGGAGGTCGTGACCCCACCGGAAAGAGCCTTATGGCAAACAAATAGCAGGGAAGAAATATTGGGCAGTACATACCGGATGACCTCACCCCGGACGGAATTCTTGAGGTGCTCCTTCACTTTTTCGACGGTTATTTTTTCGCAAAGCATCCCGAAGTCCTTTTCTTCGTAAGGGATCAGGGAGAGGGTCAGCGTATCCCCTTTGTCTCCGGCTCGGCTGTGGGCGATATCGTATAATTTCATGATGATTTCAATTCTACATGTGAAACAATCTGATCCCTGGGCATTAAAACAGAAACAATGCCTATCACTTCATTTACGTTCTTCCGAACTCCTCCTCCCCCGGCCGGTCCGTTGGTATACAGGGCTTCCACTTCTTCTCCTATCCGGCGGGCGAGGTCCGGAGTGCCCGCCTTGCCGGCTATCCGGAGCCTGATTTCATAAGGTTCTGCAGCATGACTTATTGACGTGTCATGGATGGAACTCAGGCCGATATAATCAACCCGGATATCCGGTACGTGACCAGACAGCCTTTCACTGACAATGGCTGCGGCCAGGCGGGCCCTTTCGGCTGCATTCGCTCCTGCATAGGTGATTTCTCCTTCGCCAAGATAAAAAGCCTGGTAGCCCACGCTCACCTTAAAAGATCCGGGTTTTGATTTTCCGTTTCCACCGGTCACTTCCACCTGGTCAGGTCCGGTCTGTTTCAACCGGACCGTTGTAAAATCTGCAATAACATCCGGTGTATAATATTCATAAGGATTAACTACCTCATACAAAAGTTGCTCTTTGACGGTTTGCAGGTTGAGGACGCCTCCTGTGCCCGGGACTTTGCCAAATACCACCCTTCCATCGGGATAAATATCGGCAAAAGGATGACCGAGGTTTGCCATGCCGGGAACCGGTTTCTTGACCGGATCCGCGAAATAACCTCCCGTAAGATGTCCGGCACATTCCAGCAAATGCCCGGCGATAGTTCCCTTAGCCAACAAATTAAAATCATCTGCCCTCCACGAAAACTCATGCATCATGGGTGCAAGAAAGAGAGAGGGGTCCGCCACTCGTCCTGTGATGATGATGGATGCATCGGATTGTAAAGCTTCCCGGATCCCTTCAGTGCCCAAATAAGCATTGGCCGAAACCAAATTACCGTAATCATTTAGTGGCAACCCTGTTTCCAAGGCCAATAATCCGGGTTCAATGCGATCCAGGACATCGTCTCCGGTAATCACGGCCACGGTCACCCGGGTATTGGTTTCTCTTGCGATTTGAATTATTCTATCAGCTGCGGCTATGGGATTTGCTGCCCCCATATTGGTGATCAACCTTACTTTTTTATCAAGAATAACCGGCAAGAGGGTCCTGATCCTCCGCTCAAGCAGGGGATCATATCCTGAAGCAGAATCCTTCAATTTTGCTTTTTGGGCTAGGGCAATGGTACGTTCCGCCAGGCATTCCAGGATGAGATAATCCAACTGCCCATCTTTGGCCAGCACCACTGCGGGTTCAAGCCGGTCCCCGGAAAAACCCGCCCCGCAACCGATCCTTATTTTATCTTTCATAAGTGAATAGATCCTGTAAGCAGGGCCATGATTGTCATGATGATGGTAGTCCCGAATGCCCATTTAAAAATAAATTTCTGATGATCGGCGAGGTCGACTTCGCAAAGGCCTGTGAGCAGGAATGTGGAGGCAGTCAGCGGGCTCAAGGGAAAGCCCACGGTCATCTGGCCAAGCAAAGCAGCTCTCCCTATTTCCAAAGGGTCCATCTGATATTGTTCCGCGGCAGCACTCAAAACAGGAACCACGCCAAAGTAATAAGCGTCGGGAGTAAAAATCAAACTGGCTGGCATGCTGGTCAGCGCGGTCAATAAGGGCAACAAATGGGCATATTCCGCAGGGAGGGAAGCTACCAGGGAACCGGCCATGGCATCGATCATTTTTGAACCGGTGAGGATGCCTGAAAAAATGCCCGCGGCAAAAATGAGCGAAGAAACCATGAAAATATTAGCTCCATGTGATTTTAAAACTTTTTGCTGGTCACTGAGTTTGGGATAATTGATCCACAGGGCGAGTAATCCTGCAACAGTAAATAAAACCGGGGCTGCCACTTTTCCGCTCATCAGGGTCAGGATGAGCAATACCGTCATAAAACCATTTATCAGGATCCGGTGAGGCCTTCGGAGTCCCCTTTGTTCTTCGTTCAAATTGGTTTTCAGGTCATAGTTCAAAGGCAGGATTCCCAACCGTGCTCTCTCCCTTTTTCCAAAAATATAAGCGACCAGGATCACCCAGGCGATACCGGCCAGTATCGAAGGAATATTTGGATTGAAAATATGCACGGCATCGGAATTCAATACTGTAATGGCCCTGGCTGAAGTCCCCGACCAGGGTACCAGGTGAAGCGGACCTACACTCAAGGCCACTATGCCGGCCAATACCAGCTTGTTTATATTTAATTCTTTGTAGATGGGCAGGAAAGCTGAAAGCACGATCATAAAGGTGGCTGTCCCGTCACCGTCAAGATGGACCAGCATCGTCAAAACCGCCGTGCCCAGGATGACCTTCAAAGGATCACCCTTGACTTGCCGGACAATCCTTGTGATCACCGGATCAAACATACCTGCATCCAGCATGACGGCAAAAAAGAGTATGGCAAAGATCAGAAGGATGCCCGTCGGCGCTACCTGCTTTATACCGGCAAGCATCATATCGGATAGTTCCTGTACTGAAAACCCCGCTACCAGGCCGGCCGTGAGGGGTACCATGACCAAAGCGGTAATCACTGACATCTTCCGGGAGAAGATCAGAATTAAAAATGCGAGGATAGTGGTAAAACCCAGGAATGCCAACATCGAATCCGCTTGGGCCAAAAATAAGATTTCAATCAATTGCCAACAGATCAAAGCATAAAAAAATACAAAATGCTTACCTTCCAACATATGGAAGTTATTGGCACGCGGACGCTTTCCAGGTCTTTCGGTATCACCCGGGCAATTGACCGTATTTCCCTAAGTATCGGTGCCGGAGAGATCTATGGTTTCCTGGGATTAAATGGCGCAGGAAAAACGACACTTATCAAAAGCATTCTGGGTATGATCAAACCGGACTCAGGCCATATTCGGTTGTTTGGACAGGAACTCAGTTCAAGTTTTGACCAATGGAATAAAATTGGTTACCTCGTTGATTCCGCTCAGGCCTATCCCGATCTTACGGTTGCCGAAAACTTAAAAGTATACAGTCTGCTTCGCCGTATAAAGGGTTCCGCTCTTGCGGAAGAAGCCTTCCAAAGGCTCAAACTTGCTCCCTACCGAAACGTCAGGGCTAAAGCCTTATCCAGGGGTAACCTCCAGCGCCTTGGATTGGTCAAAGCCCTGTTTCATAAACCCTCTTTACTCATCCTCGATGAACCAACCAACGGGCTGGACCCTGAAGGCATCGTAGAATTCAGAAATCTGTTATTGACTATGGCCAGGGAAGGGAGCACCATATTCTTGTCAAGCCACATCCTGGCGGAGATATCCAGGCTGGCTGGCCGGATAGGTATCATCCACAAAGGGAAACTTATCCGGGAACTCCATACGGACGAATTGAACAGTCAATTAAATACCACCCTCCGCTTGCGAACGAGGGATAATCCTAAAACACTGGATACCCTCATTGGACATGGATTTCATGCCTTCCAAACAAATCTATCCTGGATTGAAATCAAGGACATCCGGGCGATTGAAAATCCTTCGTCCATTACACGACTGCTTACTTTTCAGGGAACGCCACCCGATGAAATCTATATCGAACAGGAAAATCTGGAACAATTTTTCCTCCGCACCTTAAAAATAGAGAATCCGGATGACTGATCTTTTCCTTGCCTTGAAAGCCGAATGGCTGAAACTCAAACGCAGCCCCATTGTTTGGATCAGCTTCCTTGCCTTTGGTCTCGCTCCCTTAATGGCGGGTTTGTTTATGCTACTTCTACAATATCCTGACCTGGCCGGAAAAGCAGGTTCGCTTTACATTAAGGCCCGGATGATGAATTTTAGTCCGGAGTGGCCCTCATTCCTGGCTATCCTGCAACAAGCCCTTGCTGTGGGAGGCATCCTGGTTTTTGGCTTTGTCGCCAGTTGGATCTTTGGCCGGGAATTCAGCGATGGCACCTTAAAAGATCTTTTGGCGCTTCCCGTTCGTAGGAGTATGGTAGTACATTCAAAATTCACAATTTATCTCATCTGGTGCCTTGGCCTATCCTTCTCCAATTTAATTACTGGAACGTTGATTGGAGCCGTATTGAATTTTGAGGTTTTATCAACCGGCTCTCAACAACTTACGGACTACCTGATCACCTCCTTCATGGTAATATTATCCGGAATTCCTGTTGCTATTTTCGCCAGTTGGGGCAAAGGGTACCTTGCCCCATTGGGTTATGTAGCCCTTACACTGGTCCTGGCCCAGATTATAGCTGCTGCAGGATTCGGCCGCTATTTCCCCTGGGCCGTACCCGGATTATTCAGTGATATTTCCGGAGGTATGAATCAATTGACCGGTTTGAGTTACGCTATGCTCTTTTTGACGGGGGTGGCCGGTTATATCCTGACCCTCCATTATTGGAAAAACGCAGATCATCTTCGCTAACAAACGACCTCCATTTCATTTGGAATTAATCCCTTAAATTTACTGCATTAAATCTCTCCATTCCGGAGGGCCGTGCCTGCATCCAGGCAAATTAATTAATTACGTAACGTTTTTCAAAATTTGACTGACATGATTACTGTTATTATTCCCGCGTTAAATGAAGAAGATCACATCGGGAGCGTGGTGCGCTTTGCAAAAAGCCAGTCCCTGGTAAACGAAGTTATTGTCGTGGATGACAAATCGTCTGACCGGACCGTGGCCATTGCCCAGGAAAACGGGGCTAAAGTGATCACCAGCACCAAATTGGGCAAAGGGGCTTCCATGAAAGAAGGCATCCTGTTTGCCACCAATGAAATCATCGCTTTCCTGGACGGGGACATCGATCCCTACCCTTTTTATACCATTAAACTGATGACGGAACCTTTGCTTAAAGGGGAGGCGGAATTTGTAAAATCGGCTTTCAGCCGCAATGCGGGAAGGGTGACGGAACTGGTCGCCAAACCTTTATTGAGCATCTTTTTCCCAGACCTGCTTTCCTTCAGCCAGCCCCTGAGCGGAATGATTGCAGGCAAAAAATCCCTCTTCGAAAAACTGGATTTCAGGGATGACTATGGAGTCGATATCGGGATCCTGATCGATATGCACCTGATGCAGGTCAGAATGAAGGAGGTCGAAATCGGTTACCTGGAAAACAAAAGCAAACCCTGGCAGGCTTTGGGTAAAATGAGCAAGGAGGTTGCCCAGACCATCATCCTCAAAGCCGCCTCTTCCAAAAATCCAAATTATAATGTAGAGGAATTGGGTGTCCTGAATGAAATCCGCACTCAAATGGAATTTGCCCTGGTCGACCACCTTGGCGACCTCAACAAACTCCTGGTCTTTGACATGGACAACACCCTGCTCCGTGGCCGGTTTATCGATGCCTGCGCCATCCGGTTCGACTTTAAGAAACAACTCATGGATATCCGGTCTTCAGAAAAAGACGATACCGTACTGATCAAACGGATTGCCAACCTCCTGAAAGGCAGAACCATCCAGGAACTCATCGAAACGGCCGACCAGATCGCACTGGTGGATGGCACCAAAGAAATTGTAACGGAGCTTAAAAAACGGGGATATATCGTTGGCATCATTTCAGACAGTTACGATTGCATCGCCAACCACATTAAGAACAAACTGGGTATGGATTTCACATTATCCAATGAACTGGAGTTTTCCAAAGGGGTCTGCACCGGGGAAGTGAAAATTCCTTCCTTCCTGTACAACAATTCAAAAAGCATCTGCCGGCATACCTTATGTAAGACCAATGCCCTGGTCAGCATCCTTGAGAAATACGACATCAAAATGGAAAACACCATTACGATCGGGGACAGCAATAATGACCTTTGTATGATCAAGGAGGCGGGCATGGGCATTTCTTTCTGTTCCAAGGAGGAATTGGTCAATCACCATGCGGACATGGTCATTTCCGAACCCTCCTTTGCAGAATTGCTGGAAGTGACCTGAATACCCTCAATTCCATAAGTGAAAAAATAAAAATGCCTGCTCCTGTGAACACAAAGGTTCCGGAGACTGTTTTTGTTTAGTCTTCCTGGCAGGTCCTTTATTGAAAGCTTTTTATTAACCCATGCCCAGTATCGTCATCCTTTCATCAAGCATTCGCCTTGGGCGAAACAGCCATCGCCTTGCTTTGTTTTTTCACAAATACCTGCAGGAAAATAAACTGGCGGTTTCCGAAATACTTGATTTGAAAGAGTACCATTTCCCCATTTTTGAGGAAAGATTGGAATTCCAGGAAAATCCGGCTCCCCTGACGCTTGAATTCGCCGGAAAAATAAAAAAGGCAGATGGGGTGATCATCGTGACCCCGGAATACAACGGTGGATATCCGGCCAGTCTTAAGAATGCCATCGATTTGCTGGAGCCGGAATGGTTTAAAAAACCGGTTGCTATTGCCACCGCTTCGGACGGCCAATATGGCGGGACCCAGGTGACCACCGCACTGTTGCTGACCTTCTGGAAACTCGGTGCCATCGTGGTGCCAGCCAGGTTCCCCGTACCCAAAGTCCAGGAAGCTTATACTCCTGACGGCACTCCAACCGACCCGGAATCCACTGCCAAATTCGCCCATAAGTTTATAAAAGAACTCTTGTGGATGGTGAAAAAAATCAGATGAGGTTTTACCACAGAAGATTGAGAAAGTTATCTGAACTTTTGCTCCTCCCGAAATTGCGGGACCCCATTAAACATTTACCCTTAACCTATTTATAAATGGACAGTTTGAATTAGAGCAGTCATCTCTAATCTATCATTACTTCCTCCCTTCCTCCCTTTCTCCCTTTCTCCCTTTAAATCAGAACACCATTTATCTTTGTTCCATGAAAACCCGCCTTACCAGTGAGGATTACCTGAAGGAACTTGAGGAATTCAGGCGGTTTCCGGATATGAACCCCGGCCCCATGATCCGGACAAACCTGGAAGGCATGATCATCTCATCCAACATTGCTGCCCAGAATCTATTCGGTAAAGACCTCAACGGAAAAAACTGGAAACAAATTTGTCCGGGAATCACCACCGAGGTCTGGCATAAAATCCTCCAGACGGAATATGCCTTTCCGCTGGAAGCTCAGTTCAGCACCTTGTCCTATATTTTTAATCACCGGGTGGACCCATTGAGCAGGATGGTTTTTATATTCGGCACCGACATCACACTTCAGCGTTCGGCCGAAAAACAAATGAAGCAGGATAAAAAAATGGCCACGCTGGGCACTTTAGCTGCCGGTATTGCGCACGAACTGAACAATCCTGCCGCAGCCACCCGCCGGGCTTCCCAGCAACTGAGGGAATCCTTGCTTAAAATAGACCTGAATCGCCAGAAACTCTATACCGTAAAACTCAGCCCCTCGGAAACCGATTTTATGCTTGAGCTTGCAAATAAAGCAAGCGAATCAACAAACCGGCGGAGTACCCTGACCGCGCTGCAGGTTTCAGATAAGGAAGCGGAAACCGAGGAATGGCTCGAAGAGCTCGGGCTTGAAAATGCATGGGAGATCGCGCCGGCCCTGGTGGCCATCGGGATCGATCAGGATTTTATGGAGTCTAACGCATCCTCGATGAGGCCTGAAGCCCTGAATGTAATCATACAATGGGCGGGGTTGCTGGTACCCGTATACCAGTTGCTTCATGAAATTTATGAAGCCTCCTCCCGCATTTCAGACATAGTGGTTGCCTTGAAGAACTATTCTTTTCTCGGTCAGGCTCCGATTCAGGCTGTTAATATCCATGACGGAATAGATAATACCCTGCTCATCTTAAAACACAAACTCAAAGCCGGCATCACCGTTCAAAAACGATACTGCGAAGACCTTCCTCCGGTTACGGCCTATGGCAGCGAACTCAACCAGGTCTGGACCAATATCCTGGACAATGCCGCCGATGCGCTCAATGGGAATGGAGAGATCATCATCCGGACCTATAAACTGGACAATATGGCTACGGTTGAAATCGAAGACAACGGACCGGGTATACCCGAAACCGTTTTACCCAGGATTTTTGACCCCTTTTTCACCACCAAAGAACCAGGCAAGGGCACCGGACTGGGCCTCAGTACCTCCTACCTGATCATCACTGAAAAACACAAAGGATATCTCAGAGCCAGGTCCAGGCCAGGTTCGACGGTGTTTACGGTACAGCTGCCTTTTAACGGGGAAACCATCACCGATAAACCGGCAGGTTGATGTACTTTAGCATTAGCCCATGTCAAAACCTGTAATTTTTACTGTGGACGATGATCTGGAAGTCCTTGCTGCTATCCACAGGGATCTTCGGCAACATTATAAAAATGCTTACCGGATTCTCAAAGCCAATACCGGGCGGGAGGTTTTGGAGGCCGCGCGTCAACTCAAACAACGCGACGTGCCAGTTGCCTTATTCCTGGTGGACCAGCGTATGCCGGATATGACCGGCACCGAACTGCTCAAAGAACTGATCAAGTTATTTCCCGATGCCTGCAAGGTATTATTGACGGCCTATGCCGATACGGAAGCCGCTATTTCCAGCATCAACCAAATCGGCCTCGATCATTATCTCCTGAAACCCTGGGATCCGCCGGAACAAAAACTTTTCCCGGTCCTGGACGACCTGCTCAGTAAATGGACCACCCGGGCGAAACTGCCTTATGATGGCATCCGGGTGGTTGGCTCACGCTGGAGTGCCAGGAGTTATCAATCCAAGGAATTTCTCAGCCTCAATCAGGTCCCTTATCAATGGCTGGACATAGAACAGGATTGTCCAAACCGGGAGATGATCCTGCCCCTCAGCAACAACCTGAAAAAACTACCCGTCATTCTTTTTCCCGATGGAACCTATTTGGTGGAACCTTCCAACCTTGAACTGGCTGAAAAAGTGGGCATCCAGACCCGTGCTCAACAGCAGTTTTACGATCTCGTCGTGATTGGCAGCGGCCCAGCCGGCCTGGCTAATGCGGTATACGGCGCTTCCGAAGGCCTGCGGACCATAATAATCGAACGCAATGCACCCGGTGGCCAGGCTGCCACGAGTTCAAGGATTGAGAACTATCTGGGATTTCCAGCAGGCATCACGGGTGCTGACCTGGCCCAGCGCGCGGTAGCCCAGGCAAAACGTTTTGGGGCTGAAATGCTCACCGCCCAGGAAGCAGTATCCTTCCGCCGGGAAGACCCCTACCGCTATGTAAAACTGGCAGATGGAAGCGAGATTTGTTGTTATGCTATCGTTTTTGCTACGGGTATGAGTGTCCGTAAACTGGAAGTGCCGGGAATAGAGCGGTTACAAGGCATCGGCGTTTATTACGGAGCGGCCATGAGCGAGGCGGCCATTTATAAAGGAAAAGACATCTGTATCGTTGGGGGAGCGAATTCAGCAGGTCAGGGAGCCGTCTTTTTTTCCCGCTATGCCAGGACGGTCACCATGCTCATTCGGGCAGATAGCCTCCGCCCCGGCATGTCGGAATACCTGGTGGACCGTATTGAGGATACACCAAACATACGCATCATCCCTGATGTAGAGGTGATAGCCGTGCAGGGGGAGCAGTCTTTGGAGAAAGTGACCATCCGTAATATCCACACTTCGGAGGAGCGGGAATTGGATATGGCAGCGATGTTTATTTTTATCGGCTCCCAGCCTCATTCCGAGATGGCGGAAGGATTTGTGGCGCGGGATGCCAAGGGATTTATCCTGACCGGCCCCGACTTGCCTAAGACCGGCAACAAAGTGACCGGCTGGACCCTGGACCGGGATCCATTTTTGTTTGAAACCAATGTACCCGGTGTATTTGCCGTAGGCGATGTGCGGAGCGGGGCGAATCGAAGGGTTGCAGCGGCAGTGGGTGAAGGATCGGCTTCCATTTATATGGTGCACCGGTATCTTACAACGGTTTAGAAATAAGAATATCTTTTGATGTCGATCCTTTTGAAAAACCGCATCGAACAGACCTTGGGACAGCCCATTCCGGATCCGGAGTTTGAAGCTTTTACCGCCCTCCTTTTCTCCAAAACCCCCGATAAAAAATCCATATTGGCCGAAGAAGGTAAAGTTTGCAAATACATCTATTTTATGGTAAAGGGGTCGGCTTATTCTTATATCCTTGACACAAAGGCCGAAAAACATGCCATTCAGTTTGCGCTGGCAGGCTACTGGATATCCGATCTCTATAGTTTTTTCACCGGCAGGGCGGGCAAGTACAATATTGAAACCCTGGAGCCCTCTGAAGTGCTGGTATTAAATAAACAAAATTTTGAAAGGGCCTGTGACACCATCCCGGTGTTTAACCGTTTTTTCCGCATCCTGATCCAGAATGCCTATGTCTCGATGCAATACCGGCTGGCGCGCACCAACAGTGAAGATGCTGAATTCCGCTACCGCGAATTTTCATCTTTGCATCCCGATTTTGTACAAAATATTCCACAATACCTGATCGCCTCCTATCTGGGCATAAAACCCCAGTCCCTCAGCAGGATCCGTAAAACCCTGCATAAAAAATAAAAGGATGTCCACTCCAGACCCCCCTTCGGGGGTTTCGAATTAATAAGTGGGCTTACCCTGAAATGAGCCGCTCATTTCCGGAACCGATCTACTCGGTTTCATTTTTGATTTCTTTTCCAGAAAATCGAATTCCAAGGTTTAACCATGGGTTCCATGACAAAAATCAGTTTTCCCAATGCTCTCTGTCAGTTCACTGTATTTTATATTTTTCAACCTTTAGTTGCCTTTAGATTTAAAAAATAATAAAAAATAAAAATCATGAAAGCAGTTAAAATAAATGTTATCCGGAATTACATC
>CAYOPD010000040.1:0-12718 GCA_964405735.1 uncultured Saprospiraceae bacterium | reverse complement strand
ATAAAAAATAAAAATCATGAAAGCAGTTAAAATAAATGTTATCCGGAATTACATCCTCTTCCTTGCAGTCATTGCATACATGGGCTATTTAGCAAGCTGTACCCATGACAACCAGGTCATTGAACCTGCTGAGGTCATCAACAGTGAAACCGATTTGGTTTCGGTGAGGGTTACCACGGCTCCAACCATAGACGGCACCATTGATGCAAGTTGGGAAAACAGCCCCAAACTGCAATTTAGCACCGCCGTACCCGAAGTGACCGGGGACGTTTTCAGAGGGTATACAGCCAATATCATTCCGTCGGTAACCCTGAGGTCGGCTTACGATGACAATAATATTTATTTTCTTGCCGAATGGGCGGATCCCACCCAATCCTTAAGCCGCCAGCCCTGGTATTTTAATCCTGCCACCCAAAAATGGGCCCAGGAAAGTGGCAATCCCACCTTCAGTGCCACGGGTTCAATCACCCGGGCACCCTTCTACGAGGATAAAATGGCTATGCTCTGGAACGTAAACAATTCAGTCAATGGCTGGAACAGCGGTACCTGTTATAAGTCCTGCCACACCGGATTGCCCTCAACCGATGGATCGTCCCGCCACTTCACCAATTTTGCTACAGAGAGGATCGATATGTGGCACTGGAAAGCAGTAAGGGGGGGAGTAAACGGAGGCTTCCAGTTTGATGATCAATACCAGGACAACACCTATCCCAACGGAAGGAAAAGCGATGCAGGCGCAGGTGCTTATGCCGATAATATCCAGACGCTGGTGGTGACCGGATCGTCCCCGGCGGTCAGTGTTTCAGTACCCAAATATGTCATTCCCGGAAAAACAAATTACGGGTGGATCCTGGGATCTGAAATCACTGCAGGCACGGCTAAAACGGTGACGGCGGTATCTGCCACGGGTATACTTACTTTGAGTGACGATAGTTTTTTAGATCCCAACACAGGAACCGACTATCAGAGAATTGGTTCCGGTCTTGGTGCCAAAGCCATCCCCGGAATGGTAATCACTGCCTACACGGGAAGCCGCGGTGACATCACCTGTAAATCTACCTATTCAAACAACGGGTGGGTGCTGGAGTACCAGAGGGCCTTAAAAACCGCCGATGCGGAAGGCAAGGATGTAGATTTTTCAAACTTAACGGATCAGTATTTCGGTTTCGCCATTTTTGAAAATGCGCAGATTGCCCATTCCATCCGGCCCAACCTTTTATTAAAATTCAGAAAATAAGTCGCGGAGCAGGATCTGCAGATGGGTAATTTTCTTTTGAAAATGCCATTTAATTAAACCAGTAAAACCATGAAAAAAATATTAAAAATCCGGACCACGGTTTTCTTGATCCTGATTTTATGGAGTATACAAGCATGTTACTACGATGATTTCCTTCCGAAAGATGATTCAGAATCTGTCGGCACGGTCAATTTTAATTCGGATTTGATACCCATCTTCAATACCAGTTGCAATCTGTCGGGCTGTCACAGTACGGGAGGAAAAAAACCCAATCTTTCTCCTTCCACCGCCTATACTTCACTGATTAATGGGGGTTATATCAATAAATCCGCTCCGGAAAACAGCCTGATTTACCAATGGATGAAAGGGTTAAAGGGAACGCCTATGCCGGTTTCCGGGTCAAATGCCACCTACAACGCCAAAGTGCTGGCATGGATCAAACAAGGTGCCCTTAATGATTAAATAAAAATAAAATGAAAACAATATTTAAAGCATATCACAACATCGCGGGATTGTTGTTTTTTGTTCTGATCATCGGGAATCCGTCTCCGGCATGCTCGCAGGAAGCTGCAGAAGAACAAACAACCAAAGAAATCAAGCCGGTTAAAAATACGTTTGAAAGCACCTTCCTGTTTGACAATCAGACCACCCTCGTGCCGGTGAAAGGTACGCTGGAGATGGCTATTCAACACCGGTTTGGAACGGTAAACAACGGATATGAAGACTTATTCGGCATTTACGCCCCTTCCAATATCCGCATTGGGTTTTCATACAGCCCTATCCAAAAACTGAATATTGGATTTGGGTTTACCAAATTAAATCTCAGCTGGGATGTTTCCGGCAAACTCGCACTTCTTCAGCAAATGAAGGGCGGTGGCTCGCCGGTAAGCATTACGTATTACGGCACTGCTGCGGTGGATACCCGTAAAAAGGAGAATTTCGTGAATGAAACGGACCGGCTCTCCTACTTCAATCAATTGATCTTTTCCCGTAAAGTCACCAATGCCCTGTCTGTCCAGGTGGCCCCCAGCTGGTCCCATTTTAATGCCGTCGAAGGTTACGTGAACGAACAAGGCGAAATCGAGGGAAAAATAGAAAATGACCACTTTGCGGTAGCCTTTGGAGGCAGGTATAAAATTTCCAACTCGATCGCCCTCATTGCAAATTACGATCAGGCCATCACCGAACACAAGACCAATAATCCGCATCCAAATATTTCGTTTGGCATTGAGTTAAGCACCAGTGCCCATGCCTTCCAGATTTTTGCGGGAAATTACTCCAGCATCCTGCCTCAGTATAATAATGTATACAACCGGAATGATTTCACCAATGGTGAGTTTCTGATCGGCTTTAACATTACCCGTCTGTGGAGTTTCTAAATTACCCAGGTCATGATCAAACTAAGCAGGAAAAAATTCTTACTCTCAGGGCTATCCCTCGCAGGCGTTATTCCTTTTTATAAATGGGGTACCCGTTCAAAAAAGAAAAATACAGTAAAATTCCTCACCCGGGATGGCCAACTCGTTGAAGTGGACGCCGGTAAGTTGCCTGCCGCGAAGAAACGCGCGGCCTCCAAAAATGATTTTCTCACCTGGATCAATCGCAAGAAAGGATGACCAACAAAGAATTTCCAAGGCGGTCTTTTTTAAAGGAAATTTTGATTGCGGGTCTGGCCACAGGCTGCCAATCCAAAGACCCCTTCACTGAAAAGGCTCTGCAGGAAGAAATACAGGCCTCGGGGGAAATGGTTCAGCTCTTATCCACAACCGGGGAAATCATAGAAGTCGACAAAGCGTTTCTGAAACCCCTGGAAGAAATACCCTCCATCACCTCCACGGCAGAAAGGATGGGCATGGAAGGGAAAAAGTTTGTGATGGTGATTGATTTGTCCCGCTGCCGGAATCTTAAAAGATGCCAGGAAGCATGCAACCATGCTCATTTTGTGAGTGAGGCCCAAAACTGGATCAAAGTATATTCCATGCAGGATGCCGAACATACCGCACCCTACTGGCAACCCACCACCTGCATGCATTGCGATGAGCCTCCCTGTGTGAAGGTATGTCCGGTGGACGCCACTTTTAAGAGACAGGACGGGATCGTGGGCATTGATGCGGACCGGTGCATTGGATGCCGTTTTTGTATGGCAGCCTGCCCCTATTCCACCCGTGTATTCAATTGGGAGCGGCCCATGCTGCCCCCGGAGGTGCTCAAAATGAAATATTCCTCTGAGACGAGTTGTCCACCAAGGATAGGCACCGTATCCAAATGTGATTTCTGTCCCGACATGGCGAGAAAAGGGGAACTTCCACATTGTGTTTCCGCATGCCCCAACGGGGTCTTTTATTTTGGCGACCTGAATGAAGATGTGGTCACCAATGGTTCAGAGACGGCGCGTTTCAGCGACCTGATCCGTGATCGTTCGGGTTACCGGCTGATGGAGGACCTGGGCACCAAACCCAATGTATATTATTTGCCGCCCGTGGACCGGTTGTTCCCCTATGAAAAAGGATTAGAAAGCAAAGAAGAAGGAAACGAACATGAATAATACATCTTCAATGACTGCGGACAAAATAACTTCTGATTTATTGCCCCAACCCTTTGGCAAACCGGGAATGATCTGGACCTCTGTACTGATCCTTTTGTGCCTGATCGGTGGCATTGCTTATTTCCGTCAGTTACAACAGGGCCTTGCCGTCACAGGCATGCGTGATTATGCATCCTGGGGAATTTACATATCTAACTTTGTTTTTTTTGTAGCCATCAGTCTGGTCGGTTCATTGATTTCCGCGATTTTCCGACTCACCAATGTGGGTTGGCGCACCCCGCTCACCCGCATTGCAGAAATCATAGCAGTATCAGCTATTTTATTTGCCAGCCTGATTATTATTGTGGATATGGGTAGGCCGGAACGATTGTTTAACCTGATACCCCATGGCCGTCTGCAATCTCCGATTGTCTGGGATGTGATTGTGATCACTACTTACCTTGTTCTCAGTCTTTTGTTCCTGTATATTCCAATGTTGCCGGACCTGCCCATCCTGATTAAAAAAAGCAAACTGGGCAGTGGATGGTATAAATTGTATTCCTTTCTGGGGTCTTTCTGGAAAGGCACTGCCACTCAATGTAAATTAAGCGACCAAGCGGTCCTGATCATTACCATCGTCATTATCCCGGTGGCCCTGGCCATCCACACCGTCACCTCCTGGTTATTTGCCACGACCTACCGCCCGGGATGGGACAGCACCAATTTCGGGGCATATTTCGTCTCGGGTGCCTTCCTGGTGGGCGCAGGCGGGGTGGTGGTTGCCATGTATGTTTTCCGAAAAGCCTACCAACTGGAGGCCTATATCACCGAGCGGCATTTTGACCGGATGGGAAAAATATTGGTTATGCTGGCACTGTTGTATTTATATTTTAACATCAACGAATACCTGGTGCCCGCCTTCAAAATGAAAAAAGCGGAAGAGCACCATCTTATGGGCTTGTTTTCCGGGGAGTTTTCCCTGATTTTCTGGTCAGCCATTTTGATCGGCATGGTGGTACCGGTCATCGTGCTTTTATTCCCAAAGGGCAGAAAACCAAGGTCCATGTTCGTCATGGGCTTGTTTGTGGTAGTAGGGGCCTGGTTCAAACGTTTCCTGATCGTAACCCCTACCTTATTAAGCCCCTTCCTTCCCATGTACGATGTGCCGGAAAATTACAGGCATTACTGGCCCACCTGGGAAGAATGGGCGATTACCATTGGATCCCTGGCCGGAGCATTACTGATCATCACCCTGTTCGTACGTTATTTTCCGATCATTCCCATTCACGAAACGATTGAGGAGACCGCGAACAATAAATCAGAGCAAGCATGAAACAGGCAGCATTTTTAAGCAGCATCCGGGTTTTCCTTTTTTTAATCATGGTTTCGCTGCTTCAGGCCCAGGAGGAAAAAGAAAAGGATTTGATACGGATCGCGCTGGCCTTTTATCAGACCGATGAAGCACTTCCGGTGATCAAAGCCACGGTATCTACCAAAAAAGATCAAAAGTTCGTTCCGGTGCCGGGTGTTGAAGTCAATCTGTTTTTTAATGAAGAAACTGCCGGGGGCTTCATGGGCCGGTTAACGACCAATGACCGGGGAACGGCATCCATGACCCTGCCCGTGAAATTCAAAACCGCCTGGGATTCAATGACCACCTTTAAATTTATCGGAACGGTCACCAGCAATAAACAATTTGAGGATATAGCCACAGAAATAGAGATCATCAAAGCGCGGATAGAGCTATCCCTCTCCGAAGAAGACAGTATTCGAACCATAAAGGCAGTACTTCGTGCTTATACAGACAGCGGCCTGGTTAATGTCCCGGAAACGGACCTCCTGCTGGTGGTCAGTCGTCTATTGAGTGACATCGGAGCCGGAGAAGAAGAGTTTTATACAACCGATGAAAATGGGGAAGTTTCCGCGCCCTTTGTCCATAAATTTCCTGGAGATGAAAAGGGCATTATCCGGATTGGTGCAAAAATGGAGGATCATGAATTGTACGGCAATGTAAAAACCACACAGAATATAGCATGGGGAACCCCTTTACGAGCAGATCATTCTTTTGACAATAGATCACTTTGGGCTACCCGGGATAAAACTCCGATCTGGTTGTTGATTTTTCCTAATCTCCTGATCCTGGGAGTATGGGGAACTATTATTTATTTATTTAACCTAATTTTAAAAATCCGTAAACTGGGGAATACGTCAGACATCAGTAAAACATAATTCTATACATAAATAATCAATTTAAGAAAAATGAAAAAATATTATTTCCCTTTGGTTTTAATATCCGTTGCCTTTGTTTATTCTTTTACCGATAACCAGCCAAAACCATGGGTGGTTCCGGATAAATATGCCAAGATGGCCAATCCGGTAAAGTCAGACGCCGAATCCCTTAAAACAGCAAAAGCCTTGTGGGCGAAACATTGTCAATCCTGCCATGGCAAAACGGGGAAGGGCGATGGTACGAAAGCAGGCCAGTTGGATACTCCTATGGAAGATTTCACCACCGGTGAGGTCCAGAAACAATCCGATGGCTCTTTATTCTTCAAGACCCTGGAAGGACGTGATGAAATGCCCTCCTTCAAGAAAAAAATTACAGATGAAGAAGAGATCTGGAGTCTGATCCATTTCATCCGTACCCTGAAGGCTTAATAAACCAACCGCCCCGCGCCACAATACCGGGAGGGGATACCGGTTTCCTTTTGACTAAAACGGATTATCATCCTTCGGATGCGTCAATGGATCAACCGGTTTTTTCAATTGCTCCATGGGTAAGCTTTAAATACCTTTGAAATCACATACACCCATTAGGTTAACTATTGCAGATAATGCGTACTTTTACATAAATTTTTAAGAGGACGCTCATTTGTTCCCCCCACGATTATCTCAATTTTCAACTCAAATATGTCATTTCAATCGTTACACATCGTAAAGCCGATTCTAAAGGCTTTACAGGAAGAAGGTTATTCCACCCCCACCCCGATCCAGTCGCAAGCCATACCCATCGTTTTACAGGGCAATGACCTGCTGGGTTGTGCTCAGACCGGTACCGGAAAAACAGCTGCCTTTGCCATTCCTATTCTTCAGATTTTGGGGGGCACCACACCCATACCGGATAAAAAAAGAAAAATCAGAAGCCTGATCGTAACGCCGACCCGTGAGCTGGCCATCCAGATTATGGAAAGTTTCAGAGCCTACGGCCGACATACCGGGCTTACCTGCACGGTCATTTTTGGCGGAGTCAATCAAAATCCCCAGACAGCAGCCTTGCGGGCTGGAGTAGATATCCTGATCGCCACGCCCGGCAGGTTACTGGACCTCATGCAGCAAGGATTTGTGAATTTACTGGACGTTGAAATTTTTGTCCTGGACGAAGCAGACCGCATGCTGGATATGGGATTTATCAACGACGTCAAAAAAATTATAGCCCGGCTTCCCCATAAAAGGCAATCCCTCTTTTTCTCAGCAACCATGCCTCCGGAGATCACCAAACTGGCAAATACCATTCTTCATAACCCTTCGAAAGTTTCGGTGACCCCGGTTTCTTCTACCGTGGATATCATTGAACAATATGTCTATTTTGTAGAAAAGAGCAACAAAAATGCCCTGCTGGTTGAGGTGCTCAGGGATAAAAAAATAAAAACGGCCCTCGTATTTACCCGCACCAAACACGGAGCCGACAAAGTGGTCAAAATGTTGCACCAGCACCGGATCCCTGCCGCGGCCATCCATGGCAATAAATCACAAAACATCCGCCAGCGCGCCTTATCTGAATTCAAAGCGCAGAAGACGCGGGTGTTGGTGGCCACCGATATTGCAGCCCGTGGAATTGATATAGACGACCTGGAATATGTGATTAATTATGAAATTTCAAACGTTGCCGAGACCTATGTTCACCGGATCGGAAGGACGGGAAGGGCAGGAGCCGGGGGCACGGCATTGTCCTTTTGCGATGCTGAAGAAACGGCGTACCTGAAGGACATCGAAAAACTGATTGCCAAAAAAATCAAAGTCATAGAAAATCATCCTTTCCGGATGCAATTCACGGGCGCAACCTTGCCCAAAAACCTGCCTAAGAGCAAGAGGAGCTCAAATCGTGCCCGGAACAATCCCGTCACCAATGGGCGTATCTCCCACTACCGAAGCCCGTTGAAAGCGTCCTGGTAGCCATTTGCCCGGCCACCGGCTACTGGCTAACTATTTACTACTAACTGCTGACCGCTGGCACTTCTTAACCTATGTGAACGACATTCCCGTTCCTCAGCCTGCACCTTTGTGTTATTAAATTAATCAATTCAAAAACACAAAACAATATGAAAAATCCAACCAAATGGGTCATCGACCCGGCTCACAGTGAACTTCAGTTCAAAGTAAAGCATATGATGATCACCAACATCAACGGGGAATTCCGCAGCTTCGATGCCTCGGTGGAGACCATAGATGATGATTTTACTAAAGGACGGATGCACGTGGTAATCGATGCCACTTCGGTATTCACCAACAATGCCGATCGCGACAACCACCTGAAAAGTCACGATTTTTTTGATGCAGAACACTTTCATAACCTGGAGTTTGAGGGGACTTCCATCAAAAAACTTGACGATGAGAATTTTCAGCTCAAGGGACTGCTGACCATCAAAGGCGTGCAAAAACCGGTAGTTCTGGAGATGGAATACGGGGGAATTCAAAAAGATCCCTGGGGCAATGAAAAAGCAGGTTTCACCCTTTCAGGCAAGATCAACCGCAAAGAATGGGGGCTCAACTGGAATGCCGCTTTGGAAGCAGGCGGAGTGCTCGTCGGCGAAGAAGTCAAAATCAATGCCGAGGTCCAGTTAAAAAGGGCCTGATATACACAAGTCCCCTGAATCCAATTGCTTTGAAATGAATTAACTTAGTGAAGATTTATAAACCAAATAAAATACAGGCATGAAAGTTTTGGATAATAAAGTTGCCATAATCACCGGAGGAGGTTCCGGCATAGGCCGGGCCATTTCGGAACTTTATGCGGCCGAGGGGGCAAAGGTAGTAGTTTCCGATATTTCTGAAAAGGGAGGGATCGAGACCGTTAACCTCATAAAGGCTGCAGGCGGCGAAGCCATTTTTGTGAAGGTGGATACTTCCAGTGTTGAAGACAATCAATACCTGGTGAACAAGACGGTTGAGGCATACGGTGCATTGCACATTGCCGTCAATAATGCCGGCATTGGAGGCCCATTGGGGCTTACCGCCGACTACCCGGTCGAAGGTTGGAACAAAGTAATCGGTGTGAATCTGACCGGTGTGTTTTATGGCATGAAATTCCAGATTCCTGCCATCCTGGCTTCAGGAGGTGGAAGCATAATCAACATGGCCTCCATCCTCGGCATGGCCGGGACCAGGATGTCGCCCGCTTATGTTGCTGCCAAACATGGGCTGGTAGGCCTAACTAAAGCAACCGCCCTGGAATATGCAGCCAGCAATATCCGGGTCAATTCCATCGGACCGGGATATATCATCACCCCCTTGCTTACCAATGCACTGGATGAAGCCAGCCTGAAAGTAATTGAAGGCTTGCATCCCATAGGCCGGTTGGGAAAATCAGAAGAAGTTGCAGAACTGGCCTTATTTTTAGGATCGGACAAGGCCTCCTTTATTACCGGCTCCTATTATAATGTGGACGGTGGATATCTGGCCCAATAGTACAATCCAATAAAAGACTCACTCTAACCAAGTCTGCCTTTCCGGATGTCCGGGAGGCAGACTTTTTTTTATTATGCTTGGGGGAAACTAAAAAGAGGTCCTATGTTTAGGAGAAGCTCTGCTTCGACCTGGTAATTATTATTTGGAAAGGTTTACATTATAAATTCAAATAACCGCAGGGGCTGCCAGGTCCTCCAGGTAGTTTCCTGGCGCAACCTCGGCGCCCTCGGCGCGCTTCACGGTTGATAATGGCCTTCTTTACCGCGAGGCAGCGCCGCAAAGAACATCTCTCACCTGATTCCCTTGAGGAATCTTCGCGCCCTCGGGGCTCTTTGCGCCAAATCAATTATCCATGTATTTTTATAACGCAATAAAATTGAATGAAAAACAAGTTCAGGCAGATCCCTGTTTCCCGATTCCGAATGCGGGGGTTCCTTATTCTCCTTGCAAGCAGTATTTTTCCGGTGATGATCGAAGCCCAGCCTGTTCAGAAAAATTACAAATTGGCGATGGTCCAGATGAAGGTGGAAGCCGGCAAGCCGGAAGCCAACCTCGCCCGGGCCGCCGAACGCATCGCCGAAGCCGCAAAAAATGGTGCCAAAATTGCATTGCTTCCAGAAGCCATGGACCTGGGCTGGACCGACCCATCAGCAAAAACCAAGGCTTATGCCATACCCTCAGGCCCAACCTGCCAGAGCCTGATCCGGGCCGCAGTCCAAAACAAAATCTATGTCTGTGCCGGAATCATCGAAAAAGCGGAAGATCGGACCTATAACGCTGCAGTACTCATTGACCCGGAAGGAAAGGTCCTCCTGAAACACCGCAAGATCAATGAACTTGATATTGCCCACGATCTTTATGCAACCGGTGAAGGATTGCAGGTAGCCCACACCCCAATCGGCACTCTGGGCCTGTATATCTGTGCCGATGCCACTGCCAAAGGAAATACCTTGTCCAATTCACTGGCTTATATGGGAGCAGATATGATCATTTCTCCCTGTGCCTGGGCGGTGCCACCCGGTTTTAATAACCAAAAAACGCCCTACGGCGATACCTGGAGGAATGTCTACCGGCCGGTCAGCGCCCAATTTGATCTTTGGGTTGTGGGTGTAAGCAATGTAGGTAAAATCGCGGCAGGCCCCTGGAAAGACTGGGATTGTATCGGCAGTTCACTGGTTTACGCGCCCGGGGGCAAAGAAGTTTTACAGGCCCCATTCGGAGCGGAGGCGGATACGATCATCTATGTCGACATCGTACTTAAAGACCGGCCCGCGCGTGGCACAAACTGGAATGCCTACTGGCAGAATAAATAAAACGGTGAAGGAACGATTGCCCTATTTCCTGTAACGAACCAGGTCGTTAATGAATGGCCTTAAACCTTTTGGTTATGAAGGAAAGTGAACCATCCTTTTCAGTAAGAAACGCCCTGCCTTCGGAGTATGCAGACATCGGCAGGTTGATGGTCGGAGTGTATGCCCAACTTGACGGATTCCCCAAAGAATCGGAGCAGCCCGATTATTATAAAATGTTGGCTAATGTCGGAGAGCTGACCGTCAAGCCTGAGACAGAACTGCTGGTCGCGGTTTCCGTGGAGGGTGAACTATATGGAGCAGTGGTTTATTTCGGAGATATACAATATTATGGCTCCGGAGGCAGTGCGACCCAGGAAAAAGACGCGGCAGGCTTTCGTTTGTTAGCCGTAAAGCCTGAGGTGCGCGGCCGGGGCGTTGGCAAATTATTGACGAAGGAATGTATTCGGAAATCCAGGGAAAAAGGTCTCAGTCAGGTGATCATTCATTCGACGATGGCGATGCAGACAGCCTGGAGGATGTATGAATCCTTTGGATTTAAAAGGTCGAAAGACCTGGATTTTATACAGGGGGACCTTCCTGTTTTTGGATTCAGGCTCAGGCTTTCTGAATTAAATAATTTAACCCCGGAACCATGAAACGGTTGAAGCACAGATCATCCTTCATACCAAACCCGAATAAGCCTGGACAGTACTCATGGATTTTTATCCTTTCCCGCATGTGTCTTGCCATTTAGTACCATGTCCCAATAAGCGGATGTGAGATAGAATTACAAATCAGTATTATACTAATGACCAGAAATTAATCTTCATTGTCTCAGATTGAATGACTTTTCAGTTGGATAAAGAATCAACCTGGTACTTATCGTAACTATACCCAAAAAATTCATTTCTTGTTTCCTCACTCATGGAAGCTTTGATTTTCTTGATAGTGTTCTCATACGCTTCCTCGTGGGATTTATACCTTGATATCCGGTTTCCCGGTTCAGGGCCAATACTCCCTGATTTTTTCCCGAATAAAACGCACACTCCGTTCCAATTGATCCATCCCCTCCACGCCGTCTTCTATGCTGATCCAACCGTCAAAACCCACCCGCTTCAATTCGCTGAAGATGGCATCGTAATCGTTTAGCCCTTTTCCGATCTCTCCATGGCTCAGCCTCCGGGCATAACCCACCGCCCCTCCTTCTTCTTTCTGCAAATCCTCAACCGTTCCCTCCTTCAGATAGCGGTCGCTGGCATGCATGGTCACCACCCGTCCGGATACCCGGTACAGCAATTCCAGGGGATCTTCCCCGGCGAGATAGGTATTGCTCGGATCGTAATTGACCCCGAAATTAGGATGTTGAATGCGGTCTACCAGCATGCTGAAAACATCCATCTTCTGTGCAAATTCCGGATATTCCCAAAAATCGTCCTTGTAATGGTTTTCCAGGATGAGGGTGATGCCCCGCTCCTGGGCATAAGGGAGGCAGGCTTCGATGCATTCTGCGGCCATGGCTAAACCCTGCTCAATGCTCAACTCAGGCCTGCGCTGGCCGGATAAGACCCGGCAATAGGATCCGCCAAGGGCATGGGTCATATCGATCCATCTTTTTTCTTTTACAATTTCATTGGCACGAAATGCCGCATCGGGATGGGTAAAATCCGGTGAACAACACATCATAGGGATCACCTTGCCACGGTCTTCCACCTGTTTCCGGAATCCCGCCCAGTTTTTTTCATCTGCCATTTCCAGAAAACCGGCGTACCATTCCAGGCCTTCGATGTCCAGTGCGCAGGCCAGGTCAATCCATTCGGATAATTTCATTTTGCCTGATTTGCAGAGGTCCTGCATGAAGGCTTTGGGGAAGGCGGAGAGTTTGGGCATGAGGTAGGTTTGAGGAGTGAGGGGGGTGAGGGGTGAGGGGTGAGGGGTGAGGGGTGAGGGGTGAGGGGTGAGGTTATCCGGGCATAAAACAAT
>CAYOPD010000039.1:15889-36164 GCA_964405735.1 uncultured Saprospiraceae bacterium | reverse complement strand
AATAAAAATTACATGTTCATTTTCTTGAGTTCGTGAACAGCATGATCGGCCGCGCGCGCGGTGAGGGCCATATAGGTCAGGGAAGGATTCACGCAAGAGGCGGAGGTCATGCATGCTCCGTCGGTTACGTAAATATTGAGGCAGTCCCAGACCTGGTTGTGGGCATTGAGTACGCTGTTTTTCGGACTGGTGCCCATTCTGGCGGTACCCATTTCATGGATGCCCAGGCCGGGGGCATTGTCGTTGGGCATGTTTACCCGGATGTTTTTTGCACCTGCTGCTTCGAGCATTTCTGCGGCGGAATTGCCCATGTCTTTGCGCATATTCATCTCGTTTTCCTTGAACTCACAATCGAAGGTGACTGTCGGCTGTCCCCACTTGTCCAGCAGGTCCTTGTTGAGCATCATCTTGTTTTCGTGGTAAGGAAGGCATTCGCCGAAACCACCGAGCCCCATGGTCCACTGGCCAGGCATGCTGATCGTTTCTTTAAGGTCCTCACCGAAACTGAGTTCTTTGATGGAACGTTGCCAGCCGGTACGTGAAGCCCCGCCCTGGTACCCATATCCGCGCAGAAAATCCTTTTGTTTGTCCTGGCCGATATTCCGGAATCGCGGCAGGTAGATGCCACCTGGTTTTCTTCCGAAATAATACATGTCCTCAAATCCCGGCATCTCCCCATTGGCACCCACCCTGAAGTGATGGTCCATCAGGTTATGTCCGAGTTCTCCGCTGGAGGAACCCAGTCCGTCCGGATAGATTTCAGTGGCGGAGTTCATCAGGATCCAGGTGGAGTTGATGGTGGAGGCGCAGAGGAAAATCACTTTGGCCTGAAATTCCATGCTTTCCTTGGATTCGGCATCGATGATCCTTACCCCTGTTGCCTTCTTGGTCTCCGGATTATAGATCACTGAGTTTACGATCGAATTAGGGCGGATGGTGAGCTTGCCCGTTTTTTCGGCTGCAGGGAGGGTCGAGGACTGGCTGCTGAAATAGGCTCCATAGGGACAGCCCCGGCTGCAGAGGTTTCTGAACTGGCATTTGGACCGGCCATTGTGCTCCTGGGTCAGATTGGCAACCCGGCCACTGCTTAAGACCCTTGCGCCTTTGTACTTGACCATGAGGGATTCCCTGACTTTTTTCTCCACACAGTTAAGCTCTATGGCAGGTAAAAATTTCCCGTCGGGCAATTGTTCCAGGCCTTCTTTCATCCCGCTGATTCCTGCGAAGGATTCCACATAATCGTACCAAGGGGCAATATCCTTATACCTGATCGGCCAGTCGGTGCCGTGTCCGTCTTTGGCATTCGCCGTAAAATCGATGTCGCTGTGGCGGTAGGAATGCCGTCCCCACATCAGCGATCTGCCACCCACATGATAACCCCTGATCCAGTCGAACCGCTTGGTTTCAGTATAGGGATTTTCAGTATCCTTGACAAACCAGTGTTTGGTTGCCTGGGATATGGTATATCCGGTACGTGATTGTTTTTCGTAATCTTTTGCTTCTTCGCGGGTCACGCGGTTGCCATTGGGAAGTTGCCAGGGTGCGAGGGCTGCAGTGGGATATTCCCCGTGCTTGACCATGCGGCCCCTTTCAAGGACAAGCACTTTTAGCCCCTTTTCAGTCAATTCCTTGGCAGCCCAGCCACCGGAGATTCCGGACCCGACTACGATAGCATCATAGGTGTTTTCCGCCTGAAGATCAGAGTTGAAATACATTTAGTAAACGATATTATGGTTTTTCAAAGCGCTAAAAATATAAAAAAACTGATACCATCACCCGGAAAGCTGGCGGCAATTAATATTTTTTTAATTAAAAGTAGCAGAATTTGAACCGTTAACGATATATCCGATTTGGAAGGACCCTTGGATTCCCGGGTACCATCAACACTTAAACTTTTTTCACCCTTCTCTCTTTTCCCTTCGCCTTTCCCGAATATCCTTTGCTATAAGTTTGGAAAAGCCCTGATTATTAGATAATTGGTGAGGTTTTCGATTTAATGCAGTGCGCTGAAAAAATACCCATGGTTAACGAATGGACAAAAAAACACTTGTATTTCAATGCGTTATAATGGGATTTTTTAAAAATAATTTGTGGGTTTGAATGTATTCCTTTACTTTTGCGGCTCTTTAGGTAAAAGAATTAAAATTCAGTGACCAGTGAAAACATTATCTTATAAAACCATTTCCGCCAAAAAAGAAGATTTTGCAGGCAAACGCAAATGGTTTATCGTTGATGCTGACGGGCTTACCCTGGGAAGGCTTTCTACAAAAATTGCCTCTATCCTGAGAGGGAAGACCAATCCCGCCTATACGCCCCATGTGGATACGGGGGACTTTGTCATTGTCACCAATGCCGAAAAAGTCAGGATGACGGGTAAAAAAATGCTGACCAAGGAGTACCAAAGTTATTCCGGCTATCCCGGCGGCCAGAAGATCAAAACGGCAAAAGAGCTTTATTCCAGGAAACCGCACTATATCCTCGAGCACGCCGTGAAAGGCATGCTGCCAAAAAACAGCCTTGGCAGGCAAATGTTCAAAAAACTGTTTTTGTATTCCGGCAGTGAGCATCCCCATCAGGCCCAAAAACCGGAAACCATCACAATTTGATCACATTCATTTTAAATTAATCATATATGGAAATTATAAATGGTGTCGGAAGACGCAAAGCTGCAGTAGCAAGGGTTTACCTGTCTAAAGGCACCGGCCAGATCAGGGTGAACGGCCGCGAACTGGCCGATTATTTCCCGCTGCGCAACATGCAGGCTAAACTCCTGGAACCCTTCCAGGCGTCAAAAGTGGAACAAAATGGCTTCGATATGAAAGTGCTGGTTTCAGGCGGCGGATTTAAAGGCCAGGCCGAAGCCATCCGGATGGGCATTTCCAGGTGCCTGGTGAAAATAAACGGCGAACATAAAAAACCGCTGAAAGACCTGAAACTGCTCACCCGCGACGCCCGTGTGGTGGAAAGGAAAAAATACGGCAAACCCAAGGCCCGCAAAAGCTTCCAGTTTTCTAAACGTTAATTTAAAGAATTCAAACTTAAAGTATATTCTGATGAAAATTCCAACCTATCAGGAAATGTTAGATGCGGGTGTACATTTCGGACATCTTCGCCGGAAATGGAACCCCAAGATGCGCCAGTACATCTTTGCCGAGCATAAAGGGATCCATATCATTGATGTCAACCGGACGGCTGAAAACCTCGAAAAAGCAGCCTCCGCCATGAGAAACATCGTAAAGTCCGGACGCAAGATCATGTTCGTGGCCACCAAAAAGCAGGCCCGTGAGATCATTGCCAATGCGGCCCGTACGGTGAATATGCCCTTTGTCACCGAACGCTGGCTGGGAGGGATGATGACCAATTTTGCCACCATTCGGCGTTCCGTCAAGAAAATGCACAACATCGAAAGGATGCTTGCCGCGGGCAATGAATTGACCAGCATTACTAAAAAGGAAAGACTCACCCTGGACCGGGAAAGAGCCAAACTGGATAAAGAACTGGGAGGTATCTCCCAACTCAACCGCCTTCCCGACGCCCTTTTCCTGGTGGACATCGGTCATGAGCACATCGCCTTGCAGGAAGCCACACGGCTTGGCATCAAAACCTTTGCCATGGTGGATACCAATTGCGATCCGAACCTGGTGGATTTTGCGATCCCGGCCAACGATGATGCCTCGAAATCGATAAGCATGATCACCACGGTATTGGTAGACGCCATCAAGGAAGGCCTGGAAGAAAGGCGGCAGATGAAAGTTGAACTGGAAGAAACCAGTACGGCGGCCAATGCCTGAGGCTCCAGTCGGAATTATACGAATCAAGTTTATTTTATAATCATTCTCAACTCTCTATATCTATGAGTGAAGTATCTGCAGCAGATGTAAAAAAATTGCGTGAAATGACAGGCGCTGGCATGATGGATTGCAAATCCGCCCTGGGTGAAGCCGGAGGTGATTTTGAAAAAGCCATTGAGATCCTCCGGAAAAAAGGCCAGAAATTGTCTGTAAAACGTGCTGACCGTGAAGCCAAAGAAGGCGCTGTCATCGCCCTGGTATCCCCGGACCGCTCCAAAGGCGTGGTCATCAGGCTGAGCAGTGAAACCGATTTTGTGTCCAAGAATGAAGATTTTATAAATACGGCCAGGCAAATTGCCCAGGTAGCCCTCAATCAGTTCCCGGCCGACCTGCAGGAATTGCTTTCCCTGAAACTCAATGGAATAAACATTGGCGATAAAGTCACGGATATGGTGGCCGCCATCGGGGAAAAAATCGGTCTCGAAAGTTATGAAAAACTGGAAGCGCCCCTGGTTGTTCCTTATATCCATATGGGTAACCGTGCCGGGGTCATCGTCGGCCTCAACAAAGCCGGAGACCAATACCTGGAGGCTGGCAAAGATGTGGCTATGCAGATTGCAGCCATGAAACCGATAGCCGTCACCCCCGACGGAGTGGACAAATCGGTGATCGAAAAAGAAATCGAGATCGGCAAGGAAGTCGCCCGCCAGGAAGGCAAAGCGGAGGAAATGTTAGAAAAAATAGCCCTCGGCAAACTCAATAAATTCTACAAAGAGAATACCCTTCTGCAGCAGGAATTTGTCAAAGACTCCAAACTGAACATAGACCAATACCTGAAGAAAGTGGATAAAGACCTTACCGTCACCGCTTTCAAACATGTGATGAACGGGTAAACCATCTTGCGGCTGGCTTGTTTCAGTATTGACAAGATTTGGAATTTATTTCGGAATTTTATCAATTCATGGAAGAGAAGCAGCGTCCGGAGATCACCGATCAACGCAAGAAGGACCATCTTGACCTCGCCCTGCAATCAAGGATGGACGCCCTGCAGGCCGACACACGTTTTTATTATGAACCTTTGCTCAGCGGGCACCCCAGCCACTCCAACATTCCGGAAACCACCTGGAACGGAAAGATCCTGAAAAACCCATTGTGGATTTCATCCATGACAGGAGGGACCGCCGAGGCGGCTGTCATAAACGAGCGGCTGGCCAGAATCTGCAAAACCTTTGGTCTGGGCATGGGCCTGGGGTCCTGCCGGATCATACTCGATTCGGACCAATACCTGCCGGATTTTAATGTGAGAAAATACATGGGTGATCAGCCCCTGTATGCCAACCTGGGCATCGCGCAGGTGGAACAGATCCTGTTGCAGGATGCCTGGGATAAAATTGAACGACTGATAGAAAGGCTGGAAGCGGATGGCCTCATCATTCATATTAACCCGCTACAGGAATGGTTGCAGCCGGAAGGGGACCCCATCTTACACCCACCCCTCCAAACCATCAACAGCACTCTAAAGAATATCAAGGCACCCCTGGTTGTCAAGGAGGTCGGCCAGGGCATGGGTCCGGAAAGCCTGGAAGCGTTAATGCGTTTGCCCCTGGCAGCGGTTGAATTTGCGGCTTTAGGGGGAACCAATTTTTCCACCCTGGAAATGAAAAGGCGCCCGCCAGGTAAGACCGATGAATACGACAGCCTCAGCCGCGTAGGCCATACTGCCGCAGAAATGACCCGTTTCATCAATGAGATCGTCGCCCGTCTCGGCGACCAGGTGCAGTGCAAAAGCGTGATCATCTCCGGGGGAATCAAAGACTTCCTGGACGGTTATTATTATATGAATAAACTTCGGTTTAAAAGCATTTACGGACAGGCTTCGGGTTTTCTCCAGCCGGCCCGGAAAAGTTATGAGGCCCTTTATGAGCATGCCCGTGGCCAGATCGACGGATTGCAGATGGCTTATAATTTTTTACGGGTGAGATAACCGGATACGATCATCATGCAACCAAAAACAATCACCGGTTTCTCCAAATTATCCAAGCTCGGCAAGATCAAATGGCTGGTTGAGAATTTTTTTAAGGATCCCGAAAACGTCATGCACGAATTGAAGAGTTATTGGCTGGACAACAAGGAGCACCAGGAACTCCTCGACGGGATCAGTGAAAATACGATCAGCAATTATCCACTGCCGCTGGGCGTGGTGCCCAATTTTGTCCTGAACGGCAAAACCTACTGCGTGCCCATGGTCACCGAGGAAAGCAGTGTGGTGGCAGCGGCTTCCAGCGCGGCCAAATACTGGATGGAACGCGGCGGCATCCATGCCGTGGTCATCAACAACCTGAAAATCGGTCATGTGCATTTTTACTGGACAGGCAGTCCTGAACGATTTGCGGAATTATTTGAATTTCTCAAACCAAAACTACTGGAGGAATCCCGCGGCCTGATGGATTCCATGCAAAAAAGGGGAGGTGGCCTTAAATCACTGACCTGGAAAAGCTTTACCGGGCGGGAACCCGGTCTCTACCAGCTTTTTGCCGAATTTGATACCCGGGACTCCATGGGCGCCAATTTTATAAATACGGTGCTCGAACAATTTGCATCGACCCTGCAGGAATTTTTTAAGACGGATCCGGCCCTGAGCAGCCAGGAGCGGGAGATCGACGTGATCATGTCCATCCTGTCCAACTATACCCCGGATTGCCTGGTGCGGACCTGGGTCGAATGCCCCATAGTCGCCCTGGGCGATTTTCCAGGGAGGATGGATGCCCTCACCTTTGCCGAACGTTTTTATCATGCCGTGCGGATAGCCCAGGTTGACCCCTACCGTGCCTGTACCCACAACAAAGGCATCTTCAACGGGATTGACTCGGTGGCCCTGGCCACCGGCAATGATTTCCGTTCCCTGGAAGCATGCGGTCATACCTATGCGGCGAGGACCGGAAAATACCAGAGCCTGAGTCACTGTGCCATAGATCAGGGCATCTTCCGCTTTTGGATGGAATTGCCTCTTGCGGTAGGTACTGTTGGCGGGCTCACTTCCCTGCATCCCATTGCCAAGCGTTCCCTTGAACTTCTCGAAAACCCGGGAGCCCAGGACCTGATGATGATCATAGCAGGCACCGGGCTGATCCAGAACTTTGCAGCCCTGAGATCCCTTGTAACCACCGGCATTCAGCAGGGGCATATGAAGATGCACCTCAACAATATTTTGACCCAGACCGGAGCTACTTCAGAAGAAAAAGAATCCGCCGCGGCCTATTTTATCGATAAAACAGTATCGGTAAACAGCGTGAAATTATACCTGGATTCCCTTAGGAAAAGCGGTTAATATTTGCCCGGAATCTTACGATTTGTCGTTTTCTTCAGCGGCCACCGGTACTTCTTCCATCACATCCGGCTGAGGTTCGACCATATCTTCCGTGATCTTTTTTACGATTTTATATTCACTGAGAAATGCCCTTGCCACCACGCGCAGCACGGTATAGGCAGGAATGGCAAGAATCATTCCGGTGATGCCCCCAATTTTCGCCGCGATCAGGATCACCAGGAAAATTTCCAGGGGATGGGCTTTGACGGTTTTGGAAAAAAGGAAAGGCTGCACCAGCCAATTGTCGATCACCTGGGCGATGAAGACCGAACCGATGGCTTTGATGCAGAGGGGCAGGATCACCTGGCCGAAATCGGCCCCTACATACCCGGTCAGGGTGATGAAAGCGGCAAACACCATCCCGATGATCGGGCCGACATATGGGATCACATTCATCAATCCACCGAAAAAACCAATCAGCAAGGCATTCCGGACGCCGAACAAGGTGAGTGCAATATAACTGATCAGGCAAAAAATGGATCCCTGGATCAGGATGCCGCTAAAGTACCTGCGCAGCAACCGGCTGGCATCCGAGAGGATATGACTGATTTTTTCTTCGTGCCGTTTGGGGACGATGGCCACCAGGTATTCCTGGAAAAGGCCGGATTCCTGAAGGAAAAAAAAGGTGATGAATATGATGGAGCCCACGGCGAGGGTGAGGTTGCTCCCGATCTGGATGATTGATCCAAATATATTGGACACCCTCTCCGGCTTGAACCATTTTTGAACCACTTCGATGATCTGATCCATGACAGACTGTTCGGATGAAATCAAGCCCAGGCTTTGGAGCTCATTGTTGATATAGGTGATGGGGGGTTGCAGGGAAGCCCCGATTTTGTTGTAATCGATATTAGCCAGATGGGAAGCCTGTTCTATGATGATGGGGATAAAAAGTATGCCGATGAGCAGGATGGCCATGATGTACAAGAATATGGTCAGCACCGCGGCCACCGAAGTCCCATAACTGAATTTATTGAGCTTGAGTTTCTCAAGAAACAATTTCATGAGTGGTTGCCCGAGCATGGACAAGACCCAGGATGCCAGGATGAATGAAACCAGGTCTGAGAAATAGTATAAAAGATAAAGACCCAGCGCGGATAAAATGACAATCCATATCGTGCGGCTGTTCGTTTGCATAGATCAGGTCGTTTAGGGCATTTTTAAAACGGGAAATCCAGGTTCTGCCGGGGCTAAAGTTAAATTATTTGTTCATGAAAAACATTTCGCCTAATTTTAATGACTGATGCGCTCTGATTGTATGAAACCGGTTTTGGTGGGCCTGATTGCCCTGTGTACGGCTATTGCGGTTCAGGCGCAGACGACCATCCAGCCCAGGCAGATGGATTACGGCTACAGTGGCGTCCTCTACACCAGCGAATATACCTTGCAGGGCGACCTACAAACCAACGGCTTTAAACTGGGTTACCGCAAAGGCACCATTAAAAAATATTATCTCACCACTTTTTACCATCTGGATTTCGGGACCCTCAAACATCCCAAGGAATACCGGCAAAGCCTGCGTACCCAATCGATCCTGCACAACATCACCAGCGCCAATAGTTTTATCTACGGGAAACAGAATTCGTTCATGGCCATCCGGGGCGGGATTGGGAGTAAAAGGTATTTTTCGGAAAAAGCGAAACGCAAAGGAATTTCCATTGCCCTCGCTTATGAGGGAGGGCCTTCTCTGGGATTCACCAAACCCTATTACCTCGATATACGCAGGTACAACGGGGACCGGTATTTTATACGGGCAGAACGGTACAGCGAGGAAAACCGTGAAGAATTTCTCGATCTCAACAGCATTGCCGGCTCAGCGTCCTTTTTGAAAGGGATTTCCCAGCTCAGCATGATACCCGGGATTCAAGGCAAAGCGGCCCTCAATTTTACTTTCGGCGATGTGGAAGAATATGTAAAATCTGTGGAAGTAGGCATGATGATGGATCTCTACCTGCGTAAGATTCCCATCATGATCGAAGCTCCCAACTCTGCTTATTTCATCAATTTTTACCTGGGCATTCAACTGGGCAAGCGGAAATAATGGCGTTATTTTAACATTTCTCTTAGCCAATTAATTTTTATTTTTACCGTTTATAGTCTGGGATAGATGAAAAAATTGTACGTATTGCCTTTGCTGTTGTTCTGTATTTATGGTACGGCCCAGGACATCCATTTTTCCCAGTTTTACATGTCCCCGATTCATCTCAACCCGGCGATGACCGGAGTCATGAATTGCAACAAGCGGTTTATCGGAAATTTCCGGAATCAATGGTCCAGTGTGCTCCGCTCTAATGCTTATAATACCTTTGCTGCCTCTTACGATCAGCGGATTGAAGTAGGCCGGTATGACTATTTTGGGATTGGAGGCGGGTTTTGGGGTGATGTGGCCGGACAGCTGAATTTCGGAACCATTCAGGGCAAACTGGCAGGCTCATTCAGCAAAAGGATGGCAGGAAGCCGCACCAATTCGCATTACCTGGCAGCGGGTTTTGATTTGGGCATCGCCCAGAGAAGCATTGATTTTACCAAAGCCCAGTACGGCAGCCAGCACGATGGCCAGGGAGGATTTGATCCCACCCTGCCCGGAGAGGCCCTGGACAGGGACAATTTTATATTCGCCGATCTGGATGTCGGCCTCCTTTGGTTCAGTGTCCTGGATAAAAACAATTTTTATGTAGGCGCAGCCTATAGCCATCTGAATCAACCCAACCAGTCCTTCAGCAACGACCGGCTGGTCCCGCTTACCAGTAAAATCACGGTGCATGCCGGCGGCGAATTGGCATTAAAAAACAACCTGAGCATGGTGCCCGGCCTGGTGATGTTCAAGCAGGGTGAAGCCTTCGAGCTCAATCTCGGAACAAGTGCCAAATTCATCACCCAGCAAGCCAAAGATTTTGAACAATCCTTCCAGTTCGGCGCCTGGGTGAGACTGGCCAACCATTTTGAAAAAACATTTACGACGGATGCAGTCATCGTTTCCTCCCGCTTTGATTTCAACCAGTACGGCATCGGTTTGAGTTATGACTTGAATATTTCCAGCCTGAGGCCGGCAAGCAATGGCAACGGGGCATTTGAACTGTCCCTGATTTACAATATTTGTGATGGATCCTCCCGGAGAGGGGTCTATTGCCCGACATTTTAATCTCCTTTCTTTTTCGACCGACAATTTGGTAGTCCTGTGAAAACATCGCATACGTCGCAAGACGTAGGTTCTTGTTTTTTTCTTTGACTTTTATTTTATTTGCTCACGATATTAAAACCAAAAAAAATGTTCGGCTCTAAAAAAACAGAATCAACCGCCAGTACCCCGGTCAAAAGCATTTCTTCCAGCGTTGGGTCTTCAGCCCTTAACAGTGTGGTGAGCGGCACCCGGATAGAGGGGAAAATCACTTGTGACAACGACATCAGGATCGACGGCAACCTCAAGGGTTCCCTGGTGTGCCACAGCAAGGTGATCATCGGCCCCAGCGGCGTTGTGGACGGAGACATCGAGTGTGAAAACGCGGTGATTGAAGGTCATTTTACAGGTATACTGACCGTCAGGGATTCCCTTCAGGTGAAAGAAACGGCGAATATCAAAGGGGATATCAATACGGATAAACTGGTGGTCCATGCCGGTGCGGTCTTTAACGTCTCCTGCCTGATGAAAAACGAAGAGCATCCGGTGGTCTCCGCCTCTTCCAACGGGATATACACGGCAGTGGACCAAGTCTGAGGACCTTGCCGCAACCAAAGAAACCCTCACGGAACCATGCCGGTGAAGTTTTAAAATATTCCGGCATGGCTTTCCAGATGGCCGCATACCTGGCGGCCGGTTGGTGGCTGGGCAGTATTGCGGACCGTTTCCTGAAGACAGCAAAACCCTATTTTTCCCTCGCTTTTGCGGTTTTGTTCCTTTCTGCCTATTTTGTAAAACTAATCCGCGACCTGTCTAAAAAATCATGAGCATAAGGCAGTTTTATATTCAACTGGCTCTTACCACTGGCTTCACCGGACTGATCCTTTACCTGGTTACCCGGCTTGCCGGTTTCGGATCGGGATGGTTTCCCCTCATTGGATTGGTTTTCTTCTTCTTTTTTTCCATTCTGATCTTCCACCTGGGCCTGAACTCCGCGGGTCACCAGGACAAGAACCGGTTCACTGGTGTGGTGATGGGGATGATCTTCCTGAAACTGGTACTCACCCTCGGCCTGGTGATCGTCTACGATAAAATGGTCGCCCCCCTGGGCATCCAGCATGTTCTCAGTTTACTGATTGCCTACCTTTTTTATACTTTTTTTGAAGTCTATTTTATGTCCAAGTTAGCCAGAGGGCGTCCAGCATGAATAACGATATCGTCCTAGCGCATACCTCAGGGGGCGATTTCACCGCCTTGCAACTTCGTGATCTTGAGGTCAGCCTCCTTCCGGATCAATCCTTCCTGGTCATGGTCAATAACAAACCCATCACCGTATTTATCGAATCCTCCAGCGATGACCTGAAAAACTTTACCGTTCGGGTAGGCCGGGAAAAGGTGGAGGTGGTCCTGGTCAGGGAAATAGACCAGTTGGTCCAGTCCATGGGTTTCAACAAATCGGTCCGGCTGTGGGTTGAAACCCTCCGGGCACCCATGCCAGGCATGGTCAAGCAGGTTCTGGTACAGGAAGGGGAGGAAGTTTCAACTGGACAAAACCTGATCGTGCTGGAGGCTATGAAAATGGAAAATGTAATCAGGTCACCGCAGGCTGGGAAAATAAAAAAAATAGAAGTAAAGCCTTCCCAGACAGTGGGCAAAGGACAGGCCCTGGTCCTGTTTTTGGATCAGGCCTGATGTAGTATCTTCGGGCATGACCTTAAAAGAATTTTTTGATTTCATTTCAATCAACCCGTCCCTGATCCTGTTTTATTCGGTTGCCGTGCCCCTGAGTGCGCTTCTTACCGGCATTTTCAGCAAGGGAGAGGGGCATCTTACCCCCTGGAAATACCTCTATGCTTTCCTGATTTATTTCGTGTGCATTCCGGGCATTTTTGCCATCACCCTCGATGTCTATTTGTTTTTATTTGAGCGTCAAAGCATCTGGGACGCCAACCTGTACACCCAGTTTTTGCCCGTACTGGTCATGCTGATCACCCTTATGATCATTAAAAGATATGTGCAGCTGGACGCCATTCCAGGTTTCGGCAGGCTCACCGGCCTGATCCTGATGATTTCAGCCGTCCTGATCGCCATGTGGTTTCTGGACAAGACCCATATTTTCGTATTTTCCTATTTGCCCTTTTACCAGGTCGTTATTCTGCTGGTGGTTTTGTTTGCCGTCATCCGCCTGGCCTGGCGAAAATGGGCGGATTGATTTTATGCGTGAATGATTACCTTTAACTGCCGATTTTAATCTCCATCGCAAAACCTTATTCTTCATTTATTAACCCAAAATTCCTTTTATGAAAGCATTGAAGTATATCGGATTATTGTTGCTCACCCTGCTGGCTCTCTTTCTGCTCCTCGGCCTGGTAAGCACCAAAAAGGTGCACATGGAAAGAACCACGCTGATCCATGCGCCGGTAGAAATGGTACAGGATGTGGTTCGCCGGTTTTCGACGCAGAAGGAATGGAATCCCTGGAAAGATTACGACCCGGGAATGCAGGTCACCCTGGAAGGGGAGGACGGAACCGTGGGCTCAAAATATTCCTGGAGCGGAAATAAAGACGTAGGAAAGGGTTATCAGATGATTACCAATATTGCACCGGATTATGTGGGTTCGGAAATTGTTTTTGAGGAACCCTGGTCCAGCAAAGCCCAGATCGGCATGAAACTGGCTGAAGAAGACGGAGCCACCCGGGTCACCTGGTCTTTTGACAGTGAAACGCCCTTTCCCTGGAATGCGATGAATCTCTTTCTGAACATGGACAAATTGCTTGGGCCGGATTTTGAAAAAGGACTGGTCAAACTCAAAACCTATATCGAATCCAATGTCGATAAAAAATACCGGGGTTACTCCATTGTTGAATCCGAACAACCAGCCAGGACTTTTATCGGGGTGCGCAAGACCGTCGCCATTCCTCAGATCACCGCATTTTTTGCAGAACAATTTGGAAAAATACACGCCGCAATTCAAAAAGCGGGTATCGAGATGGACGGCATGCCGGTGGGCCTGTATTATACTTACGATGAAAAAGCGGGTCAGACGGACATGGTTGCCGGGATCCCGGTCAAAGGCAAACCCTCCGTTCCCGGATTTTCAACTTTTGAAATCCCGGCCGGCCTGGAACTGCGCATTGATTATTTCGGAGCTTATGATAAAATGGGGGAGGCGCATTATGCCATGGAAGATTATATCAAGGAAAAAGGATTGACCAGCCGGGTCCCGGTGATCGAGGAATATTTTTCAGATCCGGAAATGGAACCGGATACCGCCAAGTGGCTGACCCGAGTCATATATCCGGTAGCCAAATAATAACCGTAAGCCTTTAAAATTTGTAGCCCAGGGTCAGGACAAGCCTGTTTAGCTGGTGTTTGTTGTTGACCAGTTGAGGGTCATTCGAAGCGGTGGTGTAGGGCAAATACCCATCATCATACCGGGTATGGCGCAAAGCCACATCGGAAAAGAAACGCCCTCCGCGAACCCCCAGGCCAAGGCTGTAGGTCGTGGTGTATTCGTTTTCGTTGGCATAAGGGGATCCCTGGAGGAAAACGCCGCCACGCAATCGCATTACGTCGATCGCGATTTCAGCCCCTGCCCGAAGATTCAATGCCGACTGGTATTGTTTGTCAATATCCCGGTTCAGCTCCTGTTCAAAATCCCTGAAATCCCGTTCCATGGAAAAACTGGACTGGGTATAGTCCACATACTCCACGGAAGCTCCAAGAAAACCGTTCTTCCCGATTACGGAACCAAAACTTGCTGCAGCTCGCAATGGAGTGGCGATTTTATAAGTGAACACTCCGGTCTGCGGAGAGGAGGCTTCATACGACTGGACCTGGCCTTTGTCGAGGTAACTGTAGTCCGTTGAGGTTTCGTATGTCTCATCGATCTCCAGAAAGGAAGGGGTCTGGAAGGACAAGCCCAGGCGGAAGAGGTCGTGAAATTTGAAAATGGCTCCCAGCTTTAAATTTATCCCGCTGCCTTCCGTTTTAAGGAATTCGGTGTATCCCAGGTTTTCAAACACCGGATTGAGGTTTTCAGGATCTGCTTCTTCATATCTTTTTTCTTCCCGGAATGAAATGATCGGAACCCCTAATGATGCTCCCAGCATGAGCCGGTCCTTATAATTGGCCCCAAGGGCAAATTGAAGCTCGGATTGATATCCCCTGGATTCAACCGACTGGCTTTTAAATACTGGCTTGTTGGCATGGTCCGTAAAATCACTTTCATAGACTCCATCATTATTTGAATCATAGATCGAACCGGTCTCATAAGCAAGGCCACTGGCAAAATCATCGAGGTCGTCCGGGTTCAGATGCAAGGCCTGTTCCCGCCAATGGTCCGTGATGCTGCCGGTGGTGGCTCCTTCAAAGTAGATATTCCGGTTATAATCATTGAGCCGGTTGAAGCCAATGGCGAAATTGACCTGCTTCCAGTTTGACCCTTCATAACCGTTTCGCACAACGACCAGTCCGAGGTTGTCTATTCCTGCACCGTATTTGTTCTCCTGCAGAAAGGCCGATCCCTTGAGGGAGGACTTGGTCTGGTTATAAAACAGGGAAGGTGAAAAGACAAATTCTGAAAAATGATAGGCTGCAAGCCCGGCTGGATTTTCCGTCAGGCTGCCGAAATCGGCCCCAATAGCACCCATGCCTCCCCCTACAGCCACTGTTCGTGCTGATCCCACCGGGTCAGTCAGTGAGTACCTGAGGGCATCGCTGGCATTCTGACCGTTGATCCACATAGGCAATGAGATAGCAAGGGTAAACAATATGGTATTTTTCATATGTACCAATTCTAAATATGTTAATTTTTTCACTTGAGGGTATAAAAAATGGGTGTCATCCATTGGATTACACCCATTCCGGTTTTTTTATCCTATCATTGATTGCGTGGAGAGGTCCTTCCTCCGCCACCACTGCTCTGGGGTGCGCTGCCTCCGCTCCTTCCGCTTCCTCCGGATGAGGAAGACCCTGAAAATCCGCTGTTGCCAGACCGGGAGGGGGAATCAAAGGTTCTGTTTCCTGAACTTCCACTGTTGCCGGAGCCACGGAATATGGAAGAATTGGGATGGTTATTGGTCCTGGGAGAGGAATAACCTGGTGACTCCGTACGGGGCAATCGCATTCGGGTAGATTCGGTCGGAGTTTCCTGGTATGGATGGTTCCGGGGAGCCATTTCCATCTGCCTGCTCTGCACGCCATCATTGTTTCTGGGGCTTACAGCACCACTTCTATTGCTTCCTTCGTTTCCGCTTCCACCGGTCCTGGGTGCTTGATATTGCGGAGCGGATACGGGTTCATTCCTTCTTGGGCTTTCCAGGTTGCGGGTTCTTTCCTGGTTGGAATTATCATTTATTCTGGGTGAATTCCTTTGATTGTAGTCGTTATTATCGTCAAAATCACGGAAACTCCTCGGCTTTTCAGGTTGAGTCGCCCGGTTGGTTTCATTGTTGCCCCTGGGGCTGATCCTGCCTGAAGGCGCTTCGGAACCCGTGGGCGGATTGCGGTTGATGGGTACATTTCTTTCCCTCACCACGGTAGTTTCCACATCCCGTGGGGTGGTGCGGCGCAGTGGCTGACCTATGGTGTTTCCGGTCGGCTCGGAGAATACCCTGGTGGCAGACCTGCTGGGACCACGGTCTCCGGTGGTGGTGGTTCCGTACCTTCTGGGCCCAAAAAAGGCATTGTTGTCCGTATAATACCTCGGCTGATAAGAGCCGTTATAGCGGTTACCCCAAAAATTATTGTTGATATAATAGTTATTGGAATACCAGCTCGTAGGGCACCAGGCATTATTGGCCCAGTAAAAATTGTTGAACCGGTTAAACAGGAACGGATCGGAAGACCAGTAGCTGTATGCCCAGGGATCCCAGTACCTGAAACTGTTGTACCGTTGCCACCTGTTCCAGCGGTTGAAATCGTTGAAAGAATAAAATCCGATGCCAATCCTGGGGGTGATGAATCCAAAACCCCTGGAATAATAATAAGGATCGTAATACCAGGGATCCCAGTAAAACGGGTCGTAGAACCCGCGTCCGATCAATGGACGGTGAAAACGGCGAATGCGGTGGGTATAACTGTAATCGTATTCGTCCAGGTAATTATAAGCTTCATCATCGTAAGCGTCGTAATCTTCTTCGGAATAGCCTTCCTGTTCATTATACCGTTCGTCGCCATAATAGCGTTCCTGGTTGCTCACGGGTTTGGGCCTGCTCCGGGTGGCCCCGGAACTGTAATAGATGTCATCGTACTGGGCAGATACCGGAACAGTGCCAACGGCCAGTGCGAGGATCATTACGTGTAGAAAACTTTTTTTCATTTTGGCTTTTTGTTTTAATGTTTGAGCAATTTGGAGTACGCTTATTATTTCAACATCTAAATTATTAATTTTGTGCCTCATTTTATGTTAAATAGAATTAATAAAGGATGTGCGGTTCGTTAAAAGCTTTTTCGGACACCTTATTCATTCTCATCTAATTCTGACGTATTCATCAGCAAAAAGTTACTAGCGGAAATTATGGCAAAGGAAATCACGGCAAGGGCGGACAATTATGCCCAATGGTATTTGGATATTGTGAAGAAGGCGGACCTGGCGGACAATTCCGCCGTGCGTGGTTGCATGGTCATCAAACCCAGGGGTTATGCGATCTGGGAAAAGATGCAGGCCAAACTGGATAAAAGCTTCAAGGACACCGGGCATGTCAATGCCTACTTTCCCCTGTTTATTCCTAAAAGTTTTCTGAGCAAAGAAGCGGAACACGTGGAAGGTTTTGCCAAGGAATGTGCTGTGGTCACCCACCACCGGCTGAAAAACGATCCCGGCGGCAAGGGGCTTATCGTCGATCCCGAAGCCTTGCTGGAAGAGGAACTGGTGGTAAGGCCCACCAGTGAAACCATCATCTGGAATACCTATAAAGACTGGATACAAAGTTACCGGGACCTGCCCCTGCTGATCAATCAATGGGCCAACGTGGTTCGATGGGAGATGCGGACCAGGCCATTTCTGCGCACCACCGAATTTTTATGGCAGGAAGGCCATACTGCCCATGCCACCGCCGAAGAGGCCATTGAGGAGACTGCTAGTATCCATGAGATCTACGCCCGTTTTGCTGAAGATGAATTGGCCATGCCGGTTATCAAAGGGCGTAAAACAGCTACAGAACGGTTTGCAGGAGCAGTGGAAACCTATACCATCGAGGCCCTGATGCAGGACAAAAAAGCGCTGCAGGCAGGGACTTCGCATTTCCTTGGGCAAAACTTTGCCCGGGCTTTTGATGTGACCTTCCTGAATGAAAAAAACCAGAACGAACTCGTTTGGGCTACCAGCTGGGGAGTGAGTACCCGCATGGTGGGGGGCCTGATCATGACGCATTCGGACGACGACGGCCTTGTACTGCCGCCGCGGATGGCCCCGCTCCAGGTCGTCATCATCCCCATTCCCAAACCGGCTCCTGCCCTGGACGAAAAAAGTGAACAGATTCTGAAAGCGTTGAAGGACAAAGGGATCACGGCGGCCTACGACCGGGATGAGAGGAACCGCCCAGGCTTCAAGTTCGCCCAAAATGAAATGTATGGAGTGCCAGTCCGGATAGGCATGGGTATGAGGGACCTGGAAAACAACCAGGTCGAAGTCGTACGCCGCGATACCCGTGAAAAAGTAATGGTTCCCCTGGAAGGTGTGGTCAGGTTTATTGAGGATTGGCTGGTACGGATTCAGCAAGATTTATTTGAAAAAGCCCTGAAGTTCAGGTCAGAAAACAGTCATTACGTGGACTCCTATGAGGAATTTAAGGAACGGATAGAGGAACCCGGTGGTTTATTCTACTGCCATTGGGACGGCACGGCGGAGACAGAAGCTCGGATCAAGGAAGAAACAAAGGCCACTATCCGGTGCATCCCTATAGACCAGCCGGATGAAAAAGGCCGTTGTCTTCTGACCGGCCAGCCTTCTTCAGGCAGGGTAATACTGGCCCGGGCATACTGATCATGGCTTCTCAAAGTTGGCCCGGCCCAAGCGAAGTAAACAATACTTTAACTAAACCGGTAGTTAAAGTATAACATAACCGCCGGATATCTGATGGCCTGTTTACATTAAAAGAGGCTGAAGAGCTAATAAAACAGATTTAAAGGCGTAATTTTATCAATAGAATTTCCTAACATGAAAAAGATCATCACACTGCTGCTTATAAGTTTTGTCGTCTTTTCATATAAAGATATTCTTAAGGCCGGCCCCTTGCCGGAGTTTTTCAATTCAGGCGGGGGCGAATACAACAGGGACCAGATCCATCAACTTATCCTGATGTGCGATACCCTGATCCAGCAGGGCAAGTTTGACAAAGCCTTATCCCTCTCTGAAGAAGCCGAACGCGCCGCCAGGAAAACCAAGAGCATAGAATTGCAGGCCATGGCCCTCAACCGCCAGGGCAAGGCCCTGATGGCCCTGAATAAGAAAGCCGAAAGCCGGTTTGAAAAAAGCAATGACCTTCTGGTCAAGGGAAATATAAAAAATCAGGCTCTTCTGCTGGATAATTTCAACCAGCTGCGGGTTCTCGCGACCCTGAAAAATGATAAACAGGCCCTCTCCGACATCGATTATGCCATCACCAAGATCCGAAAAGGCCAGTCCCTGGAACAATTAGGCAGTCAGGCTGAAAACCTTAAGGCGGAAATCGTGAATATCGAAGCCGAAAAAGAAAGTATTGAAGAAGAGAAAAAACGTCTGGCCGCGGAGAAAGAAAATTTGAATAAGGCCCTGGCCCAGCAACTCTCCCTGCACAACAGCCTGGTGACCGATCAGGCAAAGCTCAGGCAGGAAAGCAGGAAGATCCAGGAAGATCTTGAGAAGAAGAAATCCGAAATCAGCCAGATGTCGATAGAACAGATGCGCGAAGAGCTGATCCGTAAAGAACAACAGGAAATGATCGTATTCATGCAGTCCCAGGACAGCCTCAATATGGAGCGGTTGAAAAATCAGGACCTGATGTTGAGTCAAAGCCGTTCCAAACGGAATTTTTATATCGCGACCTCAATAGCTCTCCTGGGTTTGTTCGGCTCGAGTTTTTATGGTTTCATCAAAAGCCGCCAGAATGCCAAATTACTCCAGGAAAAAAATGCCCTGATCGAGGCCGAGCGTCAGCGGTCGGACCAGCTGCTGCTCAACATTCTTCCTGCCACCGTGGCTTCGGAGTTGAAAAACAACGGATTCACCAAAGCCAGTCATTTCGAGGAAGTCACGGTATGTTTTGCCGATTTTGTCGGTTTCACTACCATTGCGGGCGTCACCGATCCTCAGAAACTGATCAGTGAATTAAATACCTGCTTCAAAGCCTTTGATGAAATCATTGCCAAATACGATCTTGAAAAAATAAAAACGATCGGAGACTGTTATATGTTTGCCGGGGGCCTTCCGGAAGAAGGGAAAGGCAATCAGATCGTTGAAATGATCAAAGCGGCCAAAGAAATTCAGGTTTGGCTGGATATTTGGAATGAGGAACGGGAAAGCTTGGGCAAAGCCAGAATGGATATCCGGATCGGCATTCACATGGGCCCGGTTGCCGCCGGCGTGATCGGAAGTAAAAAATTTGCCTACGACATCTGGGGCGACACGGTCAACATGGCCGCCCGGCTTGAACAATCCAGCGAAAAAGGAAAGATCAACATATCCGGTGAAACCTATGAAAAGGTGAAGGATATCTTCAAATGCGAATACCGGGGCAAGATCCCCGCTAAAAATAAAGGCCTCGTGGATATGTATTTTGTCGAAAACTGAGCGTACTCTACTCTATGATTGCCGTCTCCATCCTCTGACCTCTAGCCTCAATCCTCTCTAAAAAAAAGCGATACGATCATACGATCATATCGCTTTTATGATTTCAATTCTTAAGCCTGATTTAACCGGCTATCTAACCAGCCAACTAGCCAACTAACTGACTAACTGACTAACTGATTAACTGATTCCTTATTTCACCGGAACACTCACCTTGGTTTTATCCCAT
>CAYOPD010000039.1:5141-15789 GCA_964405735.1 uncultured Saprospiraceae bacterium | reverse complement strand
AACTGATTAACTGATTCCTTATTTCACCGGAACACTCACCTTGGTTTTATCCCATATGATGTCGAATCCTTTGGCAGTAGCCGTAATGGTTAATGTTTCCTGGACTTCCGAAGTCATGGTTGCGGGTACTTTTACTTCAGCTACATTTTTGCTTTTGATTTTATCATAACCGTAGGCGCCCCATTGTTTGAGTTCTGAGTTTAAGATGATGGTCCATTCTTTTTCAGCCGGGATGGTGAACAAGGTATAAGTGCCGGCTTTTACCATTTTGCCTGCCACGTCAACATCTTTCTTGAAGGTGATTTCAGTGGCTTCGTTGGCTCCGGTACGCCATACGGCATTATAAGGCACCAGGGCTCCGTAAATTTCACGGCCTTTTTTGGAAGGGGCTCCGTAAGTAATTTTGAGGAGGTCATTTTCAGTGCTCATGGCAGGGCTTGCTTTTGCGGCCTGGGCCATGCTTTCAAAGGCAAACATGCCCAGAAGGGCAATGAGGAAGATTTTTTTCATAATGAATTTTAAGTTAAAAATTATTTGCAAAAATATTTGATCTCACAACCATACCGTGATCTGATTTGTTATGAGAGTATTAAAATTTAATGGGAATAAAACGGGACGGGGAGTCTATTTAGCATCCACCTGTTCGGCTTCCGTCATGGCGTAGATCAGGCGGTTTACATCATTTTCATTGAGTTCCAGTTTTCCACGGATGGTGACTGCCTCGGAAGTGAATTTCACCGGGGTTTTGGCGTAGATCTCCATGACCGTTTCAGGTCCCGCGCCTCCGCAAAAGAAACACATGTTATATGGAAAAGCGGAAAGGATGAATTCAGTATGGCTTTTATAACCGTCGGTAGGGATGATGTACCCTTTGATTTCAATCGTCTTTCCGGACAGTGCCTTGATTTCTTCACTGAAAATGGGTTTGTCGATTTTAAAACCAAGGGCGGCGTCGAATTCCTTTTTAAAAGTGATTTTACCCAGGGTGTTCCAGGTACTGCTGCTGTTCTGGCCGATGAGGCCACAGGTAAAAGTCAAAAAGAATATAATCAGGAATTGCTTCATGTTGCAAAATTATAGCATTAGAACAATTTAATTCGGGGGAAAGTTTTATGGTCCGTCTAGCCTCCGGAGGCCAATTCATCCCAGGCGGCGCCCAATGGCCGGGCAAGGCCATCGCCTTTCCATTCACCAGCTCCGGGGAATTCCGTGGTTTTTAAAAAATCATCCTTCGTGAGGCCTTTGGCCCTGGCATCTGCGGTGAAATCGAGCACTGCACCCAGGTATGATTTGAAGGCCTCCAGGTCCTTGCGGGTACCAGTGACCGGAAAGCCTTCCGCAGCGTGTCCAAATACATAAGTGGTTTTTGCATTAAAAGTCCCGATGGCCTGGTCCAGGACCCTGATCCAGCTTTTAATACTGGCCCCCGCCGAACGGTCCACATTGGGATGGCGCCGGTTGAACATCAGGTCTCCCATGTGGACGATCTTCGATTTTTCCAGGTGGATCAGGCTGTCGCCATCGGTATGGCCTGCGCCGAAATAATGCAAGGTGATGCGCTCGCGGCCGATTTTTTCGCTCCAAACGTTCTCAAAGGTTTGGGTAGGGTAGAGCTGACCAGCTTCCAGGTTCCGCTCTTTGGCCACCTTCATTTGGTTCGTTTTTGAATTCTTATGCGCCAGCACCCGTCCCACCAGTTCTTTGAATGCAATATTGCCACCGGAATGGTCACCGTGGTGATGGGTATTGATCAGCAATTCAAAGGGCTGGCTGCTTTTCTTTTTCAGTTCGGTGATCAGGTGGCCAGCCTGCTCCGGAAACTGTGAATCCACGACCACGATGCCTTGTTTTGAGAGGTGAAACAGAATCGTGCCACCTCTTTCTGTAAAAATACCAGTGTCCTTGTTAAGCATCTTGATGTTCCAGGGATCTGCAAAGAAACTTTTAATGATCGTTTCTGAAGACCAGGCTGCTGGAATCAGAACAGCGCTATGGCGGATAAATTCGCGTCTCTTCATCTTTAGAAATTTATGGCGGCAAAGGTAGTAGATTTGGGGCCAAGGTGGCCCGGTCCTTTGCATGCAGGCCGACTTATTCCTTTAGCCTTTGTTTATTATTCAGGTTTCGTCATCGGTCAGCTTATCCTGCTCACTGAGCCGTTCCATCAGCCTTGCTGAAATACCGAGGAAGTCCATTTCGGTGAATATGCCTACCAGTTCATGGTCCTGTACCACCGGAAGGCAACCAATTTTATGGCTGCGCATCAGGCTCATGGCTTCCATAATGGTAGTGGAAGGCGTGGCTGTCACCGGTTTGCGGATCATGATGTCCTTTACCGTCTTTGGCACTTTCTTTTTATCCGTAAAATATTGGAGGAGCAGCCTTGAAGTCACCAGGCCGACGAGCCGGCCTTTTTGATCTTCAACCGGCGTATAACGGATCCGTTTCCATTGCATCATTTCAGCCACAAAATCGATGATGTCCTCCTTCTGCGCCGTGAGCAGGTCTGTCGTCATAAAATCCCCGACCAGCAATTCCTGGGGTTTGTAATCCCTCAGGTCACGGAGTTCCGGCATTTTCCACTTATGGATCGGAAGGTTTTTCTTTTGTTGTTTGAGCATGGAAGAAGTCAGTACCGTAAGGGCTTCCGTGCGGTTGGTTTGTTCAAGGAGTTTGGTATAGGCACGGAGTTGCCAGCGCGCGCCGGTCATGTGTTTTTTGGCCCTTTCTTCGATAATGCCAAGGTATTTGTCAATATCGGCTTCATCTACCCCCTGAGCCCTGAGCCCGCTGTGGGCATAGGGGAGGAGTTCTTTCAAAATCAGGTCAACGGCAGGAATCTTCTGGTCTTCAAACCAGTTGAACTTGGAATCGATTCCGAACTGGGCACTTTTTACAAAATTGTCGGAAATATCCGCGAAGGAAACCTTTTTGCGGATGTCATCCTGGTCGGCGGCAAGCCCCGTCATGGTTCCGAGCCAAAATGCCGCATTGGCGATTTCATCTACGGTAGTTGGCCCGCTTGCGAACACCCGGTTTTCGATTCTAAGGTGTGGCTTGCCATTTTCACTGATTCCATAACAGGGCCTGTTCCATCGGTAAACGGTGGAATTGTGGACCTGAAGCGCCCGGAGCCTGGGTACCCGGCCGTGATGGATCATGCTGAGCGAATCCTCATTGATCTCGGTAGCCAGCAAAACCCGGAATCGCACAATATCTTCTTTATAAATTTCAAGGATGGAATCATGGACCCAGTCGCGTCCGAAATGGACCCTGGCGCTACGCTCCCTCATATGCGCCCTTGACCCACGGGTATCAAGGGCCTGCTGGAACATGGCGATTCGGGATTCGTGCCAGAGCCGGCGGCCAAACACCAGTGGCGAATTGGCCGCGATGGCGATCATCGGCCCTGCCAGTACCTGGGAGATGTTGTAAAAACGGGCAAACTGGTCCGGGGAGACCTGAAGGTGTACCTGGAAACTTGTGTTGCAGGCTTCCAACAGGGGGGAGTCGTGCTTCAGGAGCAACTCGTCAATGCCGCTCAGGCGAAGCTCAAACGAATCGGTCGACAGTTGTTTCCGTATGGCCTCCATAAGGGCGAGATACCTTTTTTTAGGTGTAAGGTATTTATAGTCCAGGTCGGATTTTCGGATGGTTGGGATGATGCCGGTGAGGAGGATATCCGCCTGGTAAGGTTCAAGGGCTTCCCGTATGATCTTCAGCTGGTCAAGGGCTTCGTCATACATATCGGAAAAACAACTGCCCTTCAGTTCCCGGGGTCTGAAATTGGTTTCCAGGTTAAACATCGCCAGTTCCGTGTCCAGCCAGTCATAGGCTTCGAGTTTTGGAGTCACCTTGGTGTTGATGGGCGCCGGACGGAAGTTTTTGAGGTCAACGATGACCATCTCCTGTTCTGCTCCGATGCGGTGGATCCCGGTCTCAAACCAGTTGTGGGCCAGCATGTATTCGAAGGACTTTACATCCTGGAGCAGGGCCTTGGTAAATTTTTGAAGTTCTTTGGTATTGTTGGGTTGGTTTACTTTGTTCTCTCCCATATCGCTAAAATGACGGTGAAAAGTACCAAGAATAATTTGAACCATCAGCTTTGAGCCCACGGCTTTCCGGATAGGGCATTCCGCTGAGTCTATGGACAGGATGTATCCCGAAGCAATTACTAATTTAGACTAATTCTAAATAGTTTAAGGGCTTGCATTAGCTTAAGATATATTATGTGAAATTTAATTTGGTATAAAGTCAAATAGTAACTTTGCGGCGCACGATTAAATCATGTACCTGTGAATAATCTTAAACATCGGGCAGCAGTCTCTGCTTTTTTGATTTTTTTTTCTTCGAATGCTGCTTTTTCCCAATCCGGTTCCGGTAACAGTCTTCTCCTGAGCAGGGGTTTGTTGTTGTTTATATTCCTCCTCCTGTTTGGCCTCATTATCCTGATCGCCGAAAAATTGTTACAGATCCAGGCAGTCCGTACCGGGGTAAAGGACGCCACCCGCTTTTCCATCATACCCGATTTCTCCAGTTGGTTTCAGAAAAAACCAAAAGCATATGTGGGAGATGCCCCGGTCACTTATCTTAAAAAAGGTTATGATTTGGCCCTCACGGGTGAACCAACGCATAACCGGATGGAGGTCAAAGTAAACCGGTATGCAGTCAATGCCAAGGATTTTCGTGGCCTTCCGCCGATCCCCAAAGTGGTTGTGGAAGTTGGCCAGGAAGTAGCCGCTGGCGATCCGCTGTTTTTTGATAAAAACAACACTTCCGTCCTTTATGTGGCTCCGGTAAGCGGAGAAATCATTGAAATCAACCGGGGAGAAAAAAGGGCCATTACCACCGTGGTCATCCTTGCTGACACACAAAACAGGTATAAATCATTTTATCCATTTGACCTTGGATCGGCAAACCGCGAACAGATTGTAAAATATATGTGCGAAGGCGGAGTATGGCCCATGATCAAAGAGAGGCCATTCGGCACCGTGGCCAGCCTCGACCATATCCCTGACCATATTTTTATTTCATGTTTTGATTCTGCACCCCTGGCTCCGGACCTGGATTATGTTATACAAGGCAAGGAACTGGAATTTCAAAAGGGATTGGATGTATTGACCAGGCTCACCTCCGGCAAAGTTCATCTTGGGCTCAATGCGAATAAAAATGAAGCCCCGTCAAAGGCATTCACTCAGGCCCACGGTGTGGAAAAACACTGGTTCAGCGGCAAACACCCTTCAGGAAATGTAGGCATCCAAATCCACCATACTGCGCCCATTAAAAAAGGCGGCAGGGTATGGACCCTGGGCATCCAGGAAGTAGCCAGCATCGGAGCTCTTTTCCTCAGGCAGCGGCATGAGGCAGACCGGCTGGTAGCTATTGGTGGCAGCGCCTTCAATGAAAATGGATATGTTCAAACGTATATTGGAGCTTCCATCGGGGACCTCACCCAGGGCAGGCTTAAAGACAACAGCCGGGTCATCAGCGGTGATGTTTACAGCGGTAAGCAGGAATCCACCCAAGGTTACCTGCATTATTCTGACGATCAGATCACGGCGATCCCGGAAGGGAATCATGAGACCCTGTTCGGATGGGCCATCCCCCGTATCATGCCCAGCGCCTCGGGGGTGTTTCCGAATAAATTACTTGGAGACATTCAATTCGATGCGGATACCAATACCAATGGCGAACCCCGCGCTTTTGTCATGACCGGCCAGTATGAAGCCGTATTGCCCATGGACATCTACCCGCAATTGCTGATGAAGGCCATCATCACCAAGGACATTGAACGCATGGAAGGCATGGGCCTGTTGGAGCTGTCCGAAGAAGACATTGCCGTTTGTGAATTTGCCTGCACCTCCAAACAACCGTTGCAGGCCATCCTGCGGGAAGGCCTCGACATGATTCAGGCGGAAAGTTAATGATCATTGAAACCAAGAATTATCACGATACACGGATATGGCGTTAATCGATAAAATCAAGGCTCTGGAACCGGATAAGAAAAAACATCCGTTTTTGCACACCGTTTACGACGGGTTTTTCACCTTTCTATACCAGCCGGCCACAGTGACCCGGGGCGGAGTTCATATCCGCGACGGGATCGACCTCAAAAGAACCATGGCTATGGTGGTCGTGGCCATGCAGCTCTGTTATGTGTTCGGGACCTATAATATCGGCCAGCAATATTTTATGGCCATAGGCAAACACGCCGGGTATCTGGAAGCCATCCACCTGAAAATCCTGTTTGGCCTGGTGAAACTCCTCCCCATCTGGATCGTTACCCACCTGGTCGGCCTGGGAGTCGAGTTTTATTTTGCATACAAAAAAGGACACGGCATCGAAGAAGGCTTCCTGGTGACCGGGGCTCTTATCCCGCTCATCATGCCACCGGATATACCTCTGTGGATCCTGGCCATCGCCGTGGCTTTTGCCGTACTTTTTGCAAAGGAAGCCTTTGGGGGGACCGGTATGAATATCTGGAATGTTGCCCTGGTAGCAAGGGTCTTCGTCTTTTTTGCTTATCCGGGCACCATTTCCGGGGATAATGTCTGGGTTGCCGGACTGACGACGGCCAATGGTCAGGCCATCACAGATTTTGGAGGGTCGGGATGGGTCCTTCACCTTTTTGACAAGTTATGGTCCTCCCTGGGATGGAGTACATTCGGAGCCGATGGTGTACCTGTCGATGGATTTAGCGGTGCAACGCCCCTGGCGCTTGCAGCCTCCGGTGGCTGGGATGCAGTCACCCAACATTATAGTCCTTCGGAGATGTGGTGGGGAGTGATTCCCGGTTCGGTCGGTGAAACCTCCAAACCCCTGATCATCGTCGGGGCCCTGATGTTGATCTTCATGCGGATTGCCAGCTGGCGCATCATGGTTTCCATGGTTTTTGGACTGGCGATCACTGCTTTGATCTTCAATGCCTGGGGATTTAATCCATATATGCAGGTACCCTGGTACTATCATTTTTACATGGGAAGTTTCCTGTTTGCCATGGCCTTTATGGCTACTGATCCCGTGACCGCTTCCGCGACCAATACCGGCAAATGGATTTATGGATTTTTTATCGGCGTAGTAGGCATGATCGTCCGGATCCTGAACCCGGCTTATCCGGAAGGCTGGATGCTGGCTATCCTGTTTATGAATTCAGTAGCGCCCCTGATCGATTATTTTATTGTTGAATCCAATATGAAAAAAAGATTGAGCCGTGTTTAACAACAGATACATCCTGATCTACACCCTGGTGATGGCTTTGGTCACCTCGGTAGCCCTGGCTTTTGTAGTCAATGGGCTCAAACCCATGCACGATTCCAATGAGGCTGTATTTAAAAAGAAAGACATCCTTGGGGCGATCAAAGAACAGATCGGAGTCGATCCGGCTAAAATGAAGGATGATGAGGTTATCAAATTATTTGAAGAAAAGGTGGAAAAAGTGGTTTTGGACGTCAATGGCAAGGTGGTGACGGGCGTTGATGCCGAAACGATCGATCTTGCTGCTGAGGAAAAAAAACCGGTCAACGATCGCCGGTTTCCGCTTTTCATTTTCAAAGGGGAAAAGGGAAACATTTACCTGATGTCGGTCCGCGGAAATGGACTCTGGGATAAAATCTGGGGATATATTGCCCTTGACAGCGACTTCAATACCATTGCAGGTGCATCCTTCGGACATGTTGCCGAAACGCCCGGACTTGGGGCTGAGATCAAGGACAATGCCAATTTCCCCAAATCCTTTAAAGGCAAACAAATCTACCAGGACGGTAATTTTGTTTCCGTCAAGGTAGTCAAAGGCGGTGCTAAAGAACCCTTGCACCAGGTGGACGCCATTTCAGGGGCTACCATTACCTCTGTCGGGGTATCCAATATGCTGGAAAAAGGCCTGGTGGTTTATCTGCCTTATTTTGAAAGTCTTAAAAAGAATTAACCTAATACAAAAATATTCTATGGCTGAATCTGCTGTAAAAACCTCCACACCTGCCGAACCCAGGGAAGGATGGTGGGGAAAAAAGGAAAGGGCTCTGATTACAGACCCCTTGCACATTGACAATCCCATTACGGTACAGATATTAGGGGTCTGTTCTGCACTGGCCGTGACGACCATGATAAAACCTGCCCTGATCATGGGAATCTCCGTCGTCCTGGTTACCGGCTTCTCCAATCTGGTGATATCACTTATAAGGAACGGAATACCCAAACAGATTCGCATGATTGTTCAGTTGGTGGTTATCGCCGCATTGGTGACCATCGTGGAACAATTCCTGAAAGCTTTTTCTTATGATGTGTGGAAACAACTTTCCGTATTTATAGGCCTCATCATCACCAACTGTATTGTAATGGGCCGGCTGGAGGCATTTGCCATGGCCAACAAGCCCTGGAAATCATTCCTCGATGGGCTCGGCAATGGGTTGGGTTATGCCTGGATCCTGGTGGCCATTGCTGCCATCCGGGAGTTTTTCGGACGAGGCGCCCTCATGGGATATAAAATTATCGGTCCTTCTCCCGATTTTCTGATCAATACCCAATCCAGCCCGCTCCTGAGCTGGTACCAGCCCAATGGCTTGATGGTATTACCTGCCGCCGCCATGTTCCTGATTGCAACCATTATCTGGATCCAGAGGGCTAAAGAGCCAAAGTTGGTAGACATCTCTTAATTAATCATTTAACTTATCTAAAGAAATGGATCTCCTCAATATATTCCTTAGATCGACCTTCATTGAAAATATGGTTTTGTCCTACTTTATTGGCATGTGTTCCTTCCTGGCGGTGTCAAAAAGTGTCAAGACCGCCATCGGCCTCGGAGCCGCGGTCATCTTTGTGCTTGCAATCACGGTACCCATCAACTGGGTGATCAGTGAACTCGTACTGGGTCCGAATGGCATTTTTAAGATGGACCTCACCTTTCTCCGTTTTATTCTATTCATTGCCAGTATAGCAGCCATGGTGCAATTGGTGGAAATGGCCGTGGAAAAATTTTCACCTTCGCTTTATAATGCATTGGGCATATTCCTCCCCCTCATCACTGTAAACTGTGCGATCCTTGGTGCGGCCCTGTTCATGGTAGCCAGGGAGTATAATTTTTCCGAATCGGTGGTTTATGGAGTCGGATCAGGATTAGGCTGGTTAATTGCCATTGTATTGATGGCTGCTATAAGGGAAAAACTCAGATACAGCCATGTTCCCGCACCCCTCCGCGGGCTCGGCATCGCTTTTGTGATCACCGCCTTTCTGGGTATTGCGTTCATGAGCCTGATGGGCATCAACCCGGCAAATTATTTTGCTAAATAATTATCAATTCAATGACAATCATGATATTTCTGATCGACCTGATGTTTGTGGTTTGGGCGATTATTGCCTTCTCGGTCCTACTGCTGGTGATGGCCTTTGGCCTGATTTACGCCCAGAAAAAACTGGTTGCCCAGGGGGATGTTAAAATCGTCATCAACGGGGATGAAGAGCATGCGTTAAAAGTGAAACCCGGAAGCAGCCTGCTGAGTACCCTCGCCGGGGAAAAAATCTTCCTGCCTTCGGCTTGCGGAGGCGGGGGCACCTGCGCCATGTGCGAATGCCATGTGGATCAGGGAGGAGGGGATATCCTGCCCACGGAATTAAACCATATTTCCCGCAAGGAAGCCGCTGAACACATGAGGTTGGCCTGCCAGGTTAAAGTCAGGCAGGATATGCATATCCGTGTGCCCGCGGAAGTGTTTGGCATCAAAAAATGGGAATGCGAAGTAGTCAGCAACTACAATGTGGCCACCTTCATCAAAGAATTTGTGGTCAAACTTCCTGAAGGAGAGTCCCTGGATTTCCAGTCCGGAGGATATATCCAGATTGACGTGCCGCCCATCGAAGTAGATTATAAAAATTTCGATATCCGTCCCCATCCCGACGATCCCGCAGGTCCGGATAAATTTAAACCGGACTGGGACAAATTCAATCTATGGCCCCTGCACATGAAAAACACTGAAGAGGTGTTCAGGGCTTATTCCATGGCCAACCACCCTGCGGAGGGAAATATTGTAAAACTCAATATCCGTATTGCCACACCCCCCTGGGATAAAAAAACCAATGGCTGGATGGCGGTCAACCCGGGTATCTGTTCAAGTTATATCTTTTCCCTCAAACCTGGAGACAAGGTGATGGTGAGTGGCCCTTATGGTGAATTTTTTATCAAACCGACCAAAAAGGAAATGGTTTACATTGGCGGTGGTGCCGGTATGGCCCCGTTGCGGTCACATTTATTCCACCTCTTCCATACCCTGAAAACCACCGATCGTAAAGTCAGTTTCTGGTATGGAGGCCGTTCCAAGCGTGAACTTTTTTATACGGATGAATTCAGGGCCATCGAACGGCAATTTCCCAATTTCCGCTACCACATCGCCCTCTCTGAACCTATGGCTGAAGACAATTGGAAACTAAGCAAGGACATCGAAGACCGTGAAGGAGATGGGTTTGTCGGCTTTATTCACAAAGTGCTTTATGACAACTATCTGAAAAGCCACCCCGAGCCCGAAGAGATCGAATACTACTTCTGCGGCCCTCCCATGATGAATGCGGCCGTGATCAAACTGCTGGATGACCTGGGCGTACCAAAAGAAAATATTGCCTTCGACGATTTCGGGGGATAAACCGGAAAACAGGGGGTGTT
>CAYOPD010000039.1:0-5041 GCA_964405735.1 uncultured Saprospiraceae bacterium | reverse complement strand
GGGGGTGTTTTCAAAACACCCCCTGTTTTTTTAGTACTAAGCAAATACCTTGTCAAAGGCCTGCTGGAAATCTGCCTTGATGTCCTCGATATGTTCGATACCGGCGCTGATCCGGATGAGGTTAGGCAATACCCCGGCGGCTGCGCGTTCGGTTTCATTTAATTGCTCGTGCGTGGTGGAGGCGGGATGGATGGCCAGGGATTTGGCATCGCCGACGTTGGCCAGGTGGCTGATTAACTGCAGGGAATCGATAAATTTCTTTCCGTTTTCCAATCCGCCCTTGATTCCGAACTGAAGGATCCCGCCAAAACCATTGGTCAGGTATTTTTTGGCCAGTTCATGGTAAGGGCTGCTTTTCAGGCCGGGATACCAGACAAATTCGACCTTGTCGTGATTTTCCAGCCAGGTGGCCAGGGCCATGGCATTGTCGACATGCCGTTGCACCCGGAGGCTCAGCGTTTCGAGGCCCTGGAGGAAGAGGAAGGAATTGAAGGGGCTCATGGAAGGGCCAAAATCCCTGAGGCCTTCCACCCGGGCGCGGATGATGAAGGCGACGTTGGGCATGCCCAGGGGATTGTTGTACCCGAAGATCTCCCAGAATTTCAGACCATGGTAACCTTCACTGGGTTCGGTGAATTGGGGATATTTTCCATTACCCCAATTGTAATTGCCTCCGTCGACGATCACCCCTCCGATGCTGGTTCCGTGCCCGCCGATCCACTTGGTGGCTGAATTGACGACCACATGGGCTCCGTGTTTCAGGGGCTGGAAGAGATAACCGCCAGCTCCGAAAGTATTGTCGACGATCAGGGGCAGATCATATTTATTACAGAGGGCGGCAATCGCTTCAAAATCGGGAATATTCAGTTTGGGATTGCCAATGGTTTCAAGATAAAGGGCTTTGGTTTTTTGATCAATGAGTTTTTCAAAACTGGCGGGGCTGTCCCCATCTGCGAAACGCACATCAATCCCCAGGCGCTTGAAAGCCACTTTGAATTGGTTGTAGGTGCCTCCGTATAAATAGGAGGTGGATACAAAATTGTCACCCACAGTCAGAATATTGTTCAGGGCCAGGAATTGAGCGGCCTGCCCGGAACCGGTAGCCAGTGCGGCGACTCCCCCTTCGAGGGCTGCAATTCTTTGTTCAAACACATCCGTGGTCGGGTTCATGATCCGCGTATAGATATTGCCAAACTGGCGAAGGCCGAAAAGGTTGGCGGCATGGTCCGAATTGTCAAAACCATAAGAGGTGGTCTGGTAAATCGGGACTGCCCGGGATTTGGTGGTTGGGTCTACCTGCTGTCCTGCATGCAATTGCAGGGTTTCAAATCTGTAATTTGACATAAAATTTGAGGATTAAAAAATGATTTAATGATTGAATGAATAAATTTGAAAAACATCAATAAGGTAAGAATTGGTCAGAGGGAAATGGGGCAATATGGATCAGAGCATGCCTTACGGCATACAACTGATACAAACGACCACAACGGGTTTGCCCATTTTCAACACCAAATATAAGTAAAAGGCGGAATTTGGAAATCAGAGCCTATAAATTCTATCGTTCAGGTATGGTATGTAAGGGAGACAGGAGAAAAGAAGACAGGAGGAATGTTTCTATCCTGCCTCGGATCTGATATAAGTAGAGCGAATTGATTCATCGTCAATTTTCCTACCTTTGCGCACCTTAGGATGGAGATCAAAAGATACTTAGTCACTTCTGCCTTGCCTTATGCCAACGGCCCTTTGCATATCGGGCATCTCACCGGTGCTTATTTACCTGCTGACATCTTTGTCCGTTTCCTGAGGCTTACCGGAAAAGAAGTAGTATGGGTCTGCGGGTCGGATGAACATGGAGCTGCCATCACGGTAAAGGCACGAAAAGAAAATACGACCCCCGAAGCCGTCATCAATAAATACCACGAACAACTTAAAATGGCCCTGGCCGGCATGGCTATTGATTTTAATATCTATCACCGGACTTCTGAACCGATTCACCATGAGACCTCTCAGGATTTTTTCAGGACACTGTACGAAAAAGGCGAATTCCAGGAAATCGAAAGCCAGCAATATTACGACGAGTCGGTAGGCCAGTTCCTCGCCGACCGTTATATCATCGGTACCTGCCCCAAATGCGGCAATCCGAATGCATATGGCGACCAGTGTGAAAAATGCGGATCGACCCTTAGCCCGACCGAATTGATTAACCCAAAATCCACTCTGAGCGGAAGTACCCCTGTGATGAAACCGACCAAGCATTGGTTCCTCCAGCTCAACCAGCACCAGGAGTGGCTGAGGGCCTGGATCGAGACCGGTATGCTCGACGGGGTCAAACACCATGAACCCAGCGAATGGAAACCCCATGTCGTCGGTCAATGCAAATCCTGGCTGGACAGCGGGCTTGAACCGAGGTCTATGACCCGGGACCTGGACTGGGGAGTCGATGTACCCCAGGAAATTCCAGGCTCGGCCGGAAAAAAACTTTATGTCTGGCTGGATGCCCCGATCGGTTATATCAGTGCGACTAAAGCCTGGGCGGCTACGCATCACGAAAATTGGGAGAAATACTGGAAAGACCCCGAAACCGCGTTGATCCACTTTATTGGAAAAGACAACATCGTCTTCCACTGCCTCATTTTTCCGGTCATCCTCAAATCCTACGGAGGATTTAATCTGCCCGTCAATGTACCTGCCAATCAGTTTATGAATCTGGAGGGGGACAAGGTATCCACTTCAAGAAACTGGGCGGTTTGGATTCATGAATACCTGGAAGAATGGCCCGGTCAGCAAGACCTCCTGCGGTATTACCTCATCAAAACCATGCCCGAACAAAGGGACAGTGAATTTACCTGGAAAGGGTTCCAGGAGGCCAACAATAACGAACTGGTTAACAACATGGCCAATTTTTTCAACCGGGTTTCTGTCCTGCTCCATAAATATTACCAGGGTGAGATCCCTGCCTTTAGTCCGGATAAGCCGTTTATCGGGACGGAAGAGCCCGATTTTGATTCTTTCCACGAGACCGAATTGCTTTACCTCCATGATCGCATCCAGGACCTCAACCAGAGCATCCGGGAATTCCGGTTCAGGGATGCCCTCAAAAGCCTGATGGACATGTCCAGCACCGGCAACTCCATCCTGCAATCCAATGAACCCTGGAAAAAAGAAAAATCGGATCCTGAACTGATCAAGGTCGTCCTCAATTATTGTGCCCAACTGGCCACAGCCCTGAGCGTAGTCATCCGGCCCTTTATGCCTTTTACCTCGGATAAAATGAGGGCGCAGCTTGGACTGGCCCTGCTCCGGGATGAAAATGAACTCAATCTTTTACTGGATGCCCTTAGTGAAGGGGAAGTCCTGCTTCCTCCAGGCCACAAAATCAAAGAGCCCAGCCATTTGTTTTCCCGCATCGATGATGCCCGTATACAGTCTCAGCTCGACAAACTCAAAAGAGGTTCGGCGCTCAGCGTGCCTGCCCCTTCAACGCACGTCCCCCTCAAGGAGACCATCTCCATTGATGATTTCAACAAGACCGATCTCCGTGCCGGCACTATTTTGACAGCGGAGCGGGTGCCTAAAGCCGATAAATTGTTGCATCTGACCGTGGACCTGGGTTTTGAAAAACGAACCATACTCAGCGGTATAGCCCAGCATTTTCAGCCTGAAGTTCTGCCCGGCCGGAGAGTAGTGATCGTTGCCAATCTGGCCCCGCGTAAAATGAAAGGGATTGACTCCAACGGCATGATCCTTCTTTCTGAAAATGCCGATGGCAGCCTTAAGTTTGTCGAACCTAATGATGGGGCGGAGAACGGAAGCGTGGTAAGATAATTAAGAATTAAGTATTAAAGAATTAAGATGAAGCAGGACCAGCTTCATAGAAAAAATTCGATATAAAAAATCTTCATTTATAGATACTTAGATTGGAAAAGGCTTCTTATCTTGGTTTAACTTTTGTTTCAATGCTTATGTCCCAGGAACTGGTATTTTTTCGGTACAGTTTTTTCTACCGTATTAACCGGTTTCAGGCTTTACCCCATTCACTATTGTTGATCAATTATTAAATTATTTGTTATGTCCAGGAAATTCCTTGCTTCAGCAATACCCTTAGCGGCCCTGGCCGTTTTCCTGCTGATTTTTAATTCTATTTCCAGGAACGATTCCATCCAATACAAGGCTGCAGTGGATTGTGATGAGTATGGTGGGGACTGGGACGGGGACGGGCTCTGCGCCGATTTTGACTGCGACGACAGCGATCCGGGGAATACAAAGGTGCAACCAAACTGTAATGAATGCCCAAACGGAGGATCATCAGGTGTTGATATGGATTCAGACGGGTATTGTAATGATGCGGATTGTAATGATGATGACGCTACTGTTAACCCCGGTGAGACTGAAATTTGCGATGATGGCATTGACAACGACTGCGACGGGTACACCGATTGCCAGGATTATAATTGCAATGGGATGGCAGGTGACGGTAGTCTGGCCGAAGCGATGACCACTTGGTATCGCGACTCTGATGATGACGGATATGGGGATGAGGATCATCACATGAATGCCTGTACCCAGCCCAGTGGATATGTGTTGGACGATACAGATTGTGATGATACGGAAGGAACGGTTTATCCCGGCGCGACTGAAAATTGCAGTGATGGGCTCGACAATGACTGCAACGGGTATACCGACTGCGATGATGTCACAGCATGCAACAGTTATGCAGGAGCCAGTGATGACTGTGATTACGATGGTGACGGATTTACTGAAAACCAGGGTGATTGCGATGATGACAATTCATCGGTTTATCCCGGGGCGGCTGAAATTTGCAATGATGGCATCGACAATGACTGCGCTAATGGCACCGATTGTGATGATTCGTATTGCAACGGATCAGCAGAGGCCAGTGATGACTGTGATTTTGATTATGATGGATACACCGAAAACGGTGGCGATTGCGATGATAATAATTTCGATATATACCCTGGCGCACCAGAATATTGCAATGGCATAGATGATGACTGCGATGGCTCGATTGATGAAGAAGATG
>CAYOPD010000038.1:34538-36375 GCA_964405735.1 uncultured Saprospiraceae bacterium | reverse complement strand
TATGATCGCCTGCCGGAAGAAAACCAAGCGGAATGGAAATCTCGCGGGCTTCATGATTGTTGATCGCACCGATATACCATAGGTCCCCCTTTTTACGGGCAATGACGACATATTGACGGGGCACTGCTGCAAGCACCCGGGTCTGATCCCAGCTCGTGGGCACTTCTTTCAGAAAATCAAAACCTGGCTGATCTTCATAGGCGCCGGGATAGTCTGAAATAATCTGCAGATAACTTTCCATCACTACGTACATGCCCAACAAATGACACCTTGTGCCCTGCATGAGAGGTTTAATGTATTGAATTCTAAAAGAATCCCTTGGCACGGCCCGGAAACCACCCAGGTGGCAGTCGGAAGGGCCGGCCAGCATGCGCGTAAATACCAGGTCGAGATCGTGATCCGGGGTGACCGTGGAATCCCATTTATGTACTTCATAATTGAGCGTTCCTTCACGCGTGAGTTCATTGGGCCAGGTCCGCGACATGCCGGTGGGTTTATAAGCCCCGTGAAACTGCACATGAAGTTTATGCTTGGCTGCTTTCTCCAGCATTTCCTCCTGAATGCGAACCATTTCCTGGTCGTCCCGGTCCATGAAGTCGATCATCATGCCGGTGAGCCCCCAGGATTTATAAAGGGCAAATGCCGTATCTATTTTCGGATAGAGGGCAGCCCAGTGCACCCAAACCCGCGGTTTGACACCATGCGACAGGGCATAGTCGCAAACCTGTTTCATATCCAAACCGGGAACGGGCCTGGTGACATCGGCATTTGGGCCGGGCTGGTATACTTTTCCATCATCGACATACCATTGATGGCCGCCATACTCCACGATGGAATGGTATTCAATACCGTTGCGGGCGCAGAAATCGATATAATATTTATTGGTTTCAAAATTATTGCCTCCAACGATCGAATCCGGCAGAATATTCCCGTTCCACCAGGGAAAAGTGGTTTTCCCAGGCAGGATCCAGGAAGGGTCTTTGATTTTATTTGGCGGAGAGAGATTAGTCAGAATATTGGATTCAATCAGGGCGCCCATCCGGTCACTGACCAGGATGACTCGCCAGGGGCTTTGATGGGGCAGGAGGGCTTTTACTTTGAGACCGTCTTTATTGGGTAGGGGAGAAAGAGCGCTTGTTAATACCCCGTTCCTTTTGTTCAAATACATACCTGCATAATTTGAAAGAGCGGCTTCAGTGATGGCGGTGTATAAGGTGTCCGGATTAATAAAAAGCGCGGGTAGATCGATCAGAGTATCCTCCTGTATTTGGCTGAGCGGTTCATGAGAGTAAAGGCCTTCGTGGGAGGTAGTGAAATTTTGACGCAACAAGACCATGGACTGGGGATCTCCGTAATAGTTGAAGCAGGTCTTTTCCCCGGCCAGGAAAAGGCTGTCCCTTGACTTTTGTTTCGGGAATACATACCTGAAAGCGATTCCATCATTGTAAGCGCGGACCACCAAATTGATCTTCCATTTGGGCCTTGATTTGATCACCAGGACGATCCTGCCCTCCGTATAAAATTCATGGACCCGCCGGGTTTTGCCTGCAATGAGTTCATAATCGTCCAGGCCGTTACGGGTTTTCATTTTCCGGGACCTTATTTTTTTTCCGAAATCGGTGCCGTCGTTCAGGAGAAGGCCAATGGCGCTTTTTTGCAGGATGGTTTTTCCTTTATATTGAATTTCGTATTGCGGGATTCCGACAGAAACCAGCAGCGTAAAACGCAGGGTGTGATCGGGGGATTCAAGGACATGAATTTTTTCTGCTTTAGAAACAGGCAGATGAACCACTAAGAGAAAACAGACCAAAAGGTATTTAGCCATTATTTTGTAAAA
>CAYOPD010000038.1:26895-34438 GCA_964405735.1 uncultured Saprospiraceae bacterium | reverse complement strand
GCCCTCAAATACCTCCCGGAATCCCGAAGGGATTCAACAATCATAGCCCGGGGCGAAGCTCCCGGGCTATGAAATGATATTTACCGACCCTGAGGGGGTCGAATGATGGGCCAGCAGAATCTACCGCGTAGACGGCAATGTTTGTACCGGAGGAGACGCAGTCTTTACCTCGTATACAAAATACCGGGTATCTCCTTGCCAGGGAAAGCGGAAATACCTCTCTTTATAATATAATTCCAGCCGCTCCCCTGTCGCGGAAGCCTGCATGACCCGGTCCGCCACTTGTTTATTCTCCACTGAAAAAGACCAAACATTGGGGGTCATGGTGCCCAGGGTATTGGTGGAAGGCATAAGGAGTAAATTGAGCTCACCCTCCCAGGTTTTAAAAATGACCCCTTTCTTGCTGAGTTTGATTACCTGGCCGGCCCGCATCCCGTCGCTGTAGGGCACCAGGGTAAAAAAGGCTCCCGCAGCGATCAATAACAGAAGCAGGATGACCCCGGTCCGGATCAGGTATTTTTTGATCTTTTTCATCATGGTTTTCAACTATACTTGTGTTAACATTCGGCAGGTCAAAATTAGTTCATTTTATATGTATAACAGACATAGCCTGGACGATACCATCGCCGCCCTGTCCACGGCGCCGGGCCAGGCGGCTATTGCCGTGCTCCGCGTGTCCGGGCCGGAAGCTATTTCCATCGTAAATGAAGGCTTTAAAGGCAAAAACCTGAAAAAAGCGGAAAGTCATACGGCCCATCTGGGCTACCTGATGGATGAGAAAGGAGGAGTGATCGACCAAGTGGTGGTGACCCTGTTTCGAGGGCCTCATTCGTATACCGGGGAGGATACGGTGGAAATCAGCGGTCATGGGTCCACCTGGATACAGCAGGCGATTTTAAACCGTCTGATACAACTTGGGGCCAGGGCCGCCGGTCCAGGGGAGTTCACTTTCCGCGCATTTGTCTATGGACGCATGGATATCAGCCAGGCCGAGGGGGTCGCCGATCTCATTGCGGCAAGCTCCAAAGCCGAAGCCCGACTGGCCCTGTCCCACCTGAGGGGTGGAATTTCAAAAGAAATCGCAGGACTAAGGACCCGGTTGATCGAATTCGCCAGCCTCCTGGAACTGGAACTGGATTTCGGCGAAGAGCAGGTGGAGTTTGCCAACCGCAGCCAGCTGAAGTCGTTGCTGGAAGAAGCTATCCTGAAAGTGCAGTCGCTGGTGGATTCCTTCCGGCTGGGCAATGCCATCAAACAAGGGATCAACACCGTGATCGCAGGACGCCCCAATGCAGGGAAAAGCACCCTGCTCAACGCCCTGCTGCAGGAAGAAAGGGCCATTGTTTCCGACATTCCGGGCACCACGCGGGATACCATAGAAGAAGTCCTGCATATCGAAGGCATTCCTTTCCGCCTCATCGATACTGCGGGCATCCGTGAAGCGCAGGACCAGATCGAGGTCCTGGGCGTGCAGCGCACCCTCGACAAGATTGAACAGTCCTCCATCCTGGTCTATGTCTTTGATGTGACCTTGTTGAAGCCGGCGGATGTCCGTGCCGATGTGACGGCCCTCCGTCGGCCGGACCAGGAAATCATCCTGGTGCCCAATAAAATGGATCTACATCCCCATGCCCATCCCGAGGATTATGTCATGGACGGCATTGGCCGGGACGATATCATTCCCACCTCCGCCCGGAACAATATGAATATCGTATACCTCCGGCAAAGGCTCCTGCAATCCATAACCGGAAATCATGATCTTTTGTCCCAAAACATCGTGTCCAACAGCAGGCACCTGGATTGCCTCCTAAGGGTCAAAGAGCACCTGGGGAGGGCCCTGGAGCAGCTAAAATCCGGCGGAGGACATGAGTTGATCGCGATGGATATCAGGCAGGCCTTGCATTTTTTGGGTGAGATCACGGGGGAGGTGACTACAGAGGATTTGTTGGAATCAATCTTTACGAGGTTTTGTATCGGAAAGTAATATTTTAAAATATCCTATTTCTAATAGTTTTTCCTCCGGGAAAACGAACTATCCCCCTTAAATCAGAGAGCATAATTTCAAAAAATGAAAATTAATTTCTAATTTTGAAACCAATTCTCATCTGTGGTAGTTATATCTAAAACTAAGTTAACGGACTTTGTTCGCAGACATTCAGACGCGGTGGAGTCGGTAAATGACTGGTGGAAAAAAACCAAAAAGGCAGAATGGGCTTCGCTTGTGGACATAAAAAAGACGTTTAATTCCGTTGATTATATAGGTAATAACCGATATGTGTTCAATATCAAGGGAAAGAAGTACAGATTGGTTGCCATGATTTTCTTTGATATACGGACACTGTATATAAGGTTTATTGACACTCATGATGAATACAATAAAATAGATTGTAGAACTATATAGTTATGATAAATAAGATCAGATCGGAAAAAGAATATAAAGCGGTAATGAAAACCATTGAGACGCTTTTGGAGAAGGTGACCCGCTCGGGAGGGTTTCACCTGCTGCCAAAAGAGGAATCGGCTATACTGGCACAGCTCTCCAAGCTTGCTGAAAGGTATGAAGACAACATGATGAAACTAATGCCGATAAAACCAAAAACAATACAGGAAGCTGTTGAATTCAAGATGGCGGAACAAAAGCTTACCCAGGCTAAACTTGCAAAGAAACTCGGCATTGGGGCTCCTAAACTTTCGCAAATATTGACCGGAAAGAGAGAACCCGATGTTGTTTTCTTGAAGGCGGTACATAAGAAATTGAATATCGATGCCGGCTTCCTGCTGACCCATGTGTAAACTGATTTAGGGGAGGGGGCGCTAAGCCATCATTCACCATTTTTTGCTTTTGCAATGTATTCTGGTCACAGAATATCTTCAATGCGGAGTGCAGGTAAAGGAATATTTGAACAGGTCTTTGGAACAAGTAATTTCAAAAAGCGGGCATGAGTAGATCGCCATGGACATCCGCAAGGACCTGCATTACCTCGGGGAGATCACGGGAGAAGTGACGACGGAGGATTTGCTGGAGTCGATCTTTACGAGATTTTGTATCGGAAAGTAATTGAATACGACAGCAAAAAATACCCACAACTCAATCACACTCACTTTTTTATACAACTAAACACCAAATCTTCCAAAAAAGCAACAATCTTCGATTCGTCTTTATCTTTTCCAAAATCGGTGAGCGAAGGAAGGTTGTACATAAAAAAGTTTTGAAAATGCGCCACTTCAATTAAGGTGCTTGCCAGCGATTTGGGATATTTATACTTGGAGTTGCAGTCAAAAATGATTTCACCAATTTTTGCGCAAAGGTCTTTGTAAGGCTTAAACAACTGGTCTTTGTTGTCTTCGGTTACCTGCTTGGTTAAATAGGCTTTGGTCCCTTCGGCAATGATGATCTGATGAAGGATGCTCTCATTGAAATAGGTGGTTTTAATATCATCCTCGACCACCGTGGTTAATAGTTTAATCACTCTTTTGAGCTTTACGACGGGGTCTTTAATATTCATAGTGTTTACCGCAACCCGGTATTCCAGCCAGCTCCAATACCAGGCAGCGATATATATCAGCAAGCGGTGCTTGTTCTCAAAATACCGGTATATCCCCGCCTCCGTCGTGCCGATATCCTCTGCAAGTTTTTTAAAGGTGAAGGATTCAAATCCGTTTTTATGTATTAAATCAATGCTGTGACGAATAATTTTTTTTCCCAATTCGGATTGTTCCGGGTTCCTGAGAAACAATTTTTCGTTCATTTTTATCTGTAACGCTATTTCCATGAGTTCGTGTTTTCAGGTAATGACTTGCAAACAACGATAAATTCCGGTGTCGCCAAGTCCAAGGATCAAAATTAGGAAAAGTTTAACAACCTAAAAAGATAGTAAAGCTATCAGTTAGGATAAACATACTATCTTTGTGTCATTAAACTAAAAAAACCGACAATGGAAATAAAAAACATTTTTAAAGATTTTAAAAACGACCTTCCGGCGAGTATCGTCGTTTTTTTTGTGGCTGTTCCGCTCTGCCTGGGTATAGCCCTGGCCTCGGGAGCGCCACTGTTTGCTGGCATTATTGCGGGCATTGTGGGCGGTATTATAGTGGGCATGGCCAGCGGCTCACCCCTTGGGGTCAGCGGCCCCGCCGCCGGCCTGGCCGTAATCGTATTAAGCTCCATTGAAGCTTTGGGCTCCTGGCCCGCCTTTTTATTGGCCGTGGTGCTGGCCGGAATCCTACAACTCATCATGGGCTTTGCCAAAGCGGGTTTTATTGCCTACTTCTTTCCAAACTCGGTGATAAAAGGAATGTTGACCGGTATCGGATTGCTTATCATATTAAAACAAATACCGCACGCCTTGGGATATGATAATGATCCGGAAGGAGACCTTTCCTATTTTCAATCGGATGGGGGCACCACCGTTTCCTCCATTACGAATGCATTAGGGGCGCTCTCGCCGGGCGCCATGCTGATTTCGGCCATTGCGCTAGCCATACTCATATTATGGGATAAAGTATTAATGAAAAAACATAAGGTATTTCAGGTACTGCAAGGTCCAATTGTAGTGGTGATCCTTGGAATTGCCATGAATTACATGTTCCAAAACGGCATATTAAATTTCAACTTGACGGCCGAACAGGTCGTCAGACTCCCCGTCGCAAATAGTTTATCGGAGTTTTTCAGCTTTTTTACCTTTCCTGACTTTTCGGCCATCACCCAATTGAAAGTATGGGAAGTAGCTGTGGTGCTGGCGGTGGTAGCGAGTTTGGAGACCTTGCTTTGTGTGGAAGCCACCGACAAGCTGGACCCCTATAAAAGGGTCACCCCTACCAACCGAGAATTGAAGGCCCAGGGGCTGGGAAATATCCTATCCGGGATGATTGGTGGCCTGCCAATAACCCAAGTCATCGTACGCAGTACCGCCAATATAACCTTTGGGGGTAAAACAAAAATGTCTGCGATCCTGCACGGGGTGTTTCTCTTGATTAGCGCTATTACCATTGCGAGATGGCTCAATATGATTCCCCTGGCAAGTTTAGCCGCCATATTGATTATTGTCGGATATAAGCTGGCCAAACCGGACCTGTTCAAACAAATGTATAAACTGGGCTGGGAGCAGTTTGTTCCCTTTGTGGCCACGGTGGTTGGCATTTTAGCCACCGATTTATTAAAAGGAATTATCATCGGTATCCTGTTTGGGATCTTCTATACGTTGCGGCACAGCTATCGAAACTCCCATCACCTAAAAGATGTAGTCACTACAAGTGAAGGCCAGCAGGTCCACCATATAGAATTGGCCCAGGAAGTGTCGTTTTTCAACAAAGCAAGCGTAATGCGGACACTGGAAGCAATCCCGGCCCAGTCAAAAGTAATTATTGATTTTTCCAAATCTAAATCCGTAGCCCATGATGTGATTGAAATAATACAGAATTACAGAATCAATGCCAAAGCTAAAAATATAACCGTTGAAACGGTAAACTTTATTGAACCGGCTTAAACCAATATGATATTTTTTAATTCAAATAAACAATATATAAAATGAAAACATTGACCAAAGAAATGCAGGCGGCCATTACCCCTTCCATGGCATTTAATTTACTAAAAGAAGGAAACAAAAGATTTATGAACAACCTGAGGATAAATCGTAACCTTTTGCAACAGGCCAATGAAACATCCGACGGACAACACCCTTTTGCCGTAATCCTCAGTTGCATCGACAGCAGGACTTCCGCTGAATTGATTTTTGACCAGGGTCTGGGTGATGTGTTCAGCGTCCGGATTGCAGGCAATATCATCAATGAAGACATCCTGGGCAGTATGGAATTTGGATGCAAAGTAGCCGGTTCCAAAATTATTGTGGTCCTGGGACATACAAGATGTGGCGCAATAAAAGGAGCCTGCGACCATGTTGAAATGGGAAATCTTACCGCCTTGTTAAGTAAAATACAACCAGCGGTTTATGAGGAAAAATCGGTGTCCGAAAACCGAAACTCAGGCAACCCCGATTTTGTGGAAAAAGTGGCAACCATTAATGTAAAAAGAACCGTAACGGCCATTATGGAACGCAGCCCTATATTAAAGGAGATGATTGAAAGCGGCGCGATCGGCATTGTTGGCGGCACCCATGATATAACGTCAGGCGAAGTAAAATTTTATGAGGATACCTTAATCATTCACAAACAGGGTTAATAGAGGTCATCAGCAACTCCTATTCGCTCTTCAGCACCATCGCAGGATTACTCCTTGCCGCCTTCATCGTCTGCGAGCCGTTCATCAGGATGTCGATCGACATGACTGCTCCAAAACCCGCGGATACCTCGGCGAGCAGCACCGGGCTGTGATAGGGGAACCTGACCAGTACAAACTTATTGAAGAAAAGATAGGTTACACGCAAGGCGATAAGGGAAGATATCGAAAACAGGAGAAGAAAACCCAGGACTTAATAAGTACACCAGGTTATCAATATAGAACACATGTTTTATACCTTCGAATGATTCGATTTACGACCGACGACTTGTAATACGGACTTCGGACTCCAAACTTCAAATTTTCGGGAATTGTCGCACGAGGACCGCCATTTAATTACCTGACTTTATTTCCATCACGACGGGCAGATGATCCGATAATATCAGAGTTGTGTCGGAGGCGATGATATGAGCCTTAGTCACTTTATCCGCTAAACGTTTACTTGCAAAAATGTAATCCAACCGCCTTTGATCACCATGCCGTCCTTCCTTATTAGCTAATGTAGGAAAGCTGCCGGAAAAAGTATAGGTGGAATTTCTCAATTTGGCCTCCAGATCAATCAACCCAAAGTCCATGACTTCCCGGATCACGGTGTAGTCCAGCTTGCCGTCGTTTAGGTTTTTCTCCTGGTACAAGGAATCCCGGTCATTAAAAAAGGGTTCAAGCCTGCCATGGCTATAATAAATTGAATCGAGCGGAGAAAAGGTATTAAAGTCACCAACCAGTATAATATCCGAACCCGTTGGAAGCTCTTCGATGTTCCGTAAGATTAGGTTGATTTCCCGCTTCCTGGCCTGCCAGTTGGAAGGATGTAAATGAATGACATAAAAATATATTTGTTTTATCCGTGCCCGCAGTAATCCGTGATGAAAGCCCTCCCTGATGATTTTTATGTCCTCTATGGGATACCGGGAAGTAATCCCCGTTGGAAACCCATCCTCTTTTAGCAACACACTATAATCATGGCCGTAATTTTTCGCATCCCCAGCTAATTTTTCAGGGGTATATTCATTGAGCTCCTGAAGCGATACGATATCGGGCTGTTGCGTTTTCATCCACGCCATCCATGTCTCTTTCCTTTCCGGAACATTGGTAAAACCGTACCAAACGTTGTGGCTCATGATTTTTAAATGATCAGGGTTGTCGTTTTTGCTCTTATTCTTTGAATGGCAAGAAAAAAAAACAATAATCAAAAGAATGGTTGCGGTTGATAATAAGATTGTTTTATTTCTATTCATCTGTGAAGCAATTTTTAAAACCAGTCAATTTTCCGCTACAGGATTTGACCAAATACCAGTGATAAAAATC
>CAYOPD010000038.1:1455-26795 GCA_964405735.1 uncultured Saprospiraceae bacterium | reverse complement strand
GTCTTTTCGGCAACGACCTCCAAAACCCTTCGATAACGCGCGTTCACAAGCAGGTCAAGTCGAAACTGAATGCTATGATCCCCCTGATATGCATTGCCGGGAGAAGAACTCACCGATAAAAGTACAAGCAGCCTAGTAACTTATCCCCTCTCTATACTTAAACAAACCGTACGAGGCTCCTTTCAGATACCCCGGTACATCGGACAATTGATTTTGAGCAGCCTCTTCAGATACGGGTGTCGTGAATGGCATCTTTCCCGTTGGGTTGAATTTACCGGTGATGACATCGAGCAGTGCTTCGCGGGTGGTGCCGAACGTCGCCATTACACCTTTAATATTCTTGTTGGTCTTTGGTTGGTATATCTCATCGATCACCCAGGGATTGGAATAGTTTATTACGAGAATAGTCGGCTTTTTTGCCGTAAGGGTATTGATATAATCAATATCGACTGCATTTTTTGACAAGGACAAGTAAAGCGGGGAGCCGTCTGATGCCATCATGGATTTTGATCCCGGTGTAATCCATAAAATGACCTGATCCGCTTGTTCGGGGGTGCCTACAAACTCTATTCCATAGGGATGATCAGTTGACGTGTACACATTGTGGGGATTTGCATCCCTGTTTTGAAAGTAAGCTTCAAAATACACTTTGGTCTTTGGTTTGATGGGCAGTGTTTTCGTCTCGTTTCGAAGCAAAACGATCGATTTACGCAAGGCCAGATCGGCTTTTTGCTGAAAGACTCCGTTGCCTGCAATTTTTTCGGCCGCCGCTTCGTCTACATATGGATTTTCAAAAAGGCCTAATTCAAACTTTTCCAACAAGAGTCTTAACACAGAGTTTTCTATCAGCGTTTTTTCCACCATCCCCTTTTTTACCGTCTCCAATAATTTCGCCGGATCAGCGCCTCCGGAAAATAAATTTACCCCCGCTTCCAGGGCTTTTTTATAACGCTCCGTGATGGACAAAGTTTCCACTCCCCATGGCATCATATCAATGGGTCCGGTATCGGAATTTATGATCCCCCGGAATCCCAATTCCGTCCTTAAAAGGTCGTGAATAACTCCTTTGTTGTACGCATAAGCAACCTGCTCATACTTGGTGTTTAAAGGGATGGAATAGTATGGCATGATGGCTGACGTGCCGGCCTTGATGGCGGCTTTGAATGGAATCAAATTATTTTCAAACATCCCTCCCGGAAAATGTTCATTCTTACCCCAATGGAAATGAGGATCCTGTCCACCTACACCTGCCCCGCCCCCGGGAAAGTGTTTGATCGTCAGCGCCACAGAGGATGGATTGAGTTTTGTACCCTGAAATCCCAGTACGATTTCAGTGATCATCTTTCCTGCCCATTCGGCATTTTCACCAAAGGTCCCTTCAATCCGTTGCCAGCGTGGTTCTGTAGCCAGGTCAGCCATATACATGTATCCCTTGCGAAGTCCGACAGCGGCCCACTCCTGCCGGGCAATGTCCCCAAACTCCCTCACCAGTTTCAGGTCATTCATAGCGGATAAACCAAGTTCCCCCGGCCACGTCGAAAAAGCGGTCTTTCCCACACTCAATCCCAGCGCAGCGTCCCGCGTGATATGATTTCGTGGATTGGAAGCAACAATAGCCGGAATGCCCAGGCCGTCGTTTTCGCAGAGCGCCTGCAATTTATTGGACCATTCGGCAATCATTCTCGGGCTCACATTGGCCCTTAAAATGAAATGCCTCAAATGAAAATCCCGGACTCCTTTGGTGGTACCGGCAGAGCTCATCATAGGTTCGGGAAGCGCCTGGCGCGTAAAAATGTTGGTGGCAGTGACCTGGTCTTCTTCATTAAAATCACTGGTAATGGGATCTTTTGACCTCGGAGCCCCCATAGCTCCGTCATTCTTCATCCGTGCGGTGCTGATCAGCATAAAGCCAATCATTTGTTCCAGCGACATTTTTGAGATCAGGTCTTTACTTCTTTCCTCCGCAGACAGTCTCCAATCCTCATAGTTGTCCAGCGTACCGTTTTTATTCAGGTCCTTGAATTGCAGTCCATCAACAGTAAGAATTTTTACGGTACGAGAGCCAAGGACCGGTTGTTTTGGTTTACCCTGGGAGGATATTTGAATGTTTAACAAACAAACTAAACTTAATATGGTGATACCTGAAAATATTGGGGAAAATCTATTCATAAGTTTCTTTTTCAGCTTAGCCTTCAAAAATAAGTCATTGACAGACTGCGTATTTTCAAAATTAGATATTTGCCATTTGAAATTCGACATTCAATTAGATTTCTGAACTCAAAGTGCAACTTATTGCTATTCACTCTTCAAGGTCACCACCGGATTACTCTTCGCCGCCTTCATCGTCTGCGATCCAATCATAATCATGGCGATCAACAATACCACCATCAAGCCTGCAAACAATTCAGTGACCTGCACCGGTGTGTGATACGGAAACCGGGTAAGTACAAATTTTTGGAAGAAAAGATAGGTCACAGGAAGAGCTATGAACGCTGATATCGACAGCAATACGAGAAAACTTCGACTTAATAAAAACATTAGGTTGCCCGGGCTGGCTCCCATCAACTTCCGGATGCTGATTTCTTTTAACCTGGTTTCAGTAGTAAACACCACCATTCCAAACAACCCCATCGACGCAATAGAAATGGCGAGTAAAGAAAGGAATCCAATAATCTTGATGATGGCAGCAAATTCGTTGTAGGCTGATTCTATTTCTTCGTCATAGAATTGCGCCTTGAAAGGATGTATGCGATCGATCTTCTTCCAGGTAGACTCGATTTTGGCGAGAGTCTCCTGCATGTCACCGCTTTGTATCTTGGCATTGATGATGGCCCGGTCTCCGGGTGCCCAGGGTAGGAAGGCAACGGGCCCAATGACGTTGTCGACCGTACCGTAGTGAAAGTCTTTCATTACTCCGACAATGGTCATCTTGCGTCCATGTGCGTTGAAATTGCTGAAGGTAAGCTCCTGCCCGATAGCCTTTTCAGGATCGCCGCCAGCGATATTAAATCGTTTTAAGACTTGCTGGTTAACGATCACTTCTGAGACAGCGCCGACCGTTGAAGGCCGGGCAATAAATTTTCCTCCAGCCAGGAGTTTGTATCCGTGAAGAGCGAGATAGTTTTCGTCGACGTTGTTGGTCAAAACCATCGCAGAGTCCTGCGAATTTTTGTAAGTCATATACCCGCCCCAGGCATTCCCGACACCGGTGACTATCAACGACCGGGAAAGTCCCGTTACTTCCGGCATCTCTTTCAGTTCTTTGACGAGTGCATCAGGTTTATTTCCCTGCATGTTGATGTTCAGTATGTTTTCCGTGTTGAATCCTAAGTCAAACGCAAGGATGTTTTTATACTGTACATAACCCACAGCGGTGGCGGTTATAAAAATAAGGGTAAGCGTGTATTGAATCACTACCAAAGCGCGACGGAGGGATAGGTGTTTGAATACTTTCACCGATGTCACATTCCTGAGCGCACTGATCGCGCTGACTTTCGAAAAGAAGAGGGCAGGCATATAACCCGCGATGACACCTACAGCAGCAGAAAAAACGATAAAGGCTAATACCATAGACGGAGTGAGCTCAAGCTTAACCATGTGCTGGATCTCCGGAGCCATATTGATCAGTTGCGGACGCAATACGAGAAAGGTTAAATGGGAAAGAACAAGGGCTGCCAGGCTAATAATGACCGCTTCCGTCAGAAACTGCAACCTGAGCTGGCTCTTGCCGGCACCGATCGCTTTTCGCAGCCCTACTTCCTTAAAGCGGCGCAGGCCACGTGCTATCGAGAGATTGGTATAGTTGAAACAGGCTGACAAGATCACTACGAGTGCAAGCGCCCCGAGTATCCACAGTATCATTGGATTCACATGAGGACCCGAGGGCCCCATAGATCTTTTAAGATTTTCTCCGACGACAATATTATATAAAGGAAGAAGTTCGAGTTGGATTTTGGTATTTTGTTCTGTTAGATTTTCTTCTTTTGCGATGGCGTCGAGCTGTGACTGAATGGAAACCATGTCGGCATTTTCCGGCAGCAGGAGATATACGAAATTCGACCACATGTTTGACCATGCCCCAAATGGTATATCGTCTTTACTTTTTTGTTCAATCGAGGACAAGGATACCAATGCTTCAAAGTTGATGTGCGAAAAGAAAGGCACATCCTTCATCAAACCGGTTACCTGGTAATTGAGTGAATCGAATTTAATCGCTTTACCAACCGCGGGTTCGTCGCCGAATAGTTTTTTTGATGCCGTTTCAGTGAGAACAATTGAGTAAGGGTCTTTCAATGCCGTTTCGGGATTGCCCTCCAGCATCGGAAAAGTAAACAACCTGAATACCGAAGGCTCAGCCCAGTAACCTTTAATGGGAAGAATATGCTCACCAACCACAGCATCCTGTGAAAAGTCATTGCGTAAAATGACCACTTCTTCTACGCCGGCCACTTTCTCCCGGATAAGTTTTCCGGTTTTGATGGATGTAGTGCCAAATTTGCCGCCTTGTTCTCGATTGTTGAAACTCGCAACATTGGTGATGCGATAGATCCGCTCACCATTTTTATGGAACCTGTCGTACGAATGCAGGTCAAGCACCAATGCGATCAGCAATAAACCAACGGACATACTGATGGCAAGACCAGCAATATTAATAGTAGAGAACAGTTTGTTGCGCATCAAGCTGCGCCTGGAGGTTTTGACATAACTGCCGATCATGATCCGCTGCATAAAAGGATTGACAAATCTTGGTTTTCGAACGGTATAGGGCCTGAAGAACTTGAATGCATCGATCACATAATTCAACTTTGCCCGAAAGGGCCCGATAGATCTTACATTACGTTCGAAGCATTCATGGAGGTCCCCGGTAAGATCCTCCACCAGCGCGGGCTTACAATACCATTCTATAAATTTCCTTGCCCAGGAGGGAGGTTGGTGTTGAGCTTGTTCTTTCATGGTATCCTTATTTCCAGGCCAGGGCAGGGATCCTGTTCCACAACTGATCACGCAACGCTTTGGCACGAACCAGGGCTTCTTTTCCGGTTACCGTAAGCTGATAAAATCTTTTGCGTTTTCCGCCCCGGGTCTTGGTGGCTTCGCCCAGCTGACTTTTCACCAATCCTTTTTCCTCGAGGCGGTGAAGCACGGAATGAACTACCCCCAGTTTCACGGTGCGGTCTGTGCGAATCGACAGTTCGTCGCAAACCGCTACACTGTAAGCTTCTTCCATCAGGGCTGCGACCGTGAGTAAGACCAGTTCTTCGAATTCTCCAAGGTTTGTTCCTTTCATGGACAATATTTATTACGCAAATGTATGTAAAATTATTTATTATACATACAAAACAGTATTAAATTGCTGACCGGCTTCAAAAATATTGGTAAACTTTACAACAGGGATCCCCGGTAAATGCTGCAGTATGGCTCTCGCCGGAAAAATTGTATTTCTTCAGACAATCTCGGTTGGATACCGATCCAAATCAAATTGAAGGGACAAATTTAATTCGACCCCACCACCCTGGTTCCCTCAAAACTGAAGCCCATCGCCTCCATTTTCATGCCTATAACTGCTTTCCGTTCATCCACCTCAAATTTAAGCAGGGCCTTGCCGTCGGCATCAAAGGCATGAGGTGTTGCTGTGGGTGACAGCGGACCCGTTTGCCCGTTGGCGTCGATCATGAGGGTACCTTCTTTTACAGAGATCGTGATGAACTCGAAAGGCAGGCCGGTCATCTTGTATTTGCCTGCATAAAGATTCAGATCGGCAGCCGGGGCAATGGTTTTGGCTGCAACATCCACAGAGCCGGTTTTAAATTGAGTATTCATCACAATCATCAGGGATCCGGCCTTTGTTAATTCAGGGTTGGTGAAAACGAGATAGAACGGGTGAAAGCCGGTGGTCGGCTCCAGTTGGATCAATACCGGTTTTGGACTGAAGCCACCTCCGTTGTCCCCGATAAATTCCGATTTACCGATCAGCTTGCCCGTGGGCTGGTCTATATGGACTTCAATATATCCCCCGGCGGCGTTCAATTGCGCTTTGGGAGCCATGGCAATAGCTTCCAGTTGGGTCACACCGGTAAGGTCGATGCCTTTCAATCCGACATAAGATCCGGGTTTGGTGGGAATCACAAACCGATTGCCTCCAAACGACATTTTGTTGACCTCGTTGAATTCTTCGTAATCGCTTGGATTGATTTTAGGATGGCGCAGTACGAAGGTTTCTTCCGAAAGAATCCCAGGTAAACTGTTTGCGCCGTGATCTTTGTACGCGGCACGGAATATATATACGCCCTGGCCCTTATCTCCTTCAGGCAATTTGATGGTATACTTTCCTTCAACAGGTAAAGATTTATTTTTGGGTTTATCATCCGCAAGGCTCAGGATGTAACGGGCCATTTCCGCGGCATCCGCTGCGGATAACTGGGGATGGGGAGCCATAGGTACCTGGCCCCAGACGCCCTGGCCTCCGGAGATGATCTTTTTGGCAAGCACCTGCTGAGCCCCTGATTTTCCTTTGTTTTTGAGCGCTACATCGAGGTAAGTGGGTCCGATCAACTTTTTTGATACATCATGACAGGTTTTACAGTCCCCTGCAGCAATTAGCTTCATGCCTTTGGACACAGCCGCCGCAGCATCCGCCGTGCGGTGGCCCTGGGCAATGACGGTTTTGTCATATCCTTCTGCGAGAAAATCGATGCTGACTGAAATTTCATCCGGATTTATTTTTCCATTGGCAGTACTGCCGTCTTCCTGGTCATCCACCATTACTTTGTAACTATAAGTTTTACCAGGGAAATAGAAGGACTTGTTGTTTTCACTCAAATCAAATTTTAAAGCCGGGGGTTCATTGCCGGCGATCAGTTCTACAGATTGGGTCGAGATCCCGCCCCGGCTATCGGTGGCTGTTAAATTCACATTATAAATCCCGGCCCTGGTTAAGGTAAGTTCCACTTCCGGACCAAGGATATTTTTGAGATACCCTAACTTGGACGTGATTTTCCAGGCAAATTTTAAAGTATCTCCATCCGCATCCACAGACCCTTTGGAGGATAGGATGGTGGTGAGGGGAACCGAACCGGCCAATTTGCTGGCAAGCAGCTTGATCTCCGGTTTTCTGTTGCCGCCGTTATATTCTATTCTTACCAGCCGGGCATCGTCGTTGGCGGAAAACCATCCCGAGCCGTATTCAAGCATATAGAGGTCTCCGTCCGCCGAAAATTCCATGTCCATCGGGTTGCTGAAACGGTAGCTGGGCATAAACCTTTCCATGGATTGATAATTGCCCGCCTCGTCCATCGTGACCGTCATAATCCATCCGCGCATCCACTCATAAATAAACAGTTTCTTGTCGTAGTATCCGGGAAAGGCCCTTTTGGCCGTTTTGAAATCCTCTGAATAAAACACGGGCCCGGCCATGGCATTCCGGCCCCCGGTTCCCACCAGGGGGAATTCTTTGGATTCAGCATATGGATACCAGATAAAAGCTTTTTGCGCGGGTGGAAGAAGTTCGAGGCCGGTATTGTTGGGAGAAGTATTAATAGGTTTGGAAGCATCCCATAATTCCAGGGATTTGCCGGCCGCAAAATCGTATTTAAAATAAGCTTTGTTGTCGCCTACAAAATGGGGCCAGCCAAAATTCCCGGCCGCCCTGGCCTGCCCGATCTCATCCTGTCCCGCGGGGCCTCTCGCTGGATCTGCATCGTTTGCATCGGGACCTACTTCCCCCCAATACACATATCCTGTTTTTTTGTCCACTGAAATCCGGAAAGGATTGCGGTGGCCCATGGTATAGATTTCAGGCCGCGTCTTATCAGTGCCGGCGGCAAACAGGTTGCCTTCCGGAATCGAATAAGTGCCGTCCGCTTTGGGTTTGATCCGGATGATTTTTCCCCTCAGGTCGTTGGTGTTTCCTGAAGATTTCTGGGCGTCCCAGGGCATCCGGTCCGGCCTTTCGTCGCTGGGACTGTAGCCGTTTGAGCCGTGGGGATTGGTGTTGTCCCCGGTCGAAAGGTATAAATTGCCATCCTTATCGAAGGCGATCGAGCCACCGGTATGGCAACATTGTTCCCTTTGGGTGGGGACTGAGAGCAGCACTTTTCTGGATTTCAGGTCGAGGACATCCCCGATGAGGGTATAGCGGGTCAGTATATTTTGTGATTTACCGGGATCGGAATAATAAAGATAGATCCAATGGTTGGCCTGGAAATTGGGGTCTTTGTTCAGGCCCAGCAGGCCGTCCTCCGCTTCCGAAGTTTTCCCTTCACGGTCCTTGTATTGAGTACTGACAGGTATGGTCGCTATGGTCTTGAGGGATTTGGTACGGGTATTGTAAATTTTCACCGCACCATGCCTTTCGATAAAGAGGATCCGTCCGTCGTTCAGCACGCTGAGTTCCATGGGTTCATTGAGTTTTTCCAGCAGGATGACTTTTGAAAACCGGTTTTCTTCTGGTTTTGCTTTGGTATAATCCAGGACGACGGGTTTATCTGCGCTCATGGCGTATTGCAGCCCTGCCCAGACATGGTTCAAAAACAGGGGTTCGGTAAAACTCTCGTCGGTATGGCCCATGGCCGTATAGAAGGCCCGGCCGCCGTCAAAATCGTGGTACCAGCTCATCGGGTGGTCGTCGCCGTTCTTTCCCCCTCGGTATGACTTTTCATCGATTTTCACCAGGACCTTGATGGTGGGATCGATTTGTTTGAAGCTGTAAAATTCATCCGTGCGCTCAAATTCATCCGGCAGGTCACGCGTGGCCCAGTTTTTTTCAACCACCCTGAATTTGCCTTTCTGGACATTGTCCGGGTTGGGGTGGTCCAGGAAATAGGCGCCGGCCAGGCGTCCATACCAATTCCAGTCGTATTCGCAATCAGTGGCCGCATGAATGCCAAGGTAACCGCCCCCGGCCTGGATATACCGTTCAAATTCGGTTTGTTGTTCGTTGTTCAGCACATCCCCGGTCGTATTGAGCCAGACGACGGCATGGTACGATTTCAGCACATTGGTGGTAAACCTTCCCGCGTCTTCGGTAAAATCCACTTCAAACCCTTTTTCTTCCGCCATTTTTTTGAAGGCCAGTTTTCCGGCTTCGATGGAGGAATGCCGAAAGCCTTCAGTTTTACTGAATACCAGCACGTGCAGTTTGGTATCAACGGAATGGTTGAAGGCCAGCAATAAAAACAAGGAAATGGGGAAACCAAAGAGATAACGGAGAGACAGACGGGGAATGGACATACAATCGGAGTTTAAAGGTTGTGTAAAGCGGGCCAAAGATAAGGTAATAATTTTAATTGCGTAATATTGACGCAATAAAGGGAAGCAGGTGCGAATTTCAAAATACCAGCACAATTCCCTCTTTGAGCGCCTGCTCGTATCTTTTTTTATCAAAAGTATAGAGCTTGGGGGAGCGGTGCCTGCCGATTTTACGAACCTCATGGGTATCCCGGATCAGGCCGAGACCGATCAATTTTTTCGGAAAATTCCTGCGGTCCAGTTTTTTATCCAGGATGGTTTCATAGAGGGACTGGATCTCCGGAAGGGTAAATTTTTTTTCCAGCAGGTTATATCCAATGGGTTTGTGATACAGGTCAACCCGTAGACGATTCAGGGCCACAGCAATGGTATCGTTGTGATCAAAAAGCAGGCAGGGGAGACCGTGGACTCCGTGCCATTCATAAGGGCCGGTCAGGAAATCTGCAACAGGGGTAACTTTAGAAACTTCCACCAGGGCGTAATAACCAATGGAAATGGTGCGCTGGGAAAGCCAGCTGCCTGCAATGGAAGGGTGGAGATTGTTTTTTTTGACACGGAAGGGGCTGTCCCCGAAAGCATAAAATTGTTCGAGGAATACGGAATCCAGGGAAGTCTTTTCTTTTAGAATGCGTTGAGCGGCTACCCGCAGGGGTTCATCTTTCTTAATGAATCCGCCCGGCAGTCCCAGCCCCTTGAGCCCTTTCCAGTGACCCAGCAGGACCTTCAGTTGCTGTTGGTGATAACCCAGTATGACACAATCGATGGTGATATGGGCCAGGTAGTCCCGGTCCCCGTACCGGATAAAATGTTCTAATTCTTTTTGGGTCTTCATCCCGCTGATTCGAAAAAAATGGACTGTAATCTAAGTCTTATTGGGTAAATGGGGATATGAATGACTGGTGATGGATTCCCGCGAAGGATCTGCGAGACCTGCGGGAAAAACAAGAAAATTAAACAAAAAAGCGAAAGAGTGACGTGAGAAAAAGGATGCTTTTTGCTTCAACAGCCCGTCAGAACAACATGGGTGCAAACATGCTGAGATAGGTGCGCCAGTTCGCCCAGGTGTGTCCGCCCGCATTTTCAAAATACTCGTGCTGGATTCCCGTTTTATTCAGCATTTCCAAAAGGCGTTGGTTGGATTGCATTACAAAATCGTCTTTACCGCAGGCCACCCAGTATTTAGTAACTCCGGCTTTTTGAAGGGCCTGAAATTTGGCCTCATCCCCGGGATTGGGCATAAAGAGCCCGCTGCTGAATACGCCGATATATCCAAACTTATCGGGGTTTTCAATCGATGCCGTGATGGTATGCATGCCCCCCATCGACAATCCGGCTATGGCACGGCTTTCTTTGCCGGCCTTTACCCGGTAATTTTTTTCAATAAATGGAATGACGTCATGGACGAGGCTGCGCTCAAACAGGCCCGCATATTTCGAGTATGTTTCGCGCGTTATGACGGGCGCATTGGGTGCGGTGTGTAAAGATGAAGTCTGAAAGGGATTTCCATTGGTCATCACCACAATCATGGGTTTGGCTTTGCCCTGAGCGATCAGATTGTCCAGGATATAGTTTGCCCGGCCCAGGGAAGTCCAGGCATCCTCATCCCCGCCCGCACCATGAAGGAGGTAAAGCACGGGGTAATGCTCTTTGCCGCTTTCATAACCGGGGGGCGTGTAGACATACATCCGGCGGTTGAGGCTGAGCGTTGCCGAATGATACCAGACGAGAGACAAGGTGCCATGGGCAAGGTCATTGACCTCAAACAATCTGGAACCCTCACCGGGTACGATGAGCATGCTGGCATAACGCACCCCGTCACGCAGGGCAAAAGCATTTTTCGGGTCAATGGCACTCACGCCATCGATAAAAAAATTGTAATGATACATGCTGGATTCCAGCGGATCGACGGTAACGGACCAGACGCTGTCAGCACCCCTGGTCAATGGAATCGTTTTTCCAAAGCTCATCCAACTGCCATTGATGGTGACGGACTGGGCATTTGGTGAATGAACCTTAAAAGTTACTTTCTTGTCCGCTTCCACCACCGGGGAACTGAACTGCGGACCCCTTTGCTGGCCCAGCTCCTGGGCCACGACCCAAAGAGGGAAAATAAACACGAATAAAAACAAACATATTTTTTTCAATCCGGCAATCATGTTTTCAATTTTATGACGGCAAAGTTATTGCAGATTGATGTCTTCCTGCGAGGTCTGGTCAGGATGAATCGTCGTGGAATGTGCAGGACCTGTCGAATATTTTCGTTAGGGCAGGACTTTTCGAATGAAGATCCCAGAGAGGGAGGGATAAAGGGGAAAAGGAAAGCACTCCGTCGACCGGGCGGGGAGGTAGGGTACGTGTTGCTTCAACCCGGAAGACAAATAAATGGTATCAGGCCGAGTAAGGGGTTATGTGTCATAATGATACCTGAAATTGTAAATCAGAAGATCTTTACCGCTAACCTGGTATACCAATCAGTGCCCAAAATGCTATAGAAATGGAACGCACAACAGTTCATGCAGTTGACTGTTCAGATATGGTTATTTTAATTTTCGCTCCTTTATAAGCGCTTCCAGTTCTCTGCTTCGTTTGTTTTTTGGGTCATTAATCAGTTTATAAATAAAATACAAAGGAATTAAAGAAAATAAACCCCAACTGTTTTTAACAAGACTGTATAATATAACTCCTAAAAAAAAACCAACAAACAAAGCGGTAGTTATAGAAAATGATTTCATCTTTCTGGCTTCTTCCAGCAATTCCTGATCGGTCAATTCCGAAAGCTCTTTATTGGTCATTGTTTTTTTCAGGGTTTTTATAGTGCAACCGAGATTATTATTCGAAGGTTTAACGGTTTAACCGCAAAAGGCATAAGCCCAGGATCGCAAAGCAGGGTATTGAAAATTAATATAGGCTCTTATCCTTTCAATTAAGCACCGGTTTCTTCAGATGCTGGTCAAAAAATTTCTCCATGGCCCTGTAAAAATCAAATTGATTTTCCTGATTGTAGAATCCATGACCTTCATTGTCTTTAACGATATAGTCCACGGTAAGACCGCGTTTTCGCAAAGCGTCCACCATTTGATCAGACTCTGCTTTATTTACACGCGGGTCATTGGCGCCCTGCGCGATCAACAGGGGGCTTCGCACCCGGTCAACATGAAAAACGGGGGAGACTTCCGCGAGCATCAAACTGTCTTTAACGGGATCTCCTACCATTTCGTAAAACATTTTCCGGAAGGGTTCCCAATACGGTGGGATTGTATTCATAAAGGTGAACATATTGGCCACGCCCACATAATCCACCGCGCAGGCGTATAGTTCAGGGGTAAGCGTGACCCCTGCCAAAGTTGCATATCCGCCATAACTTCCTCCGTAAATAGCCACATGGGATGAGTCAGCAATACCTTCCCGGATTAACCATTTTACGCCATCCGTCACATCATCCTGCATCTTTCTTCCCCATTGTTTAAAAGAGCTTTCCCAGAATTTACGCCCATATCCGGTAGAACCGCGAAAGTTCATTTGAAGTACGGCGTATCCTCTGTTGGCCAGGAATTGAATTTCGGGATTAAATCCCCAACTGTCCCGAGCCCAGGGACCTCCGTGAGGGTTGATTACCACGGGAAGATTTTTAGGTTCAATGCCTTTGGGCAAAGTCAAATAACCGTTAATTTTCAATCCATCCCGCGAAGTATAATGTACGGGCTTCATTTCGGCCATATTATCTTCTTTTAACCAGGGGGCGAAGTCAGCCAGTTTGATGAAGTTATCCGCTTTGACATCGTAGAAATAATAACCTCCGAAATAGCGATCGCTGTTGGCATAAATCAATAATTTGTCTTCTTCTTTATTTTTCCGGGTAACAGAAAAACTATAGTCCGGGATTTGTGAACGGATTTTTTCATAGATGCTTTTTGTTTCATCATCCAGAAAGTATTTCTGAGGTTTGTCCGTTTGATAATTTACCAGGGTCAGTTTTTTCCCTTTGCGGGAATAATCGATGCCGTCAATATCCACATCAGGGTTTTCATAAATGAGTTTTATTTCTTTTGCTGCCCTGGGGTCGAATTCAATTAAAGCGGTTTTATCCCTTCCCAGATTGGACCCGCAATACAAATTCTGGTTGTCGAAGGTAAAGAGGTAAGGCACAAGGGTTTCTTTAAACGAAGTGGTAATGACCGTTTTGAACGGGTCTTGTTCCGTCTCCCGGTACAACAGGCTGGTGTTGACCCCATCCGCGGTGACCGCCACCCGGATTTTACCGTCGTGGTCGGTGATCCATCCGGTGATATTGCCCGGGTTTTCAGCGACCATTTTGATCTCGTTGGTTTTGGTATTCAGCAGGTAGACATCAAAAATTTGCGGGTTCCTTTTATTGTTTTGAATCAGCATTTCATCGGGCCGGTCTTCCAAAATATCCAGGACGTCCGAACGCACTTTTTCAAACGGGGTATGGTCTTTCAATTCACTGCCATCGGGTTTGACAGACAGGATGTGCATGTTTTCATCGCCCCCGATGTCTTTGATATACACAATCCGGTCATCGCTTTCCCAAAAGACATCATAGATACTCCGCTCCGTTTCTTCCGTGAGGGCTGTCGCAGCGGTGTCATCGAGCCTGCGCATAAACACATTTTTACGTCCTTTATGCGGCGCCAGGAAAATGATCATTTCGCCATTGGGCGAAATCCTGTACTGGCCTGACTGGGGATCCTTGAAAAAGTCTTCCATAGCCACCGGATCTGCCGGTGCATTCTCCACTTTTTTTGTACCTGGGGCACAGGCATAGAAGATGACCATGATCAGGATCATGGATTTAGGTCGAAGATGAGTTTTCATAAAAGGGTTGATTAAGGAGCTAAGGAATTATGGATGGATTCTGAGAAAATGTCCCCAAACTTAGTGTTTTCCCCCTTAATGATCCGCCGGATTTTGAGCATTTAGAACCAACAGCTGCCATTCCAATAGCTGCAAAATGCGTCTTTAATTTATTCGGATCCTAGCCGGTAATTGCCGAATGACTCCACACGAAACGGTGGATATTCGGAAGAGGACGAATTCGGATAAGTATTCGAAGAGGAAAGGCGGTGATTGGGGTCGGAGCACGCATATCACCCTCAAATTCGATATTGCCCACCCTGACCTTGCTCAGCAAATCTTCAGGCCGGGGGTAACGGGGATCGTTTTTGATCAGTTTGGGATACACCTTGCCATACAGGCCGAGGAAATGCTGCATCCAGGTGGTCCCTGATAAGTAAGGACCGACAGGAAAAGAAAAATGAAATAACGCTTAGTGATTCCGGTCATGGCAGAAGGTCTTATTTAAACAACATAGGGGCGAATTCGCTCAGGTACAACCTCCATGAATTCCAGTCATGACGTCCCTGGTTTTCGCGGTAGGTGTATTTTAAACCGACTTCATCGTACAGGGCAGTCAACCTGCCGGCTGTTTCATAGAGGAAGTCCTCTTTGCCCATGGCGATCCAATAAACCTTTGGATGGCTTTCTTTAAGAGCCGTCAATTGTTTTACATGGGCTTCCTTGTTATACTGGTTGTTTGCGCCGGGCCGGAAAGAGGAAAACAAGCCCATGCTCATCACGCCAATGTATTGGAACATTTCAGGGTGGGCATTGGTGATGTTTTGTGTTTGATATCCCCCCATCGAAAACCCGGTGAGAGCCCTGTGGTCACCTCCCTGCAAAACCCGGAAGTTTTTTTCTACAAAAGGAATGATATCATTGACCAGGCTTTCTTCAAATTTTCCGGAAGCCATTGAACCTATGCCGGCTGGAGTGATGGCCATGGAAGCCGTGCGGTCAAGGGGTGCGGCCATGGTATTGGGATTGCCGTTGGGCATGACCACAATCATTGGTTTGGCCCTGCCGGCAGCAATCAGGTTGTCCAGGATATAGTTGGCCCGGCCGCGGCTCAGCCAGCCCTCCTCATCCCCGCCACCGCCATGAAGGAGATAAAGGACAGGATAATGGTTGTCATTCGACTCATAACCGGGAGGGGTGTATACAGATATTTTTCGCTCCCCTCCCAGGCTGGGCGATGGATACCAAATGCTCGTCACGCGGCCATGGGGCACCGCTTTGACATCATACAAATCAGACTCGGGTCCGGGGATCAGGAGCCGGTTTTGGATCCAGGCCCCGTCCCGGGTGACCTGGCTGGTCAGGGGATCGAGTATGGGCACGCCTTCCAGTACAAATTCGTATTCATACATATCCGGGGGCAGGGGACCGACTTTTGCTTCAAAGACAGAATCCTTTTTGACCATGGGAACGGTTCGGTCAAATCCGGAGGGCCAGGTACCCGCGACCTGAACGGAGGTGGCTTTGGGGGCCAGCAATCGGAATATGACCGAATGATCCGGTTGGATTTCGGGGGAAATAATTTTACCCGGCTGTCTTTGTGCCTTGATGATTAAGGGCATTGCCAGGACCAGGCTTATGACCAAATAGGATATGCGGGATGGAACGGGGTAATAAGAATTCATATTTAGAATGATTTATTCAATTTTTTAAAAGCGCTGTTTTCCAACCCTGATAATATTGCTCCGCCTTATTGTTTTCCCGGGGCAGATAAACCGCCTTATGCTCAATCAGCCGGGCCAGTTGATCGAGGCTTTCAAATATTCCAGTCTTAAGACCGGACAGGTAAGCGGCTCCAATGGCGGAAACGTCGGGCTGGCCGATGCTTACCACTTTTTTATCCAGGAGGTCGGCAAGAGACTGCATTACAAAGGGATTGGAACTGATGCCTCCATCCACCATAAGCTGCTGCAATTGCCTCCCCGTATCGGATTCCATGGCATTTAAAACGTCTTTAATTTGAAAAGGAATGGATTCCAGGGCAGCTCTTACCAGGTGGTTTTTGGTGCTGCCCAGCGTGAGTCCTGAAATGGAAGCTTTACGGTTCATGTCCCAATGAGGGGCACCCAGGCCGCTGAAAGCAGGGACGAGGTATACTCCCCCGTTGTCTTGTATTTCCATGGCCATGCTGGCGGTTTGTTGACTGTTCGCAAAAAGACCCAAAGCATTTTTCAACCATTCGATCGTGCTGCCGCAGGATACGATGACCCCTTCGAGGGCAAAATGGACAAGATTTTCGGTGCTCCAGCAGATGGTGGTGACCATGCCATGAGTGGAATCTACGGGCAGCTTCCCGGTATTCATCAGGATGGAACAGCCTGTGCCCAAAGTAGCCTTGGCCTGGCCCGGACTGAAACAGCCTTCGCCAAAGGCAGCGGCGTGTGAATCCCCGATCAGCCCGGTGACCGGGATGGGAGAAGGTAATATTCCATTAAAATCCGTATTGCCGAATAAGGCGGAAGAAGATTTTAATTCCGGCAGCCGTAAATGCTCCAGGCCAAAAATTTTCAATAGTTCAGGGTCCCAGGCAAGTTCCTTTAAATTAAAAAACAGGGTCCTCGATGCATTGGTATAATCCGTAAAATAACATACTCCTCCGGTCAATTTGTACAACAACCAGGTATCCACCGTCCCGAAATAAGCCTCGCTGGCATCCACGGCCTCCCTGACCCTGGAAATGTTTTCGTATAACCAGCGGACCTTGGACCCGGAGAAATAAGGGTCTATGATCAATCCCGATTTTGATTTGATCATGTGTTCGAATCCTTCCTTTTTCCAACGCGAACATATCTCCGTGGACCGTTTGCATTGCCAGACCACAGCCTTGTGCAAAGGGATTCCTTCTTTATTCCAGATGACAAAGGTTTCCCGCTGATTGGATATCCCGCAACAGGCGAGCTGATCCCTGGCGCCTCCTTTTTTTTCAAAATCTGCAATGCATTTCCGGACCGCAGTGAGTACGCTTTCCCAGATCTCGTTGGGGTCCTGTTCCACAAACCCATCCGGGGAGTATTGAGTGGTCAGGGCTTGAAATCCTTTGGCCCGAATGCGACCCATCGCATCCACTACTACCGACTTTGTACCGCTGGTCCCCTGGTCTATAGCTATAATAAAACGATGATCCATGTATAGCCGGGTCTTATTCGGAAGATTTCATTTTATCGATGATGACGGCCAGTAAAATCACCAACCCTTTGATGACCTGTTGCCAGAAGGGTGATACATTCAACAGGACCAGGCCATTGTTTAATACGCCGATGATGATGGCACCCAGAACGGTTCCGGTGATGCTGCCCCTTCCACCTGACAGGGAAGTCCCCCCGATGACCACAGCCGCGATCGAATCCAGTTCATAACCCAGTCCTGCATTGGGTTGAGCTGCGTCCAGCCGGGCCGTGACCAGGAGTCCGCCCATGGCGGCCAGGCCACCGGCAATGGCATAGACAGTCATCTTGATTTTACTGACCGGGATACCGGATAAAACGGCAGCCGGTTCATTGCCGCCTATGGCATATACATACCGTCCCAATACGGTTTTGTTGGTAATAAAAATGCCCGCCAGGACAATAAGACCCGATATCCAAACCGGAACCGGGATACCGATCAGCCATCCCGTTCCAAGCCAGACAAAATTTTCACCCAATCCGGAAATGGGAAAACCTTTAGTCCACAGCAGGGTCATGCCCCGGGCCATCGTGAGCATGGCCAGGGTGGCCACAAAGGGCGGGACTTTAAACCGCGTAACTATCAATCCGTTGAACAAACCCAGCAAGGAGCCAACCAGTATTCCAGCAGCGACGACCCCGAGCAGGGTAAAGCCGATAAATAGATTGAAAGAGGGAATTTCCACCCCCGATTTGAGCAGGCCGGCGGCAACGGCTCCCGATAATGCCAGTATGGAACCCACTGACAGATCGATGCCGCCTACCAGGATCACCATCGTCATGCCGACTGAAATGCAGACATTGACCGAGATCTGCCTCAGGACATTCCAGGCATTGGCCGCGGTGAAAAACTTGTCCGACAGCAGGCCAATCGCAATACAAAGGATAAACAATCCGATCAAAGACTGAAACCGGGACAAGTCCGGTTTGAATAGCCTGCTCCTGGTAATTTTTTCCATGATTTAATTCGAATTGGGTATGGCCGCTTTGAGCAGGATGTTTTCTGTCGCCTGCTGCACCGGGAATTCAGCGGTTATTTTTCCTTCAGCCATCACCAGGATCCGGTCGGAAAGGGCCAGGATTTCCGGCAGCTCGGAAGATACCAGGATGATGCCCATGCCTTGTCTGGCCAGCTCCAGGATCAGTTTGTAGATCTCGTTTTTTGCATGGACATCGATCCCCCTGGTCGGTTCGTCCAGCAAAAGGACCTTTGGTTTGGTGGCCAGCCATTTGGCAAGCACGATTTTTTGCTGGTTTCCTCCACTGAGATTCCGGGTGATTTGCCGGGGGGATGAAGTTTTGATATTTAAATCCCTGATGAGCTGCACGGCCAGGGCCTCCTCCTTTTTCGCATTTAACCAGAAAAGTCCACGCAATTTTTGCAGGGTAGTGATACAGATATTGGATTGGACATCGGCATCCAGGATTAGGCCGTCCTGCTTCCGGTCTTCGGGCACCAGGGCCAGGCCTGCGGCAACGGCATCCATGGTGGACCTTATCATGGCCTTTTTTCCTTCCATAGTGATTTCAAAACCGGGACCGGACCTACCGATCCCGAAAAGGTACTCCAACAATTCAGTCCGGCCCGCCCCCATCAAGCCAAATATTCCCAGGACTTCTCCACGGTATAATTTCAGGGAGATGTCTTGCATTGCATGCGGGCTTCCAAACCTCCCCAAACGGGGCTTGTTGACGGAAAACAATTCATTTCCATTCGAAAAGGAACCTGATTTTTTCATCCAATGGACCTCCCTCCCGACCATTTTACCAATGAGTTCATCGGGAGTGATGTCCTTCAAATCGCCGCTTTCAATGGAACGGCCATCCCGGAGCACATGGTAAAGGTCCCCTATTCTATATACTTCGTCCAGTTTATGGGAAATATAAACAATGGTCTTGTTTTTACTCTTCAGTTGTGTAATGATCTCAAATAAAACAGCCACTTCGCTTTCGCTGATCGCGGAGGTGGGTTCATCCATGATGAGGACTTCCGCATCCAGCAGAAGGGCTTTGGCGATTTCAACGATTTGCTGCTGCCCTACTTTTAATGAAGCTACCGGGGTCCCCGGGTCAATGGACAAATGCAACTGGCCGAGCAAATCGATGGCCCGGGCGCGCATTTTCTGATCGTCCAGCACGCCCCAGGCGTTGACCAGCTCATGGCCTAAAAAGATATTTCCGGTGACGCTCAGTCCGGGGATCAAATTCAATTCCTGGTGAATGATGGCAATGCCGGCTTGCTCCGCTTCGTGCGTATTCCGGAACCGGATGGGTTTTCCATGCAAGGTCACCCGGCCCCCGTATTCCGTATAGACGCCCGATAGAATCTTCATAAGCGTGGACTTGCCGGCGCCGTTTTCTCCAATGATGGCATTGACTTTGCCGGACTGCAGCTCGAGGCTGATCCCGTCCAGGGCCCTGATCCCGGAAAATGATTTAGTGATGTTTTCGACCGCCAGCATATTATTGATCCGTTGCCCCTTTATTCAGGATATTTATTTGAACGGGGATCACCTCCAAAGCCGATGAATCGTAATGCTCCTGGTTTAATTCCAAAGCCCCGGTAAAGGAAATAGCCTTTCCGGCCATCAGGTTCGGTTTGACCGGAGCAACCACCTGCTCCCGGATGATCCGGTTGAGCCCGTCGGATACGGCATTGAAGTCCATCGTATTGGTGAATTCATTGATATTGATCAGCCCGGTTGCATCGCGGACCGCATTTCCAAAAATGAATTCCGTCGCCAGGAATATGCCGGACGTCGCCGAAGCATGACGAAGGTTGATCCTCACCCGGTCTTCCAGGACAGAATCGATGAGGCCGGATCCTTTGACAAGGAAATACCGGAGGTTGCCGATACCCAGGGCATGGGAATGTTCGGAAAAGGCTTTCCCGGGATCCACGGCAAGTAAATCCAAAAGCGTAGACAGGTTGATGGCTTTATCCAGGTTTGGGATTAGTTTTTCCTGCCAAAACCCTGCAGCATATGCGGAAGCATCGAAGACTTTGGCAGTATGGGAAGCCTTGTATTCATCCAGATTTTTAAAATAAACGGAATAGTAGACCAGCAGGCCAAGACCTGCTATAATCAATATAATTTTTACCCGGCGTGTCTTCACTTCTCCTGTTTTTTACCGTAGGCGATATAATGGTGTACATTCTGAGGTGTGACCAGTTCAACCGCCACAGGCGTTTTTTTCGGGAAGTCCCGTTTGCCATGGAAAAACTCATCGGCATAGCGTGCGGCGGTTTCAGCCATGATTTTGGGAAACTGCATACCGGTAGCCATGATCTTGGAGTCTTTGATGGAATTGACCACGTCTTCGGCCCCGTCAAATCCAAAAACTTTGACCTGTCTGTCTTTTCCCGCCGACAAGAGAGCCTGGTAGGCTCCGGATGCCATGGCGTCATTACCGCAAAACACGGCATCCAGATCCGGATGGGCCTGCAACAGGCTTTCCATGACTTCCAGCGCTTTATTCCGGTCAAAATCCGCGCTCTGCTGGGCGAGCATCTTAAGGCCCGGGTAATGGTCCACCACGCTGTGAAACCCCCGGGACCGGTTCCAGGTATTGTTGTCTCCGACCAGGCCCAGGATTTCCACATAATTGCCTTTTTTGTTTAATTGTTCCACAAAATATTTTCCGATGGCCACGCAGCCCGAATAATTATCCGAAAGGATTTGAGAGGTAGCGGCTTCGGTAGAATTGACTTCCCGGTCCATGCAAAATACCGGGACGCCGGCGGATTTTGCTTTGAGGGCATTGACGATGGAGCCATCCGCATCTGTCGGATTGAATAATATGGCGTCAAAACCCGCGGCGAGGGCATTTTCAAAATGATCGGCTTCTACGGAAGTATTGTTTTGAGAATCAAAAATCCTGGTTTCATAGCCGAAAGATGCGGCCTTGGCGGCAGCCGTTTCCGCCAATACGACAAACCAGGGATTGTTCAGAGTGGAGATGATGACCGCGACCTTTTTCTTGTCAGCGTCCCGTCCCTGCCTGCAGGCCCCGGACCAAAAACAAAGGCTGAGGATTAATAAATAAGTCAGTTTACTCCGGGTCATGGAATTCAAGTTTTATCCATTGTTTTTTAATAAGGCCAGGGCGGTCTCCATCAGGCCGGACTCTGAGATCCCGTAATGATTAAAGATCTCGGCCTGGGATCCGGTCACGGTATACTCATCCGGTATTCCTATTATTCTAAAAGGTCGTGAAATACCCTGTTGCATCAAAAACGAAGCACAGGCTTCACCCAGTCCTCCATGGACACTGTGTTCTTCGACTGTAATCAGGGCCTTGGACCCCCGGGCAATTTCCCGAAGCAGTTCATAATCCAGCGGTTTGATCGTATGCATGCTGACCACGGTCGCCTGAATCTTGAATTCGGCATAAAGTTTTTGCGCTGCCTGCAAAGCGGGATAGACGGTTTCGCCCGTAGCGATGAAAGCCAGGTCGCCGCCGCTCCGGATGATGCGGGCCTTGCCAAACCGGAATGGTTTTGAATCCTCGCGTGGCAAATCAGGCATATTCTTTTTGCCAAAGCGCAGGTAAACCGGTGTGGAAGACGAAACGGCCAGTTTAGTGGCCTCGACCGTTTCATAAGGATCGGCCGGGGCGACCACAATTATATTATGGATAGCCCGGAGGGCCGCAAAATCATGCAGGCTGTGGTGGGTGGAGCCCAGGGAGCCGTAACTAACCCCTGCACTGATCCCGATCAGTTTGACGGGGTTGTCCGAATAAGCGACATCATTTTTAATCTGTTCCAGGGCCCTTGCCGTAAGAAAGCAGGCGGGGGAAACAGCAAATGCTTTTTTGCCGGCGGAAGCAAGGCCGGCGGCAACACCAACCAGGTTTTGTTCTGCAATGCCGATCTCCACGATTTGTTTGGGAAAACGTTGTACAAAAGGGACCAGCTTTCCCGAACCCCTTGAATCACTGGTCACGATGAGGACATCCCGGTCCGATTCGGCAAGCTGCTGCAAGGCAGCGGAAAAGGCTTCCAGATTTGCCTTGCCGGTTTTAGTATTTTCCGTGATGACTGCCATTCTGAACCTGAATTAATTTGGTGAAGCTGGGATCAGGCTTTGGTCCAATTGCCGCATGGCTTCTTCCAATTGGCCATCATCGGGCACCCGGTGATGCCAGCCCAACTGGTTTTCCATGAAGCTGACCCCCTTGCCCTTGGTGGTATGGGCGATGATCAGGCTGGGTTTGTTTATTTCAAAGGGAAGGGTTTTAAATACCCGGAGCAGTTCGGCGAAATTGTGGCCATCGACGTGCTTCACTGCCCAGCCAAAACTTTCAAACTTTTTATCTATGGGTGAAGTGTTGAGCACTTCTTCCGTCGGGCCGCTGATCTGTAATCCATTGCAGTCAATGATGGCGCAGAGGTTGTCCAGTTTATAATGCGCCCCGCATAAAGCGGCTTCCCAATTGGAGCCTTCCGGCAATTCCCCATCGCCCAAAAGGGTAAAAACGCGATAAGATTTGCCGTCCATTTTTGCCGCCAAAGCATTACCCACCGCTATGGGGAGGCCGTGACCCAGGGCTCCCGTGTTTTGTTCGATGCCCCTGACTTTTTTTGTAGGGTGACCGATATAATGCGATTGGTAAGCGCAGAGGGTCTTGAGGTCCTCTTCCGGAAAAAAACCTTTGTCGGCCAATACGACGTAGAGGGCCTCCACCGAATGGCCTTTGCTTTGTATATAACGGTCACGCCCGGGGGAGTCAAAACTATCCGGCCCCACCCGGAGCACGTCATTATATAGCACATTGAGGATATCGATGCAGGAAAGGCTGCCCCCCGTATGGCCTGCCTGGGCGCCATGGATATAGCTCAGGATTTTTTTGCGGTATTCGACAGATTTACGGGCCATCACTTCAGTACTCATAGGATCAGTTTTGAAGATTTTCATGCATATGCACAGCCCAGCCCAGGTAATTGCCAAGCGCTTCTTTGAGGATGCCTGCCGTCTTGCTTGCATTCATGACCACATGATGTTCGAATCCATTCCTGCATACATATTGCATCAGGCCCTGCAAATTGTGAATCCTGGCCACGGCCCGGTTTCCGAAAGTGTTTAAGGGATCATTGGTGAGTTCACCCTCGCCGAGATAGGCTTTAATGACCCCGTTGCAATCATCTGTGCTGATGCGTCCATAGGTCAGAGGCATGGCGGGAGTTCGCCCGTCCAGGGCTCCATAAGTGTTTTCCGTGCCAACCGATGTGCCGATGATCGGTGCAGTGCTGATCCGGATATCCGGTAAAAAGGATTTGGCCCAATTGCCACAATGAAACAGGACCACTTTGGTATCGTCATCCGCATAATTGTTGTTCCAGTCAACCAGGGCGCTGGGGCTGCCGCTGGCGAGCTGCATGGCATACATGCTCAGGGTCCCGGTGACATCCACTTCACAGGCACTGGGCAGCATGTTTTCACTCATCATGCTCATGCTGGTGCATACATTGCAGCCATAATTTTTTTGCAGGGAGGTCCAGCACTGGATGGCCGTGGCGTCGAGAGCGTTTTCCTGCATGAATTCAGCGAGCACCACATCGAGTTTGGCAATTTGGACCAGGCGGTCCGGGGGGGTTTTTCCCGTAGAGGCATAGGCTTGGATTTTATCCAGTTTCTCCAGCACGGCGGGGCTGTCTGCAGCCAGTTTGGATGCATTGCCCAGGATTTCGGAAAGATCCACGGTGGTGACCGAAATACCGTGGCGCTGCAGGAGCTTTTCGCTGTAACGGACCGTATTGAATGCACCGGGGCGGGCACCCACAGCACCGATGCGCACCTTCCGCATTCCTTTGACCACCCTGCAGATGGCAGAAAAGTCCCTGAGGTCCCGAGCAAAGGATTCGTCGGAGGGATGGACCACGTGTTTCGCCGTAAGGGTAAACCGGATACCGAACTGGTATAAATTGTTGCATACCGATATTTTGCCGCACCAGGCATCCCTCCGGTGGACTACGTCCATTTTTGACAGCTCATCCGGATAGGCCTGGACCAGGACAGGTACATTAAGGCCTGACCATTTTATGGCTTCGGCAACGCCTTTTTCATCTCCGAAATTGGGCAGGACGACTAATATGCCATCGATCTCACCGGCTTGCCGTTTGAACAAGTCTGCGCATTTCCGGGCTTCAGCAAAACTTTCCACCCCGCCCAGTTTTGAATCGGATTCATTCAAGAGGATGGGATTAATCTCCGATTTTTTGAAAACCTCGATTATTTCACGGCGGGCTTCGGTCACCAGGTGGTCCGGGAAAAAATCACGGTTGCCAAAAATCACGCCGAGTGTGGAAGCGTTGTGTTTAGTCATGCGGGATCAGTTTGCCAGGATTAATTCAATTTCATTGTCTTTAAAAGCCTGCTGGTGTTTTTCATCCATGCCTGCATCCGTGATGATATAATCGATCAGGGACAGGGCACCCAGGCTGGCAAAGGAGGCCTTGCCCATTTTGGTGGAATCCGCGACCAGGAAGGTGGTTTCGGCGGAATCAATCATCGCCTTTTTTACGACCAGGTCGCTGATGCTTGGATAAGTCAGACCTGCTTTCAAAGTTATCCCGGCTGTTGCCAGAAAAAGTTTCTGCACGTGCAGGCCCTTAAAAAAGTCGGCCGCTTTCTGCCCGGTCAGTGACAGGGTCGGCGGCTTGAATTCGCCTCCCGTGACGATCACTTCGATGCCGGGTTCCACGCCGAGCAAGAGGGCGATATTCAGGGCATTGGTGATGATGGTCAGGTCTTTCCATCCTTTCAGTTTTTTGGCAATCTCCGTTGTCGTCGAACCCGAATCCAGTATGATGGTATCCCCTTTTTCAATGAATTCAAGGCATTTTTCTGCGATCAATGCTTTCTTTTCCAGGTTTTCCTGGTGCACCAGGGAGAAGGTCTGGACCAGGTCCCTGACGTTTTTGAGGAAAGCGCCGCCATGTTCCCGGACGATCAAACCATCCTTTTCCAGTTTCTCCAGGTCCTGCCGGATCGTCACTTCCGTCACTTTAAATATCCTGGCCAGGTCAAACACCTTGGCTGAACCATCTTC
>CAYOPD010000038.1:0-1355 GCA_964405735.1 uncultured Saprospiraceae bacterium | reverse complement strand
ACCACCAATACCCAATCCCCATCCCCTGCATGATTTCTACCAGGCGGGATAAATTCCCTGGTGCCGGTATTGGTCACGGGCAATGCATCCACAGGAATATATCTGCCATCACCCGGATCGAACCAATATGCAAAACCCGGTTTTTTCAATACCGTCAGGTCCAACATTATTTTGCCCTGGTGAGCAGGCGGAATATAAACTACTAAAAAGGATCCGTCCCGGGCAGCGGCTGCAGCAACATAGGCGGCCGATGTATCACTATTGGCGGGATCGGCAATAATGTTTTTCATACCGTTCAATCCGGAAGGCACCAGTTTCCACCATTCTACCGATTTTATAAATTGATTTAGTCTCTTCATGTCCTGGGCGCCCTGCGTTTCCAGGTGCTCCTGCCACGCAGGGTCGATAAAAGGCCAGACATATCCGTTGCCGGAGATATACCCCCCGATCGTGCTCAGCCAGCCCCACCATTGAAAGCGGCGCACGGGTTGGGTGGCATTGGGGTTGTAATGGTTGCCGTCGGGGCCTTCTTCATCGTAAGGTTCCTCGAGCAGGAAAGCTGGCATGGGAGGCTCGTGCGCATAAGCTTTACGCCCCAGGTAAGGAACCGGCACTTTTAATTCCCAGGTGTACACCCCATTCAGGGTCATCTCCTTTCCGAACTGGGCATTGTCCGCAGCGTTTTCCCCGCTGTGGGATTCGGCCGTGTATTGGACGGATTGCTGGCCTTTGACACTCTTGAGCCCGTCGATGAGGGCCTGCTCGGCTGATTTTTGTTCTTCATTGAATTTTCCCATATCCCCGAGCAGCATCCATACGATATTTTTGCGTTGATTGTAGCGCTGAGCTATCCAGGCGCCATAGGCTTTTGTTTTTTCCGGTCCGTTGGCGACCAGTTCCTTCATCCATCCCTGCTCCTCTCCGTTGTATCCCACATAAGCGGGAAACATAAAAACCAGGAGCCCTTTAGACTCGCAATAGGCCAGAAAACGGTCGACAAAACGCCAGTATATTTCATTGGGAGTGGTTAGGTCGGGGGCTTCACGGGTCAATGAACCGTAAGTTAATTGACCATCCCAGTCCGTTCCGTTGAGTCTTTTCAAAAACGGCATTTTCCCTTCCCCGTTGAATGGTGCATGATTGCCCGTGGGCCAATGGGCGATCACCGCAAGCTCAATGGCGTTGTGCCCATGCGATAAGGTATTTTCCAAAAAATACAGGTAGCTTTTTTCGGGCTGGGAAAGGATGCACCATGCCGTCCGGCCAAGGATGGGAAATGGTTTGTTGCGCCGGTCCACCAGGTAACGCTTGTCCTTGCTGATGCGGACAGGAAACCGGACCTGCGCCGGAGTATA
>CAYOPD010000037.1:0-36532 GCA_964405735.1 uncultured Saprospiraceae bacterium | reverse complement strand
GCATAAATCGAAGCATCATACATTTCTTCACAGACTACCGCAGGAAGATGGAAGCGGCCTCCATAGGCAGCCCTGGCTTCAATGGTAAACGTTTTGGATTTGCCGGGTTCAAGTTGAAAAAAAGTATAAACCCGGTCATCGCGGATATCCTGGTAATCAAAATTTTGTCCACCAGGCAATATGCCATAGAGTCTTTGGTTGATAATCTCCCAGCCTGATGGCAGTATATGGTTCAATGCGAGGTGTGCATAAGGCCTTGGCCTTGAACCGGTATGAGTGACCGTGACCTCCACCAGAAAAAGTTCTCCCTTTTTAAGTTTCTCTGGATCGATGGGCTGATGATCGTTGGACAGGTATTGAATATTCATATTCAGGTTATTGGAAACCCGGCTTTCAGGTGCCTTGATGGGCTGCCCCATTTGGGTGGATTGTACAAACAAGGGTTGAGTGGACGTATTCTCAATCGTAACAGTACCAGGTATTTTACCTTCCCGTATCGGGTCAATGAGCACAGATGCCATCCTGGCATTGATATTGGTTTTTGCGCCTCCATTGTAGTTGTATTTAAAACTCCAGGCCTTAGCTCCCGAAGCCGCCTCGGAATGAAATTTACCCAAAGCCTGCAGGGCATAAGCCAGGGCCTGGGTGTTCCAGGATTTTTCCTGGTTGAGCTGCTTGCTCAGATCCAGGGCCATCTGGGCTGCTTTGGTCCGGTCACCGATTTCGAGCCAGGTTTCCAGGGCCATGGCCTGGTCACGCAGTACACTGCCATAGGTAAATCCGGATTCTGTGTATTCTTCTGCCACGAATGAACTTTGCACCATGCTTTTAGCTGCCTCAGACTGTCCGGCAACAGCATAAGCAGCGGCCAGCCTCCAACGGGCATTATTTCCAAGGCCATTGTACTCTTTGAGCCGGTTCATGGCCCCGAGATCAGGGGCACCGGAGAGGGCCAGGGTGTATAAACGATAAGCCTGGTCCAACCCGTGGTTGGCTTTATACAATGCCTTTTGCGCAGGGTCCCAAAGACCGGCTAGTTTTTTCTGATAGGTCCTCCAATTATTTATGAGGTGTTGGGGCACCGCATATCCTTTTTTATCCGCTTCGGTGAGGAAATGACCGGCATAACTGGTCACCCAATGATCGCTGGTGTAATTTTGTCCTGGCCATAAAGTGAAAGAACCATCCTGCAGACTGAATCTGGAAAGCGATGTGATGGCGTTTTCGACATTGTTTTTCAGGTCTTTGCTTTGATTCGCATCCAGGGTGACATACTGCTCGAGGTAAAGTTGCGGGAAAGCAGCAGAAATGATTTGTTCGGCACAACCGTATGGATAGCTGATCAGGTAGTCCAGGTGTTTGCCGAGGGACAACGGTTGCAGGGTGGCTATTTCGAGGTTTACTTTTTGAAGACTGGATGCACTCTGAGCCTGTAAGGAAAGGGTTTTTGACTGGCCCGGTTCGATCACCTCATTCTTGACCGTTGAAACCACAGGATTTGGATTCCTGATTTGAATCTCGATTTCCTGTTTTGTTGATTCTCCACCCGATTTAGCCTCGAGCTGGATAGTGGTTTCACCGGTACGTTCACCTGTATGGAAGGTGAAATATTCCAGCCGCTCCCCTAATCCGGCCAGGGATAGCGTCTTTGAAGGACTGTCCCATCTGAGCCGGTTGTTTTTGTCTTTGACCGTCAGAATGACAGGTTGGGAGATATCCTTTGAGGTAAAAATATTGACCGGCAGGGTCACCTGTTCCCCGATGCTCAAAACTCTTGGCAAGGTGGGCAGGATCATCAGGGGACTGACTACCGGCATGGTTTTCTCCGCATGACCGTAGGCCCCGTCTCCGGCAGCCACCACCATGACCCGGACCGACCCGATATAATTATTAATCGAAATATTGTGTTTTTTCTTCTCCCCTTTTTTGAGCTGGAATGGGCCCAAATGGATCACAGGAGATTTGAACCTGCTGACTACCTTGGCATCATTCAAATTTGCGGCACTTTCATCTCCACCAATGCTGAGGACGCTTTCAATCCTGCCCCCAAAGGCCCCCAGCACCTGATCATAGACATCCCAGGTGCGCACTCCCAGGGCTTCTTTTGCGAAAAAATGGCGGTGTGGATCAGGCGTCTTGTAATTGGTGAGGTCCAGCAATCCTTCATCCACAATATCAAGGGTATATGCCATAGGTCTGCCATCCGTTTCAGAAACTTCAATGCTTTCATTGCGGTCCGGGCGGAAACTCGCCGGGGCCCTGATCACCGGTGTCAGGCGGGTTGAGGGATGATCGAAATAGACCGGAAGGACTCCGTACATGCGCATGGGAAGGTCATTGCCTGAATATCCATGCTGTTGCAGCAAGGAGACGTGTACATAGACGGCCGGTGACATCTCCGGCTTTGGTTTAAACCGGAAGACATAAGGATTTTTATCCACGCTGGCCCAATAAGATTCCAGTACCTGGCTCCCATTTTCAATGGTGATCAGCATCCTGGAAAGCACAGGTGCGGGGATATTGATCTCCACCTCTTCATCAGCCAGGTATTTTTCCTTTGAAGCCTGCAATCGGAGCAGGGTTGCCATATCAAAACTCCTGGACTCATCTTCAGGCCAGCCCGCGTAAGCGAAGTCACCACTGCAATGCCCCGATACCGGATCACAAACCCGGATAAGATATCTCCCCCACTGGTTGACCGTCACCTTCCATTCGGCCAGTCCGCCGGCATTGGTAGTGAGGGTTGTTTTTTGCATGGCTTTCACATGGTCACTGCTGTTGTATGATGCATACGATCCTCCGTACTCTTCCCACCACCAGCGCCAGTCCATTTGATAAATTCCAACGGTCAGTTTACGTCCTGCCTGCCCTTTACCGGCCGGATCAATGGAGACAAATTGAATGGTGGATGCCTTCCCTTTATCCAGCGTGCGGTAACCCCAGGGATCCTGGGGAAGCCGTATCCCGGCATATTGCTGGTAAGGATGGAAAAGCGCGGTATGCGCAAAACTGCTGAAATCGCCGCCGGGTTCAGAGACATCGATCTTAAAATTGAGATTCATTTTTCCGGCAGGCTTAAAGTCTTTGGAGATCCTCAGGGGGATGGACGAACTACCTTCTGCATCCAGTGGCCCGTCGAAAAGGGTAATCACCGGGTTTTCATTACTGACCCTCGCAGGGTCCTGGAAGACAAATTCTTTGTATCCCGGCCAGGTAGCGCTTGAGGGCCTCCATTGGGCGGTGACCAGGGCCTTCAAACCACCTGCATTGAGACCGGTGAGCCATTGGGCCTTCAATACGGCGGTTTGTTGTGCGGGTGTGATTTCTTCCCCGACATCCCAGTTGATTTTCAGCCGGTTGGGCTTTATGCTTTCGATCTTCAGGGTCTTGCTGAATTCCACGCCTCCGGCTTTGACCACCGCTCTCCAGTTGCCTGTAATGGCATCCGGTCCGGTTTTGAAAGGAAATGAATATAAACCGGACAGATTTTCACTGGAAATTTTCTGGATCACCTTGCGGTTTTGCGCATCGTAAACCTGCAAGGAGACCGGGTGGCCCTCCGGCAGCAGATGCGCTTTCTGGTTGAGCAGAAAACGGAGATGGATGCTGTCCCCAGGCCTCCAAACCCCCCTTTCACAGAACACAAATCCTTTTATGCCTTTTTTGACTTCGTCCCCGTCCACTTCAAATGCGCTCGTGGAAAGATTGTACCCATCCGCCATGCGCAAATAACCTTTTTGCCCCTGGTAAATGGCCACTACGGCATAGGGCGGCTCTTTCAAGATCTGATTGACCAAGCCTTGCTGATCGGTGGTCCACTGGGCAATTTTTTCTAAAGTAAAATTATAAACCTCAATCGTGCAGCCAGGCAGCGCTTCTGCCGTGCGCAGGTCCGTGACGGCAACAAAGAGGTTTTTATCGGCTTTTTTCCCAATAATGCCAAGGTTGGATATCAGTACATTTTTTGAGATAAAGTGATCGTTATTATAATAGGCCGATTTGCACGGATCGTTGCGGTCCTCCCATTCATATCCTTCGTAGTAACCCCCGGGCCCGTAAAAATTATCTTCATAAAAGCTGATCAATTCATCGCCAGTATCCCGGCCGGATTCTTCCTGGTAATCCGACAAACAATTGAGATGGGTATAAGATGGCTTAAATCCAACACGGACCTGGTAGATGGCGTTCGGGTCGGCCTCCAGCAAGGGTTGAAGGTCAAGGGCATAATGTGACCAGGTTCCAGGGTCCGCCCGCGGGTTTACGGTGGCCAGATCTATCCTGGACTGACGGATCAGTTTCCCCACCCGGTAAAGTTCGTTTTCATCCTCCAGTTGATTGACCTGGAGGAATTGAAGGATATTCTGATCAAAAATTTTAAATATTTCCACATCGATGGCTTTCAGACCGACGGCTTCAAAAGGAAGTATGATCTCATTGTGTTGCGGGATGATGGTGCCACGGCCGGTGAACCGTACGGCAGGGTCCGTGACCGGGATCAGAATATCCCACTCGGAACTTTCCTGCAACTTTTTATTGTCTGAAGCCAGGATGCCCGGTGAAAGGAGGACCGTCTGCTCGCCGTTCAGGTTTTTCGGGGTATAGGCGTAGATTTTATTGCCATCCGTGACGGTCCTGAGGTCACCCGCCTGGTTTTTCAGATATACGAGTCCATTCAGGTTCTGGTTTGCCCGGAGGGGATCAGAAAACGAAATGACAATCCGGGATTCAGGGCTTTTTTCAAAATAAGCATCCAGGATAATGAATTCACCCGGGCCCGGAACACGGACTACGTATTTCCCCTGTTTTGGGATATCCGCCGGAGCCCCATCCCAGCTTAATTCCAGGCTGGAGCCCTTCAATCTTTTGATGTCATGAAATACATAGTTACTGGTATTGGAGAAGGTATCGTGTTGCCAACTCACCCGCAGAGCCTGTCTGTCCTGGCTGGCGGTGAGCAGTTTTTCAATCAGGGGCGGCTCCATAAAATCCGAAGTATTCAGGGTACCGGTCAGCGTATAAATATTTTCATCCTCCGGAGTGGGTTGGAGAGAGGGCCGGGCTACGGCAAAACTGTTTTCCCGGGTCCTTAGGCTATAGCTGAGTACATCAGGCCCCTGAAGCCCTTGGGGCAGTAATGATTTCAGGTTGAGCGAGACTTCGTATCGGGTCCCCGGTTTGAACGGACTGGCCGGTTTGTACATCAAAACATTCCTGGCCTCCCAATACGCTTTTCCCGGTATGGCCGGGATGATTTTAATGATGCCATCCGCCACAGGACTGCCGACGCCACTTTCCTCCACCATATCCTGGGTAAAAACATAACGCAAAGGCGACTTCGATGATATGATTCCCTGGGTATAAGAACGCAAGACCATGCCCAGGGACTCCTGACTGACCTTTGGAGAAGGTGCTTGCTTGCATTGAAAAAGGACGAAGAGGATGCCCGCGAAAATCAAAATCCGGATTGGTGAAATCATAAAAAACTCGTTTTTAATCGTGGGTAAAGCTATGGATATACCCAGGACTTGACCGAATTTAAAAAGGAATATTTTATTGACTTGTTAAAGGGCTGTTTTTCGTCATTATCCTTAGTAACCCGGTATAGTCTAGCAATTTGGTAGAGAATATTAATACCTTCTTAACTTTTTAGAAAAGACAAGGCTTGTGGAATTTCTGATGGCCAGTTTAAATTTGGTATTATCTTTGTCACCGGTAATAAAAACCAATGAAAAAGAACAGGCACAACGATTGTTCAAACCGCATCCATGCGTGTTGTTGTTGCTGTTGTTGCAATTGATTGCGACCGCCTTATTCATTTCCCTTTTTCATTCCAAAAATCAACTAAGTCGGTATAAAAAACAAAGCCTTCCCGGCCGTAAACAGAATATTATAAATTAAACATGGAAGTTAACACGATGCAGACCGAAACCTTCTCCGGACTTTTTTCTGGGCAGGAGGATCTCCGGCAGGCCCTTCAACTGGCTTGCCGAACGTTTAGCGGCAAGGTCGTTTTTTCAACCAGTTTCAGCGAAGAGGACCAGATCATTTTTCATTACCTCAATGAAATCGAACATCCCGCAAGCACCTTCACGCTAGATACCGGCCGTCTGTTCCCGGAAACCTATTCCACCTGGTCGAGGACCCTCGAAAAGTACAAACTGCCCATTCGTTCCTTCCATCCGGATGCCAAAGCCCTGCAGGATTTCATAGAAACCCGGGGCCCCAACTCTTTTTATGAATCCGTGGAAAACCGGAAAGCCTGCTGCCATATCCGCAAAGTGGAACCACTGAGAAGAGCGCTGCGTGGCCAAGCGCTCTGGATCACCGGCATCCGGGCGGCACACTCACCCGACCGGAGCGATATGAAACCCGTAGAATGGGATGAAGCCAACCGCATCATCAAATACCACCCCCTGCTCCATTGGACCCATGATCAGGTAAAAGCGTGCATTGCGGAAAACCAAATTCCTTACAACCCGCTTCACGATAAAGGTTTTGTATCCATCGGTTGTGCTCCATGCACAAGGGCGATCCGGCCGGGAGAAGATTTCCGCGCAGGACGCTGGTGGTGGGAAATGAATAAAAATAAAGAATGCGGTTTGCATGTCCATTCCGATTCAACCAAACCCTAACTACAATGAGCAAGTACCATATCGATCACCTCAAAGAGCTGGAAGCAGAAAGTATATATATCATGAGGGAAACGGCTGCTCAGTTTGAAAGGCCGGCCTTGCTGTTCAGCGGAGGAAAAGATTCCATCACCATGGTCTACCTGGCCCTCAAAGCCTTCAGTCCCGCACCCATCCCCTTCCCCCTGGTTCATATTGATACCGGGCATAATTTCAAGGAAGCCCTGGATTACCGCGATGCACTCGCCGCGCAAACTCAGTCCAGGCTGATCGTACGTAAAGTGGAGGATACCATTCGCGAAAAAAACCTCACCGAACCAAAGGGCAAGTTTGCCAGCCGCAACTGGCTTCAGACCCATACCCTTCTGGATACCATCGAAGAATTCAAATTCGACGCCTGCCTGGGAGGAGCCCGCCGCGATGAAGAAAAAGCAAGGGCGAAAGAAAGGATCTTTTCGGTCCGGGATGAATTTGGCCAGTGGAATCCGAAATTGCAGCGGCCGGAATTGTGGAATATTTTTAATGGAAGGATCCACAAAGGGGAAAATGTCAGGGTTTTTCCGATCAGCAACTGGACTGAAATCGATGTCTGGAATTACATCCGCCAGGAGAACATACCCCTGCCGGCCATTTATTTCAGCCATGAACGTGAAGTCATTTCCCACGAGGGCCAGCTCATTGCCGTCTCTCCTTTCATCACGTTGGAGGAAAGTGATACCCGGTACATCAAAAAGGTAAGGTACCGTACCGTCGGGGACATGACCTGTACCGCAGCCGTCGAATCGCATGCGGCGACCCTCAATGAAGTGATCGAGGAAATCCTTTCCAGCCGCATTTCGGAACGTGGAGAAACCCGCATCGACGATAAACAAACCGAAGCCGCCATGGAAGACCGTAAAATCAATGGTTATTTTTAAAAGCCCAGTCAAGTACCAGGAACGATGGAATTACTCAGATTGATCACAGCGGGAAGTGTGGATGACGGCAAAAGCACCCTCATCGGACGCCTTCTTTATGACAGTAAAAATATCTGGATCGACCAGATCGAACAGCTTGAAAAGATCTCCAAAACCAGGAAGACCACCCAGATTGACCTGGCTTTGCTTACCGATGGGCTGCGCGCGGAGCGGGAGCAGGGGATCACCATAGACGTGGCCTACCGTTATTTTTCCAGCCCTCGCAGAAAATTTATTATTGCAGACGCCCCGGGCCACATCCAGTACACGCGCAATATGGTTACCGGTGCATCCAATTCAGAACTCATGATCCTCCTGATCGATGCCAGACAGGGCGTGATCGAACAAACCCGCAGGCATTCCATCATCGCTTCCCTCTTGAAAATCCCACACGTGGTCGTCACCATAAATAAAATGGACCTGGTGGACTTTGATCAAAACCGTTACTTTGAAATCGTCCGGGATTACCGGGAAGTAGCCTCCAGACTCGGCCTTGAAGAAGTCCATTTTATACCCATTTCCGCATTGAACGGGGACAATGTAGTAAACCTTTCCTCCACCATGCCCTGGTACGACGGGCCTGCCCTTTTGCCCCTGCTTGAAGAAATAGAAATACAACGCGGAGACAAACTGCAGCAAGCCCGATTCCAGGTACAATATGTCATCCGCCCTCAGACGGAAGAGTTACACGACTACCGGGGTTATGCCGGCCAGGTATCCGGCAAAGCGTTTAAAAAAGGGGATGAGGTGATTGTGCTTCCGCAAGGACTGGCCAGCAGTATTGTAAAAATAGAACATCACGGACATGAAGTGGACCAGGTAGAGCCAGGCCACCCTGCCGTGATCCATCTCAAAGATGACCTGGATATCAGCCGGGGGGATCTCATCGTAAAGGCAGGTGAAGAGCCCCTGGTCACCAAAAGCCATGAAGCTGTCATTTGCTGGATGGATGAAAAACCACTGATTACGGGCAATAAATACCTGCTTCAGCAACACAGCAGGCTGATCAAGGCAGCAGTCCGGGAAATTGCCTACCGGATCAGTGTCAATACCCTGGATCACGAAACCGGAGTTGAAAAACTGGAACTCAACCAGGTGGCCCATATTCGCCTTCAGACTGCGGGGCCGCTTGCTTATGATACTTACGAACAATCCAAGGCCACGGGCAGCGCCATCCTGATCGATGAGACCAGCAACCGGACCGTGGCAGCCGTCCTTTTCCTGCATCCTCAGGCCGCTGAAACCACTAACTGAAGCATGGACAAACAAATAGCGAATGTCATTCTTGCAGGTGCAGGTCCCGGGGATCCGGACCTCATCACGGTCAGGCTGGCCGAAGCCCTCAAAACAGCTGATGTCATCCTGGTCGACCGGCTCGTGAATCCGGAAATTTTAAAAAGACATGCAAACAGCCAGGCCACCATTGTCCAGGTAGGTAAGCAGGGACATTCAAAAAATTCATTTCCCCAGCATGAGATCAACCGGCTTCTCGTAGAATATGCCCTCACTGGTAAAATGGTATTGCGGCTCAAGGGGGGCGATGTGTCTGTATACAGCAACGCTTTTGATGAAATACAAACTCTACAAAACCGCTCAATTTACTATGAGATCATCCCGGGCATTACCGCCGCATCAGGCGCCGCAGCCAGCCTGGGTATTCCCCTGACGGCAAGAACCCTGGCTCCCGGCCTGCGGATCCTAAGCCTTGCAGCAGGACAACAACCGGGCCCTGATGACTTTGATGCATGGGCCAATGCGGAAGAAACTTTAGCTTTTTATATGTCGGTGGAAACCCTTCCCTTCCTGATCCGCGGATTCTTGGAGGCCGGTGCTGAGCCGGACTTGCCATTTGCCCTGATTGAAAGGGCAACCCTGGAAGATCAAATCAACCATGTGCATACCCTGGGTCAGTTCCTGGACAAAACGAAAGGCTTGTCTTTCGCTTCGCCGGCACTGGTCCTGATAGGCAAAATTTTGAACCACATCCAACCCGATTTCATGCGGTCACATCCACCCGGTACCAAAACAGAGGACGAATCCATTCCCCCAACCTTAAATAATTTTTTGCATGTTATCTGAAGGAAGGCTCCGTACGCTAAATGATTTTATAGAAAAGACCACCAAGGAAGAACTGATCTGGATCAACGGTTATATTGCCGGGCTCATATCCTCCGCGGGCACTGCGCCAAAGGAACCTGCTCAGCCTTCCAAAAAGTTTACGATTCTCTACGGGACCGATACCGGCAATTCGAAAAAACTGGCGCTTGAATTCACCGCGCTGGCCAAAAAACAAGGAGGCAAGGTCAAAGTCAGCGGCATGGATGTCTATAAACCGGAGGAACTGGCCCAGGAAAGACAGCTCTGCATCATCATGAGCACGCATGGGGACGGGGACCCTCCTCCCGCGGCTAAAAAATTCTATGACTTTCTCATGGAAACCGGTACCCGATACCCCAACCTTGAATTTGCCTTGCTGGCTTTGGGCGATTCATCTTATCCCCTTTTTTGCAAAGCCGGAGAAGATGTGCATGACCGGCTGTTGGCATTGGGGGCTACTTCGGCCTTCCCTATCCAGAAATGCGACATCGATTACCAGGATGAAGCGAACAATTGGTTCCAGCTTTATCTTAATTCCTTCCCATCAGCTGTGCCGCCAGAAAAAGCAGCTCCTCCCAAAAAAGCGCCCCATTCAAAAAAATGGTATTCCGGCATCATCAAAACCAACATCAACCTCAATGGGCATACCTCCGCCAAGGAAACGCATCATTTGGAGATCCATACCCTGGAACCTGTGTTTTATGAACCGGGGGACGCGCTCGGGGTGTTTCCCAAAAACAGGAAGTCTACCGTTGAAGAATTGCTCTCCCTGGTACAGGTGGACTCCAATCTCAGCGTGCCCTACAAAGGATCCGCCTATACCCTGTCCAGCCTGCTTACCCAGACTTTTAATATCTGTTACCTGAAAGAATCCCAGGTTCAGAAATATGCGGACCTGACCGGACATGAAATTCCCAAGGTGCGGATGGACCTGTTGGATTTGATGAAAATTTATCCCGTGCGAAACAGCCGGCAGTTCATAGAATTCACTGCACATCTCACCGAACAATTGCCCAGATTGTATTCAATATGTTCCTCGCCTCAGGCCAGGGAATTCGAAATCCACATCCTGGTTGGGAAAAACGCTTTCGAGGTCAACGGTGAAGGCCGCTTTGGACTGTGCAGTGAACAACTCAACGAGTTTGAAGAAGGGACGCCCATCGAATTCTATATCCATAAAAACAAGTCTTTCCGCCTCCCTTCCACGGACACAGACATCATTATGATTGGCCCCGGCACAGGCATTGCCCCCATGCGTGCCTTCATCGAAGACCGCGACGCCTCGGGTGCTTCTGGAAGGAACTGGCTCCTTTTCGGGGAACAGCATTTTGTTTCTGATTTTTATTACCAGACTGAGATCCAGCAATATGCCAGTACGGGAGTTCTTCATAAGGTCGACCTCGCCTGGTCCAGGGACCAGAAAGAAAAACAATATGTCCAGCATCGAATGAGGGAAAAGGGAGAAGAACTTTACGAATGGCTCAGGAAGGGTGCCCATGTCTTTGTCAGCGGAACCCGTAGCCCTATGAGCGAAGATGTAGAGAAAGCCTGGATTGACATTATTTACACCCACAGTGGGAAAAGCGCTCCCGAGTCGGAAGCCTGGTGGAATGAGATCAAAGAATCCGGACAATACAAAGCCGATGTATATTGATAACCCGATAAACCATTAAACATGAGCGATCCAAAAACCGGCGAACCGAATTTAACCCCGGTCGAAAAAATAAAAATGAAAAGCGACGGGTTGCGTGGCACCCTGGTGGAGAGCCTCGGGGACCAGCTGACCGGAGCGCTCAGAGAAGACGACCAGTCCCTGATCAAACACCATGGCATGTACCAGCAGGATGACCGGGACCTCCGAGAAAGCCGCGCGCAAAAAAAACTGGAATGGTTGTATTCTTATATGATCCGGCTCCGGCTTCCGGGCGGCTTTCTCAACCCGGGCCAATGGATTGCCCTTCATCATATCGCCGGTGATCACAGCACCGGGGTAATCAAAATCACTACCCGCCAGACCATCCAGCTGCACGGCATTTTAAAATCACACCTCAAACCGACGCTGAAAGCTTTTGCCACTCAAAGGCTGGACAGCATCGCCGCCTGCGGGGATGTCAATCGCAACGTGATTTGCAGCGCCCACCCCAAACAAAGCAGGGCCCACGAAGAAGTATTTGCTTTTGCAGATAAAATCAGCACCCTCGCTCTTCCTAAGACCAATGCATACTATGAAATCTGGCTCGACCGCGAAGCGCTTACCAATAAAGAAGAGGAAACCGATCCTTTGTACCAAAACCGGTATCTGCCCCGGAAGTTTAAAATCGCGATTGGCATCCCACCCAACAACGATGTCGACGTTTTTGCAAACGACATCGGCCTGATCGCTATCATCGACGGGGACAAACTGCTGGGATTCAACGTGGCCATCGGTGGCGGACTGGGCACGACCCATGGCAATGCCGACACCTATCCCAGGCTGGCGACCGTCATCGGCTTTGTTGCCTCAGAAGAAAAGATCCTGAAGGCAGTTTATGAAATCATCACGGTGCAACGGGATTATGGCAACCGCACCGACCGCAAACAAGCCCGCCTCAAGTATACCATTGACCGCATGGGCCTGGAGGTGTTCAAGGCGGAAGTTGAAAAACGATGCGGATTTGAATTTGAACCTGCGAAGCCTTTTTCCTTTACCGAACGCACAGACTATTTCGGCTGGCACCAGAATCATGAAGGCAACTGGTATTATACCCTCTTCGTCGAAAATGGAAGGATAGCGGATGAAAACAGGTCTATTAAAACCGCCTTGTACGAAGTGGCTCAGACCGGGAAAGCCAATTTCAGGTTTACGGCCAATCAGAAAGTCATTATCAGCGACATCCATCCTTCAGACAAAACGGCGATTGAACTCATCCTTAAAAAATACGATCTCATTCAGCACACGGAGGAAGCCATCCCAATGCGTCAAAATGCGATAGCCTGTGTGGCCCTGAACACCTGCCCGCTGGCGCTCGCCGAAGGACAGCGTTACCTCCCCACCCTAATCAGTAAACTGGAACCCCTGCTCAAAAAATATAAGCTGGAAAAGGAACCGATCTCCATACGCATGACCGGTTGTCCAAACGGCTGCGGACGGCCCTACCTGGCAGAAATCGGGCTCATCGGCACCTCTTATGGACATTACAACCTCCATCTTGGCGGTGACCGCCTTGGTGAAAGGCTGAATGATAAAAAATATGAGAACGTGGATGAAGACAGGATCATTGCCCTTCTGGATCCGCTCTTTAAAAAATACGCTGCAAGCAAAAAGAAATATTCATCCTTCGGGGACTTTATCTACCATCATCCTGAACTGGTCGCCTCCTGATAAAATCCATGCCATTGAAGCCTCCACATCCTCCCGATCCCATTGCCCATTTTGATTATCAGGACTGGGCAGAAAATAAACTGCTGGAACTGAAAACAAGTGGCACATACCGTTATTTTTTAGGTATCGAAAAAAATGCAGATACGTTTCCTCAATTCCGCTATACGGACAATCACGGGCAGGTAAAAACGGCCATCAATTGGTGCGGAAACGATTACCTGGCCATGAGTACTCACCCGGAAGTGCTGAAAGTCTTTCAGAAAAACATCAGGGATACAGGGGCGGGAAGCGGAGGTACCCGGAATATTGCAGGGACTACCCGGCGCCATCAGGAGCTTGAAATGGAATTGGCTTCTTGGCATGGGAAAGAAGCCGCCCTCCTGTTCAATGGGGCCTATCAGGCTAACCAAACTGCCATGTCCACCCTCGGCAGGCTCTTGCCGGAACTTGTATTTATTTCGGATGAAGAAAACCATGCCTCCCTGATCGAAGGCATGCGGGCCGTACCTAATAAAAAATACATCTTCAGGCACAACGATTTGGACCACCTGGAGGAAATTCTCCGTTCGATACCCCCTTCGGTACCGCACCTCGTGGTCTTTGAATCCGTTTACAGCATATCTGGCACCGTCGCCCCAGTCACTCAAATCGTCGGCCTGGCCAAAAAATATCAATCCCTTATCTATATTGATGAAGTGCATGCTGTCGGTTTATATGGGCCGGAAGGTTCTGGCATGTCGGAAGAACTGGGCGTCCGGGACCAAATTGATTTTATCAACGGGACCCTCTCCAAGGCGATCGGTGCATTCGGAGGGTATATAGCCGCTTCCACCACATGGGTGGATTTAATAAGAAGTTTTGGACCGGGATTCATTTTTACCACTTCGCTGCCACCCGCTGTCTGCGCGGCCGCCACGGCCAGCATAAGGCATATTCGCAAGCATCCGGAACTCCGGCTGGCCTTTTTTGTCAATGTTCATCGTCTGCGAGCCCAACTCGACCTTCACGCCATTCCCTATTCCGGGGTCCAGAGTCATATCACACATCTCCGAATAGGCCATGAAGATCGATGCAGGCAATGGAGTGAAAACCTTCTGAATTCCTTTGGTCATTATCTTCAGCCGATCAATTTCCCGACTGTACCCCAGGGAGCGGCCTGTCTTCGACTCACCATCACACCCAGGCATACGGAAGAAGATATTCGTCAACTGACATTGGCCCTCGACCAGGTCCTGGACCGCACCATCGTGCTCACCGGGAGAGATTCTAAATTATCCAGGATTCAGATCGATATAGCAAGGCAAAAGATCCAATCCGCTTTCCCCAGGCTCAGAGTGGAGATAAAATATAAAGACAGCCTGGGAGATCAATTGCCCGATGTTCCCCTTGATACCCAGGAAGGCGTCGATTTTTTTACCCGGGTCTTTGCGGAGGATCTTCAGGCAGGCAGGGCTGATATTGCGGTGCATTCCCTTAAAGACATGAGTGGCGACCATTTTTTTGGATCAAACCGGTTCGCCGTCATTGACCGGGACGAAATCCGGGATATGGCCATTTTCAACTGGGATATCGAAGAAAAGCTTCGAAAAGGCCTGCCAGTCCGGATAGGTACCTGTTCCTTCAGGCGGCAACTGATGGCCGAACAATTTTTATCCAAAGCGCTGCCTCAGACCGGACCGAAAATAAAAATTCAATGCCTTCCCATCAGAGGCAATGTGGACACCCGGCTCAAAAAACTCCGGACGGGTGAGTACGATGGTGTCATCCTGGCAACGGCCGGTATCAACCGGATGTTGCAGGACCAGGGAACCAGGGACGATGTGCGCCTTTTGTTGCAGGATAAAAAATGGATGATCCTGCCTCTCATCGAATGTGTGCCCGCTCCCTGCCAGGGGGCCATTGTGGTGGAAGCGAACCCGGAAAACCCGATTGCACGCCAGGTCCTGCAACGAATCATTGATCCCGTGGTGCATGCCGATTGCTCCACTGAAAAAGACACCGCAAGGCAATACGGCAGCGGCTGCCTCCAGCGATTTGGAGTCGCTACTGTCGGTATGGGCAATGAAAAATGGATCTACGCAGCCGGCACAGACCAGAAGGAAAGGCCCTTTAAAGATTGGTATGGCGTTCGGGTTCCTCCCTTTGCATTCGATCCTTCCACCCTCCTTTCTTCCGATGAACTGGGATTCAGGACCCTCCGTAAACCGGTTATATTTCAAACCGGGTTACCGGCAAGTTCAGTCTATTTCATAGCCCACCGGCACGCCCTGGACGGGATTTCTGATCTTCGGACCTTAGACCAAGGCCGGATTTGGGTGGCCGGCACCGGCACCTGGTATTCACTCGCTGAAAAAGGGCTCTGGGTGGAAGGCTGTGCCGACTCATTCGGGCTTGAATCGCTCTTGAACCTATATGCCTCTCCGACCTTATCGATCAGCCAGGAAGAGGTCCTCATCCTGACCAATACGGAATCGGCGAAACGGTGGACCGATAAGGGGTGGAATGCCCGGGGCACTTATGAGACCAAGTATGAATCCAGCCTGATTGACAAATACAAACTCAGAACGGCCCGTCTGATTTTCTGGAATTGTTATGCTCATTTTGATCAGGTGAAAGAGCTGGCAGGCAAAGGGCTTATCCATGCCTGCCTGCCCGGCCGTACCGCCGAACTGCTTCAACAATCCGGAATCCACCCCATCCTGTTTCCTACCTTAGATTCGTTCAAACAATGGAAGAAAAATTATATCCAGTCCATCATCGCCGCCTGAGGTTGGGAAAACGGATCCGTGAACTGGTCAATCCAATCAGGATCAGCCACAGGAATTTTATATATCCCCTCTTCGTAGATGAAGTCCTCACCATGCGGCGGCAAATTGAACACATGAACGGAATCTGTTCGGAAACCCGGGAATCCCTCTTTGATGCCATTTCCTCAGCCCTCGCCACCGGAATAAATAAGTTCCTTTTATTTCCAATTCCCGCAAAAAAAACAAAGGACCACTTTGATTTTTCATTCGCTGCTGGCATCGTTTCCGGATTAAAAAAAACCTTTGGCGACCAGATCTGGCTGGCCACGGACATTTGTCTTTGCAGCTACACCGATCATGGCCATTGCGGAATCCTCAATCAAAAAGGGGACCAGGTCCTGAATCATGAATCCGTAAGGATCTTAAGTGAATATGCATACCAACTGGCCAAAGCCGGTGCAGATTGTTTGGCCCCCAGCGATATGATGGATGGCCGGGTAGGCAGCATCCGGCAAAAGTTGAACGCATACGCACTGGAACAGGTCACAATCATGAGTTATTCGGCCAAATTCAGTTCGCAATGGTACGGCCCCTTCCGGGATGCCTGTCATTCCACCCCGGATCAAACCCTGACCATTAAAGACCGGAAATCCTATCAATTGTCGCCGCTGAGTGTGCGAGATGCAATTCAATGTGCCTTGCGCGATGAGGCCGAAGGAGCCGATATCCTGATGGTGAAACCGGCTGCGCTTTATACCGACGTGATCCTGTCGGTAAGACAAAAAACAAACATCCCCCTTGCCGCCTACCACGTCAGCGGAGAATACGCGGCGGTTGAACAAATGGCAGCTCAGGGTGTGGTGGACAGGGCAAAAGCCCATCTTGAGGTATGGGCAGCCCTTCAACGCAGCGGAGCGGATATCATCATATCCTATGCGGCTCCTTATGCTAAATCCTGGCTGGAAAATGTTGACTTCTAAGCGGCATCATCCATGAAGTTTCTGACCTTTATCATCCCAATCTTAATAACAACGGTTGCCAGGGGTCAGACTGCGCACCCGGCGGAATGGTTTGGCATCAATGTACTCGTTCACCTGAAAAATAAGATGGAGTGGAGCAATGAATTTGGCTACCGCACCTTCACCTCCTCATTCATGCGCTATCAGCATTTCGCCAGGTTCAGCCTGAGGTATCATGCCTTTGCCAATACAAGCCTGGCCACCGGTCTGTCATTTTTTAATACCCGGCAATCCCTTGACGAGAGAGAAACCGAATTTGGCATTGAATTCAGGATCCATGAAGAAATAGCAAATACCCAGGCCCTTTCTTCAAGCTTCGCTCTTTTGCACCGCCTCCGCGTGGAACAAAGATTCATGCAATCCACGAGCCAAAGAGAAGCCCACCTCAAACACCGCGGGCGTTATCAAATCGTATTGCAATGGAAATTTCAGGAACGGTGGTTCCTGTCTCCGGCCTTGGAATACTTGGCCGCTCTCGATAAAAACATGTTGACCATGGATCAACTCCGGCTGCTTACCTGGTTGAGTTTTAACCCTTCATGGCAATACCGGATCACCCTGGGCATCCATTACCATATCCGCCCCCAATACAACCAAATGGTATATCAATTCTTATTCATCAAGTCGATTGGCAAATATGACCACCACCACCAAACAAGTTGACCGAAATGTCCTGTACCCGGTTTTCCTGAAACTGGATGAACTGAATGTACTGGTCGTCGGGGGTGGAAACGTTGCCCTGGAGAAACTCAACTCCATCCTGAGCAATTCTCCCGGGGCACGAATCACCCTGGTGGCCCCAAGGATCCTCGACGCGGTCAAAATGCTCACTGCAGATAAACCAAATTGTGTTTTGGTCAACAGGCCCTTTGAAGATTCAGACCTGGACGGCAAGGAACTGGCCTTTCTGACCACGGATCATCCTGAACTACACCGCCATATCCGGTCTTTAGCCCAGACAAAAAAAGTCCTGGTCAATACGGCCGACACTCCTGAACTCTGTGATTTTTATCTTTCGAGCATTGTTCAGAAAGGTCAGCTCAAACTGGCCATTTCCACCAATGGCATGTCGCCTACTGCGGCCAAACGAATAAAAGAAATGCTCAAAACGGCTCTGCCCGACAGCCTGGATGAGGTGATCCTGAATCTCAATACCATCCGCAAATCCCTGAAGGGTGATTTTGAGTATAAGACCCAAACCCTGAATGAGATCACACGGGTCATGGTGGAACAGAAATACGATAAGGCAGCCAGAAGGTGGAAAAAAATGGCGAGCATCTCCTTGCTGGTTTTTGCATCCATGTTGATCGGTTATTTTCTATTTTCTGAAATCAACCTGCGCGAGCTCTCCGGGAGAGGTGCGGACTGGGTGGTCAGCCTGGACAGGAGTTTTTACATCATGGTACTCGCCGGTTTTCTGGCCCAGTTGGTAGATGGTTCGTTGGGAATGGGATATGGGGTGACCAGCGCCATCGTCTTGTTGTCTTCAGGCATCAGCCCCGCGGCGATCAGCGGTAGCATCCACACAGCAGAAATATTTGCTAGTGGCGCCTCGGGTTATAGTCATTATAAGTTTGGAAATGTAAACATGAAACTGTTTAAAGCTCTGGTCGTTCCAGGTGTGATCGGTGCCATCCTGGGAGCTCTCCTCCTGGTATTTTTTGGGAATTCCGATTTTAAGTGGCTCAGGCCCTTGCTCGCCACCTATACCTTGTTTTTGGGCATCAAATTTTTTATTAATGCTTTCCAGCCTCCACGCCCCAAACGAAAATTCAGGTATTACCGGACCCTGGCCGGCTTTGGGGGCTTTCTCGATTCGTTTGGAGGGGGTGGCTGGGGCCCCCTGGTTACCAGCACTCTTGTAAGCCGCGGCCGGACCGTCAAATATGTCATAGGTTCGGTAAGCCTCACGGAGTTTTTTGTGACGATGGCCAGTGCCCTGACCTTTTTTTCCCTGCTCGGGCTTAGCCACTGGAAGACGATCATTGGCCTCATCATCGGTGGTCTTCTGGCAGCTCCGCTGGCTGCCCTGTTGATTGGCAAGATACCCCGAAAGACCGCTTTTATTCTGCTGGGTACCATCGTCGTCATCTGGAGTATTCGTATCCTTTGGGGTGCTTTTTAAATTCGCAAAGAACAGAGAAGCTGCCCGGATAGACAGCTTCTCCATTCATCCGTTCCGAAGCTGGTGCCTCACTCGGATTTCATTTTGGCATAATCCACCATACCCTGGAAATCAATGACTACAACGGGTTCTTTGCCCACCACCCAGGCATCGTGCCCCATGGGCAGGGATGAAATATCGCCCGCTTTACAGTCAAAAGTGGTACCATCGTCCATGACGATGCGCAGGACCCCGCTTACATGATACTGGTAATGGGGTGCCTCACAACTTTTGGTTCCTGAAGACTCTTTCAGTGAGGTGGACCACTTCCATCCGGGCTGAAAAGTAGCTCTTCCAATCATGGCACCGCCCAGTTTTAAAAGTTCCAGCTTCCCGAGCGGGAAGGTCCTGACCTCTTCCGGATGCGCAAAGCTCTTGTGTTCGGCTTTACCAACGCCCGGGTGCAAGGTGCTCGCAGCCGTAAAGAATACCGCGATCATGGCCAGCAATAAAATTTTTGTTTTCATAATTTATGATTTTTTAGGAATGAATGAATGGTACAAAGTTGAACGGAATACCCCGCGCAGGACTTGTAGAAACTTCGGCATTCTTTGTATATAGCGTCTATACCCGTACAGGTACAACTTATGGTTCCCTTTTTCTCAGCTTGATAATTTTTTACGGAATGTTTGTGGGGAAAGCCCGGTCCGTTTTTTTATAAAATGGGAAAAATGGGCCAGGTCCTGGAAGTTTAATTCACCGGCGATCTCAGACAGGGTCTTATCGGTAGCTGCAAGAAGCACTCTTGATTCAAGAAGCAGCATGTCCTGGATTACTTCCCGGGGTGACCGCCCGGTGGTCCTTTTTACCAGGTCGGACAAATGACCGGAAGAAACACCCAACCGGGCGGCATAATCACTTACATTCCGATCTGTCCTGAAATGTTTTTCAACCAGTTGTTTGAACCGGGTGGCCAATTGTTCCGGGCGGCTTGTATTTTGACGGATGGTTTTTGAATGGGTCCTGTAAATTTCGCGTACCCGCAACAATAGGATCAGAATCAGATTGCGAAGAATGTACTCCTTCTCCGGTGAAAAACGTTCGTATTCAGCGATGATGTTTTTGAAGGATTGACGAATGATCAAACTTTCAGCCGGACTGAGATTGAGAATGTGCAGGGCATCCATCTGGAAATAAGGAAATTCTTCCGATAAAGGCCGCGACATCAAGGCCTGGAGAAATTCCGTTTTAAAATGAATGCAAAACCCGGTACAATCCCGGATACGGTCGCTTGCATATACCGTATTCTCCGGCACGATCACCAGGTCATTGTCCCTGAGCTGGGTGTGTTCCGCTCCAAGTTTGACATCGTGTTCTCCACCGAGAAGCAGGTAAACCAGGTTGAACTGCCTTCGCAACGCAGGAATGGACTCACAGTTTTTATGTTTGTCTTCGAGTGTGCCCGGCATGACCATCATATTGATGTCATAGGGCCTGAAGTCCCTGTTGATCACCCGCTCAAACTTCTCCAGGGATTCGATGGTGAGTATTTGAGGTCGCCTGGTCATTTCCAACTTCAAAGTATGGATTTCCGGGTTTATTTAAAAGTCCTGATACTGATCCACATGCCCACGTCAGGAGACTTCTTTCATCGATTTTCTGATTTCCAGGTATTCATCCAGGCTTGCCGGGTTACGCATGGCTCCCGGGGAGGCTACCTGGGCCACCTCCTTGCCTTGAAAAATTTTTTTTACCGCATTTTCCATTTTTTTCCCGCTCAGCGTATAGGGGATCTCCTTGACCTGGATGATTTCATCCGGGACATGGCGAGGCGAACAGTGGTTCCTGATGGCCGCCCGGATTTTTTTCAATAATTGATCATCCAATCGTTCTTGTTTTAACTTGACAAAAAGGGGCATGTAGGCCTCTCCCGATTTCCGGTCTATATGAATGATCAGGCCATCCTCTACTTCTTCCAATTGCTGGAGGGCTGAATAAATTTCAGCAGTACCGATCCGAACGCCAAGACGATTTAGCGTGGTATCCGAACGCCCGGAAATGACTATGCCCTGCCGGGAAGTTAATCGTATCCAGTCCCCATGCCTCCAAACCCCGGCAAATACCTCAAAATAAGCTTCGTGATATTTATGACCACCGGGATCGTTCCAAAAATAAATGGGCATGCATGGCATGGGTTTGACAATGACCAATTCTCCGACTTCATTCCAAAGTTCATGACCGTATTCATCAAACACCCGCAGGTCACAGCCCAGGGCACGGCATTGAATTTCCCCTTTATAAACCGGAAGCAAAGGGCAACCTCCCACAAATGCGGTACAGACATCGGTGCCCCCGCTCATGGACCAGAGATAAAACGGATGCCCTATACGATGATAAAGCCAGTCGTAGGCTTCTTCACTCAGTGGGGATCCGGTGCTGCTGATGCTCCTGAGTACAGGCAAATCCGGTGGAACCAATCCTTCTTTCATGCAGGCGTGGATAAAGGGAGCGCTGGTGCCGAAATGGTGTATTCCAAGGTCACGGGCCAGATTCCAAAGAGTTGAAATCCCCGGGAAAGCCGGATGGCCATCGTAAAGCACCGGAATTGCGCCGGCAAGCCAGCTGGTATGAAGATAATTCCACATCATCCAACCTGTGGTCGAATACCAGAAAAACAGTTCTCCCGGGCGGACATCGTTATGGAAATGCATATATTTAAGATGTTCCAGCAACATCCCACCCTGGGAATGCGTAATCGCCTTTGGGAGCCCGGTAGTCCCGGAGGAATACAGGACCCACATCGGATGCTCAAAAGGCAACTGCGTATATTCAAGAGGATGCTCGCCCTCCTCCCGGATCAGGTCTGCCCATAAAACCTTAGAAGAACTTCCTGGTTCCGGGACCTCTCCTGACAAAGGATCCACCATGATCAATAATTCGATGGAAGACAGTGCATCCACAATGGCTGAGAGCTCTGCCCTGCGATCAAACAACTTTCCCGAATAACGGTAATGATCAACCGCAATAAGCACCCTGGGCTGGATCTGGCTCACCCGGTCAATGACACTGGCACTGCCAAACTCCGGGGAACAGGAGGACCAAACCAGGCCACTGGCCACGACGGCCAGCAGGGCAATGGACGCTTCTGGAATATTGGGCAGATATGCAGCCACCCGGTCCCCGGGACCAAACCCATACCGTTTGAATACCCTTTGCAGCGCCGCAGCTTCCTTTAGGATTTTTTGCCAGGAATAAGGACGGATCAGGCCCGACTCATTGCAGGCTATAAGGGCAGTACCATCCAGGGCCTGGTGACGGGTGAGGTGGGCACCATAGTTGAGATGAATTCCTTCAAACCATTTGGCGCCCGGCATAGTAGGGGACGAAAGCACTTGCTGGTAGCTGCCGGTAAATTGTACATTGAAATATTCCAGAATACTCGCCCAAAAGTCTTCCAATTGGCTTACCGACCATTGCCTTAAAGAATCGTAATCGGAAAATGCCAGGCCCTTGTTTTTTTTTAACCAGGCCAAGTATCCGGTCAAATTGGACGAGGCAACCCATTCCGGCGGCGGGTCAAATATTTTTTTGGAATCCATAGCTGATGTGAATGGAAAGGAAAGATATTGTATTTTAACCGCTTATGCCAAAACTGCTGGTAGCCAACCGCGGGGAGATTGCCATCCGCATTTTCCGTACAGCCAGGAAAAAAGGCTGGAAATGTGTAGCCGTTTATTCTGAAGCAGACCGGCACAGCCTGCACCTGGCCCATGCGGACGAGGCTTACTGCATCGGGCCTGCGCCTGCAAAAGACAGTTACCTGAATATCCCGGCCATCCTTGAAGTCGCAAAAAAATCTGGGGCCGGCTTTATTCATCCGGGATATGGCTTTCTGAGTGAAAAAAGCGAATTCGTGAGAGCTGTTGAAGCAGCAGGCCTGGTCTTTGTGGGCCCTGGAGCGGAGGCCATGGAAAAACTGGGCAGCAAGATTGCTGCAAAACAGATGGCCGAACAATTGAATGTTCCCATGGTCCCCGGCTATCACCGTCCCATCCGGGACGATCAGGAGGGCATTGCCATGGCTATGCAAGTTGGCGTTCCACTGATGATCAAGGCAGCCGCAGGCGGTGGAGGCAAAGGTATGCGGGTCGTAAAAGATCTAGCCCAAATCGTCGAGGCCATCACCCGGGCCAGGGCTGAATCAAAGGCTTCTTTTGCGGACGACAGCATATTTATTGAAAAATACGTTGAAAATCCCAGGCATATTGAAGTTCAGATCATGGCTGACCACCTGGGTCATTGTATTGCATTCCCGGAGCGGGAATGCAGCCTCCAGAGAAGGCATCAGAAATTGATGGAGGAATCCCCCTGTTTATTTATTTCCAACAGGACCCGGGAAGCCATCCGGAATGATGCCATTCGCCTTGCCCAGGCCTGCGGGTACAGCAATACCGGTACCGTTGAGTTTATCGTGGACAAAGAGGAAAAATATTATTTTCTGGAAATGAATACCCGCCTCCAGGTTGAGCATACGGTCACCGAAATGCTCACCGGCCTGGACCTGGTGGATCTTCAGCTCGAAATTGCCCTGGGAAGGCCACTGCCTTTCAACCAGGAGGATATACGGTCAAGCGGTCACGCCATGCAGTGGCGCATTTATGCCGAAGATCCCACCCAGGGATTTATGCCTTCAACCGGTCAAATTACGGCCTACCTGCCTCCGGTCCTTCCCCATACCCGGATCGATTCGGGATACGGAAAAGGCAGTGTGGTGGAGGTATTTTATGATCCTTTGATCGCCAAGCTGATCGCCTGGGACCAGGACCGTTTTTGCTGCATGGAACGCCTGAAAGAAGCCCTTGAACAATTCATTATTGAAGGGATTGAAACCTCCATTCCTTTTGGTATCCACGTGCTGGAACACCCTGCCGTGATTGCCGGCGAACTGTCTACCGGTTTTCTCGACCAGCAATTGGATAATATATTATACCCACCGGACCTTGGAGACAAATACCTTGCAGCGGCTGCGGCCGTTTATCATTTTTATCAAACAAAATCAAATCAATTAAAATTACCAAACATCGGTTAGCATGAAATACCACTTTATACAGGGAGAGATCGTACCTGAATCCCAGGCTGTCTTCCCGGTTTTTGATCTCGGTTTTCTTCGCGGTTATGGAGTGTTTGATTTTTTTACCGTGAACCAAAGCGTCCCCGTATTCCTCCAGGAGCACCTGACCCGTTTTTTAAACTCCGCAAAACAGGTAAACCTGGTTTGCCCTTACGGGATAAAAGAGATGGGAAAACTCATTCTTGAACTGATCGCAAGAAATAAAATGGTCACCGGAACCATTAAAATAATCCTTACCGGCGGCATCTCTTCCAACGGATTTGACCCTGATGGACCACATCGGTTGATGATCCTCGCCGGCGATTTGATATTCCCGGTAGCCGAAGAAGGGGATGTCAAACCGTTCCGGTTAAAAACCATTGATTATGTGCGGGAAACACCCGGAGTAAAATCGCTGAATTACCTGGTGCCTCTGATACACTGGAATGAAAGCAAGGCAGCAGGTTTTCACGATTTGTTATATGTACACGATGGATGGATTTCAGAGACTTCCAGGGCTAATCTTTTTGCAGTGACCTATGATAATATCCTCGTGACGCCATCCGAAGGGATCCTTGCCGGGGTGACCCGCGCCCATATCATCCACCTCGCCAAACCATTCATGAAGGTGGAGATAAGGCCCTTGTCCCTGCAGGAAGCCCTTCATTGCAAATCCGTTTTCCTGACTTCCACCACAAAAAAAATACGCCCGGTAAGCCAGATTGACGGCCAGGTATATTCCAGTACCGATTGTTGGGAACCGGCAGGAAGATTACTTCAGGAATTAAAGTCCATGGAACAGCAGTATATCCTGGATTTTCTGCGGCATCATGAATAGAACAGCCTGTCAGCCATCTTCATCGCTTTCTCCAATTCAATCCAATTGATGGAAAAATCAGGAACCGATTCTTTAAAAAAGGAGATCATCCGTTCCGTGGGCATATTACCGGTGAGGTCGTCTTTGGCCATCGGGCAGCCTCCTAATCCCTTAAGAGCCCCGTCAAAGCGCTTGCACCCGCCGTTCCAGGCTGCCTGTACTTTTTCCTTCCAGCTCTGCGGCATGGTATGCAAATGGGCCCCAAACTCCACGTCCGGATAAGGCGGTATGAGGTTGGAAAAAAGGTAGTGAATGGAATCGGAAGTGGACACTCCAATGGTATCGGACAAAGAAATAATCCGAATGCCGAGTTCAGCCAGTTCATCCACCCAGTGTTGGGCAATATGGACGTTCCAGGGATCGCCGTAGGGATTTCCAAAGCCCATGGAAACATATATCACGAGTTGTTTCCCTTGCTGAGCGCATAAATCCTGGATTTCCTTCACGGTCTCAAGGGATTCTGCTATGGTACTGTTGGTATTCCGTCTTTGGAAAGTCTCCGAGATCGAGAAGGGATAACCCACATATCGGATCCTTTCATAACTACAGGCATCTTCCGCCCCCCGGAGATTGGCCACAATGGCAAGCAATTTTGAATGACCGACTGGATCCAACTGCCTGATCACTTCATGGGTATCCGCCATCTGTGGCACCGCTTTGTGCGAAACAAAACTTCCGAAATCAATGGTATCAAAGCCCACCTGCATCAACTGGTTGAGATATGCTATTTTTTTGTCCGTGGGAATAAAGGTTTTAAGGCCCTGCATGGCATCCCGCGGACATTCGATGAGTTTGACCATTTCCCAAGACAAAGATCTGCTAAAAAATTCAGCCTGCAAGCCTGTTGTACATGATTAGCGTGCAAGGTTTTCCCCATGAAAAAGGGAATGTTTTGTTAAATTTATCATGTTGAACAGGCGACCGGAACGCTCTCTCTTTAATATCAGAATATTTAAAACAATCTATTGAATTTATGGAATCACATGGTATGAATTGGATTGCGGTCCTGGCAGCAGGGATTGCAGCCTGGGCCCTGGGCGCCCTCTGGTACAGCCCTCTTCTTTTTGGAAAAGCCTGGCAAAAAGAATCAGGACTTACTGAAGAAAATATAAAAAACGCCAACATGCCCCTGATTTTTGGCACCAGTGCAGTCATGATGATCATCATGTCGGCGGGTTTGGCGATGTTTTTTCAGGGCGATGAAATGATGAACGCGGTAAAAGGCCTGAAAATGGGCTTGATGACCGGCCTGTTATTTGTGGCCCCTTCGACCGCCATAAACTATTTGTACCAGCGTAAAAGCTTCAAATTGTGGCTCATCGATGCGGCTTACCAGGTGGCCTTGCTTGCACTCGCGGGAACCATTGTTGGAGCCTGGCAATAAGGTTTGCGTTGGCCTGGCGAAGGGAATTAAAACTTTTCCTTTGATAAGCCTATTTTTGTTCCAATATCCTGAGACTTGAAAAATAGACAATGGATTCTGTTGGTGGCATTCCTCAGTTTCCTTTTTGGTTTCCTGACCATCCTTTTGTCCCTGCTGGGCCTCGAATTTTCCTATCTTGCATGGATTGACGAACTGCCCGGGATTGTTCCGTTGTTGTTTAAACTGATCATGCTGTTTGGCGGACTGATGACGGCCTACCTGGTTTCCTCGGATTGGAGAAATGATCATCAGGATTGACCTGAGGCCGGTATTTATTTGTACTTGCGGAGAAATTTTTCACGGATGACCTGCTGCACCGGCACGCCCTGGATCTTTGATTCAAGCCATGAAATGATGTCCAGGTATAAAAAGGACCGGGTTTCATAGGGATCGGTCCTGAGGCGGATGAATTTATCAAGCAGTTTCCTGAATTCCCGCTTGAGATCGGCCTGGTGTACCCTCGGCAGTTTACGGATAAAACTCAGTATTTCCTTTTGAACGGCATGGAGGTCATCCATCTTGGTCAGGAAACGGTAAATCGATTTGACCTGGTATTCAATAAGGTAGTTGTCACCCATTTCATAGTAGGCGATCAACCTGAGGATACGGGCATAACACTGGATATCCCCCCTGAAGTCCGGCGACTCATTGACAATGAGGTTGAGGTAGTCAATGGCCCGGCTATTGTCTCCACTCCCGAAATAGAGCGCAGCGATTTTATAATAAAAAAGGATGACCCGGTGAAAATCGAGGTGGTAAGTATCCGCCTTGATATGGTGCATGATTTCATGGACCAACGGCAGTCCTTGCTGAAAAGTCCCTTCGAGATAATGCTGGTTGATCCGGTGGGTAAAGGTATATATGAATTCAAGGCTCTTTTCATTGTCGTTGCTGGCCGGCTGCTTTTTCAATTCGGACATGAGGTTCTGAAGGGCTTCCATAAATTTGTCATGCCGCTGGAGAAGAAACAGGGCATTGAGCTGGTTGTGCCGTGCTTTCAGGAATAGAGGCCGTTCTATGGCTGCCAGCAAGGGATGGTGGTCAAACAATTCCACCCATTTCTGGGAATACCGGTAATACATTTTAAAATCCAGGAGCATGTGGTAGTACCATACATACGACTGGTACAGGTAGACTTTTTCATAAAAACCAAGGTCCTGTTCACGGTAAACCGGTAAATGGGCCTGGAAAAACTCACGAACCAGGAAATGGTCCTTGGAATTGCGCACATAACCCACCTTGAGATATAAGCTGTATAATTGAAGCGAAAGGTTTGAATATTGCTGAATGCGCACAATTTCCGCTGCGGTATGCTGAGATTCGGCGGATAATTGTTCAGCACGGGATTCAATGCTCCGGGTAATGTATTGCGACTCGATCAGCTTTTCAAAATCAAGGATTTCCATCCGGAGGGAATGAAGGTGGAACATCCCGCACTTCTCTTTGGCCTTATCCAGCATGTCCAGGGCTTGCCGGTACAAACCCTTGTTGTACAAAACCCGCGCATAGTCAATTTTTTCCCGGACGTCGATATCTTCATTGTCTCCCCGGTGGATGAGGCGCAGGCTGACCAGCAATTGTTTGTACAGGTGGGCCTTGAGATTTGGGAGTTGTTGTTTTTTTATCTCCGGAATTTGCACAAGGATGCTTTTTTCATCATACGCCCTCTGTTTTTCCATGTGGCTGAACAAACGGAGGAAAAGGGAATCCGTATTGGAAGGGTTTCGCTGGACAAAGAGCTTGAAATGCCTTTTTTCCGGTTTGGACATGGACTTGATCAACTGCAGCAGGAAGTCGGTGGGTTGCTTGGGCATTGTAGCAATAAATGATTTTATAACCTAATAATCAGTAATTTATCAACTTATATCCTGAAGTCCGGTCGTAGCTATTGGAAACTGCAATTTGTCCATCCGTTATATTTGCAATAATTTTAACTGCTTATTGCAGAAATGCGATAACCGGACAAATATCAGTAATTTATTCATGGCTGAAAAAATACAAATATTCGACACTACGCTTCGCGACGGTGAACAGGTACCTGGCTGCAAACTCAATACCCAGCAAAAACTGGAATTGGCGGAAGCCCTGGAATCCCTTGGGGTGGATGTAATCGAAGCCGGATTCCCTATTTCCAGCCCCGGCGATTTTCAAAGCGTTTACAAAATCGCTGAACTCATCCAGCATTCCACCGTCTGCGGTTTATCCCGGAGTGTGGAAAAAGACATCATCACCGCCGCAGAGGCCCTTCAGCCCGCCAGGAGTCCACGAATCCATACCGGTATCGGTACGTCGGATGTTCACATAAAATATAAATTCAATACCACTCCCGATAAGATCATTGAACGTGCGGTAGCGGCAGTCAGACTGGCAAAAAAGTTTGTCTACGATGTGGAGTTTTACGCCGAAGACGCCGGACGTACCGAAAATGAATTTCTGGCAAAGGTTTGTACGGAGGTCGTCAAAGCCGGCGCCACCGTACTCAATATCCCGGATACCACCGGATACTGTCTTCCTGATGAATACGGAGACAAGATCCGGTATCTGAGGGAAAATGTAAAAGGCATAGACAGGGCCATTCTCTCCTCCCATTGTCACAATGACCTGGGACTGGCTACCGCCAACTCCATAGCAGCCATCCGCAATGGAGCCCGTCAGATTGAATGCACCATCAACGGAATCGGCGAACGGGCGGGCAATACTTCCCTGGAGGAGGTAGTGATGATCATAAAACAAAGAAAACACCTCGGTTTCTTCACCAACATCCGCAGCCAGATGCTTACCCAAATGAGCCACCTGGTCTCAGACCGGATGGGCATTCCGGTGCAACCCAACAAAGCCATCGTCGGAGCCAACGCTTTTGCACATTCCTCCGGCATTCACCAGGACGGAGTGATCAAACACAGGGAAAATTACGAGATCATCGATCCGCATGAAGTCGGGGTCAATGAATCGTCCATTATCCTCACCGCACGCAGCGGCAGGGCCGCTTTGGCCTACCGGTATCGTAACCTGGACATCGAACTGGGAAAAGACCAGCTCGACATCCTTTACAAAAACTTCCTGGAACTGGCCGACCAGAAAAAAGAAATCGTAGCCGAGGACCTCCTCCGCCTTTATGATGAACACATTGTAAAAAAACAAAAAGCCATGGTTTGACCAGGCAGCGAGCAAACGTGTGGCCACACCCGCCTTTTTATTTAACCCTAGGATCACCAACCTTCATAGGATTTATCCCTGACCATCATCCTTTTTAGTCTATGAACAAAACCATTGCCGTTTTACCAGGTGACGGGATCGGACCGGAAGTCATCTCCCAGTCCGTCAAATTGCTTACAGCCATTGAAAAAAAATTCCAGCACCGGTTTGAATGCACAGAGGCTTCTATTGGTGCGGCTGCCATGGCTAAAGGGCTCGATCCGCTACCCCAACCTACCCTGGAACTCTGCAAGAAAGCCGACGCCATCCTTTTTGGAGCCATTGGCGATCCCAGGTACGATAAAGACCCTGGTTCAAGCCAGAAGCCGGAACAGGGATTGCTGGACCTCCGCAAAGCCTTGGGATTTTATGCCAATATCCGGCCCATTAAAAGTTATCGTAAACTGGGAGCCCTGTCTCCTCTAAAGGAAGAACAGGTCCATTCCATTAACCTGATTCTATTCCGTGAACTGACTGCCGGGTTGTATTTTGGAAAAAAACTTAAAGATGAGGAAGGCCGCTGGGCCATGGATGAATGTTATTATCACCAGGAAGAAATAGAAAGAGTGGCCCACCTGGCTTTCCGGCAGGCCCGATTGAGGAAAAAAAAGCTTACCCTGGTAGACAAAGCCAATGTACTTGAAACGGGCAAATTGTGGAGGTCCACCGTGCAGAACCTGCATCGCTTGCAATACAACGATGTCGAAATGGAGCCCATGCTCATTGATCATGCAGCCATGCAACTGGTGCTCAATCCCAGGCAGTTTGATGTCGTCCTCACAGAAAATATGTTTGGGGATATCCTCGCGGATGAAGCCAGTGTGATCGTTGGCACCATCGGTCTATTGCCTTCCGCCTCCCTGAATGAAAGCAAGGGACTGTTTGAACCCATCCACGGCTCTTATCCGCAGGCGGCCGGCAGGGATATAGCCAACCCCATTGGTTCTATTCTTTCTGCTGCCATGATGCTCGAATTTTTTTCTTTGACCCAGGAGGCAGCCCTTCTCCGGGAAGCCGTCGATTTTCTCATCAATGAAGGATTGGGTACTATGGATATGGCGCCGAAGACGATCATCACCTGTTCGGGCATGGGGGATTTTATAGCCGAACTGATTGCCACAGATAAAACATCCTGGCCGGCTGTTCGCAAAAGTCTGGATTCAAAAACAGTCTAAATTTTAATTATTTCCTCAGTATTTCATGCTGCATGATCAAATTCCTTCCGATCCTCAGGACCCCTTCGATAAGAGCATCAAAATCGGATTTCCTGCTTCGATGGTTGACATTGGCTACGCGGATTGCATACTTCCCGCCTAGTAAGGTATTGGAGGGAGTAGCCACGGCTTCTTCGTGAAGCCGCATGAGGATCTCCTTGTTTATCCGGTTCAAAGCATTCCCCTCCAGTCCCGGTGCGATAAAACGAAAACATACAATATTCAAAGGCACCGGTGCCAGGAGTTCAAGAGAATCCGATTGCCGGACCAGGTCAGCAAGGTACAGGCATTGGGCTATATTCTGGCGGATGAGTTGCCTGTATTTGTCCAATCCATGTTCCTGGAAACAAAACCAGGCTTTGAGTGCTTTAAAACCCCTGGAAAGTTCCATACCGTAATTGCCAATGGGCTCCGGCCCGGCCGGAAGACCGCGCTCATGGCTGCTCAGGTAATTGGGCTGAAGGGCAAATGCATCCCTGTGTTTATCCCTGTCTTTAACCAGCAAACAACCGATTTCATAAGGCAAATACATCCATTTATGGAGATCAAAAGCGATGCTGTCAGCCTGTTCTATGGCTTTCAGGGAATCCTGGAATTCCGGCAATAATTTGGCGAGTGCTCCAAAAGCCCCGTCTACATGAAACCAGATCTTATATCGGTTACAGATTTGCCGGATTTCTTCAAGCGGATCAATCGCCCCCGTATTGACAGTGCCTGCATTGGCCACAATACAAAAGGGCAAGCAATTGTTTTTCAAATCTTCCTCGATCTGCTTTTGAAGCAGGTCGATACGCATCCGGTATTGGTCATCTACCGGGATTTTTCTCAGCCCTTTGGCGCCAATACCCATTACCTCGGCCGCTTTCTGCTGGCAACTGTGGGTTTCTTCAGAGGCGTAAAAGACCAGATGTTTTCCGGTGACTGTAACTCCATTTGTTCGGATCCTGCCGTCCATTGAATTGCGGGCAATCAGCAATCCGGTTATATTGGCCATAGAACCCCCGCTGAGTAAAATACCGCTGGCTTCCTCCGGATAACCCAGCATGGCCTTGCACCAGTCAATGACTTGCTGTTCCACATACATGGCGGCATGGTCCCCGATCGCCAGGTTTGAATTCATGGTGGAGGCAAGCATATCCGCATAGACGGCGCTCAGGCTTCCGGTGCCCTGCACCCAGGACCAGAACCTGGGATGAATATTGCCTTTGGGATAAGGAAGGATAAACGTTTTGAAGTGATCATAAATGACTTCGGGGGCCTGCCCGGAATCAGGGAGAGACCGATTTAGAAAATCCTTCATTTCTTGCGGGGGTTTCCGCCAGACCGGCTCATCCCCGATATGCCTCAGGTATTCCACCAGGTCACCAAGGATACGGACACCACGGTTTTTAGCGGACTCCCAATCCCCCGGATCCAGGGACACTTCATTTTCTAAAACAGCTTTCCAGTCCATAGGAGGATTCGGGGCTAGACGATGGAGGGGGGTATGGTCAGGCTTGTGCAGTAGGCGTGTTAAAATTCATTGGAGGCAGTCCGGAAAAATCGCTGTCATCCCCAACCTCGCCGAACTGATTTTCATATTTTTTTATATTGTCCCCCAGGGCCATCATCAGTCTTTTGGCATGCTGGGGCGTGAGGACAATTCTCGATTTGACTTTTGCTTTGGGCAAGTTCGGCATCAGTCTGACAAAATCGATCACAAACTCGCTGTGTGAATGTGATATGATGGCGAGGTTGGAATAAATACCTTCGGCGATCTCCTCGCTCAGCTCAATATTTATTTCCTGCTTGATCTCTTTTTCCTTATTCATTTTGTCCGTAACTTAAGCCGCAAATTTACAATAGATTAGCCCACTCATGTTCAAATCTTTTATTGAAAGATCGGTTTTCGGGGTCTGTACTTACCTGGGACAGCGTCTTGGCATTGACAATACCAAGATCCGGCTTCATTTCATCTACCTCAGTTTTTTTACGCTGGGATCTCCTGTCATTGTTTATTTTGTATTCGCTTTCTGGCTTAATATCACCAGGTATATGCGAAAGAACAACCATATTTTTCATTGGGAATAAAGTCCTTTCTCCTTTCTCCTTTTACCTTTCGCCCTTATTTTGATTCATTAAACGCATACTGTACCAGGTTGGCTCCCATTTGTAAGGCATTTAACCTTGTTTCTTCGGGGTCCTTGTGCACTTCCTGGTCTTCCCATCCGTCGCCCAGGTCGCACTCAAAGGAATAAAAGCAGATCAACCTGCCTTCCCAAAACAGCCCGAATCCCTGTGGCGAGCGATCGTCGTGTTTATGGATCTTGGGCAATCCGTTTTTAAAACTAAATTTCTGGTGATAAATCTCGTGATCAAAAGGAAGCTCAATAAAGGACAATTCCGGGAAAACTTTTTTCATCGCCGGCCGGATAAAGGGATCCATGCCATAGTTATCATCAATATGTAAAAAGCCCCCGGCAAGGAGGTAGTTTCGGAGGTTCTCCGCTTCCGAATCATTAAATACCACGTTGCCATGCCCCGTCATATGGACAAAAGGATAATTAAACAGGTCAGCGCTTCCCACCTCCACAGTGGCATAGTCATCATCCAGGTTGGTCCCCAAGGCCTTGTTGCAAAATTGGGCCAGGTTAGGCAGGGAAGTTGGATTGGCATACCAGTCCCCTCCGCCGTTGTATTTCAATAAAGCCAGTTTTAAGGTCGGTGGTTGGCCATAACGGAAAGAACTGGAGATAAATAGAACTGCCAAGAGAAAGGGGAAAACAGAATATGCACGGCTCTTCATCATAAATTTTATTACAAATATAGGCGCAGGGAACACCACCCGTTGTATTATGTTACCGGAGGGTTTCATTGATCCCAGGCCATCTCTTGGGGAGTTCATCCAGCGGAAAGTATACCTGCTAGGACCAGGGCTGCTGTCTCGGTTCTCAGACGAACATCCCCAAAAGAAATTTTAATAAATCCTTTTTTATTTGCCAGGGAGAGTTCATTTTCGGAAAAACCGCCTTCGGGTCCGATGCATAAGGTGATCTGGTCCGGCGTCACGTCCCCAAAAAGGCCTCTAAGGGACCGGCCCTCTTGGTTCCCGATCAATAGTTCGCCCTGGAAATCCTGGCTCATAAAATCGACAAACCGGACGGGTTGATGAAGCAGGGGCTGCCAGGGCCTTCCACTCTGTTTCACGGCAGCAAGGACTATTTTCTGAAGCCGTTCATTACGGAATTGAAATCGTTCGCTGTGGTTGCAGATCAGTGGGCTGATTTCTGCCACCCCTATCTCTGTGATTTTTTCGACCAGCCATTCCATACGCTCCGTTTGTTTCACAGGCGCAATGGCCAGGTGAATATGCGGTGACGGCGCCGGGTAATTCCTGACCTCACGGATCAGGATCCGGGCGCTTTTTGAGCTGATGGAAATCACTTCTCCCAGGCACAACGTCCCTGTCCCATCCAATAAGCCCACGGTCTCACCCGGTTTCAGGCGAAGGACAAAAGCATGCCGGGCTTCTTCGGGTGAGAGATCCGCGATGGTTCCGGGTCCTGAATTACCAAGAAAATAATGCACGGGGCAAATTACAAAATCCGTCCCGCCTGCTTTTGGTCAAGAAAATCTTAAGGCAGAACCATCGCCGGCGGCGGTTTGTTAACTGATACAATAGATTGTACTTTTGCACCTTTTGTATCATTAAAAATTCTACATGACCGGTATCCCTATCATGATTCTCCAGCTCATCCTGAGCCTTTCCTTTTTGGTCATCATTCACGAATGCGGACATTTTTTTCCGGCCAAATGGTTCAAAACCCGGGTTGAAAAATTCTACCTCTTTTTTGATCCTTGGTTTTCTCTTTTCAGGACCAAAAAAGGAGACACCGAATACGGGATTGGCTGGCTGCCCCTCGGAGGTTATGTGAAAATTTCCGGTATGGTGGACGAGAGTTTTGATACGGAAAAACTTAAAGAAGAGCCTAAACCCTGGGAATTCCGCTCAAAACCGGCCTGGCAACGGCTGATCATCATGCTCGGTGGGGTAACCGTAAACTTTATCGCAGGTTTTTTGCTTTTTGCCCTGGTATTGGGTATCTGGGGTGAAGAATACCTGCCTGCCCGCTCCGTGCAAAACGGCATTTATACGGATTCCCTGGCCCGGGTGATCGGACTGAAAGATGGGGATAAAATCCTTAAAGTCGGCACCACCGATTTTGACATCTTCAATGCCCGTATACTCCTCCGGGAAGTGGTCATCAATGGAGCCAAAACGATTACCGTAGAAAGAGAAGGGCAGACCATCGACCTTGTCATGGAAGACCGCTTTGTTCACGAACTTTCAAAAAATAAACACAAAAGCGCCTTACTGTTCGGTCCCCGTGTGCCGGCCAAAATTGACCGGTTTTCGGACTCCTCCCCGGCCCAATCAGCTGGCTTGTCAGCCGGCGATGAAATTGTTTCCCTCAACGGGACTCCGATGTTTTTCAATGACCTGACCAAAACCCTGCGGCAATTAAAAGACACTTCGGTCACCCTGGCCGTCAGGCGAGGCCAGGAAGTTATGGACTTCACCTTCAAGACCTCTGCTGAGGGCACGATCGGAGTCTATACCGTTCCGGTAATTGCCATGGAACGCAAAAAATATGGCATCCTGGAATCCATTCCGGCCGGTATCAATAAAGGGCTCGGTTTTCTGGGGGACCAGATTAAGGCTTTTGGCCAGATGTTCAAAGGTAAAATCAAGGCTTCCGAAAGCCTGGGTGGTTTTGCCAGCATCACCAGCCTGTTTCCGGATACCTGGAGCTGGGAGGATTTTATACGCATCACCGCTATCCTTTCTTTGATCCTGGGTTTTATGAATCTTTTACCCATTCCCGGACTGGATGGCGGACATGTAGTCTTTTTACTTTTTGAACTGGTGACCGGAAAAAAACTAAGCGACAAATTCATAGAAAAAGCCACCCTGGTCGGTTTCATCCTGCTTATCGCATTGATGATTTATGCCAACGGCCTCGATGTATTCCGTTTCCTCAAAAAATGACCTATTTCGAATTTTACGGATTAAGCCCCAACCTGACACCGGATCAGGATTTGCTCAAAAAAAAGTTTCTCGAAGCCAGCAGGAAACACCATCCGGATCATTACGCGCTAAAGCCGGCAGAGGAGAAGGAAGAAGCGGAAGAATGGAGCGCGTTCAATAACAAGGCCTTCCGGACACTTTCTGATCCGGATCTGCTTTTAAAATACGTGCTTGATTTAAAAGGACTGGCAGGTGAAGGGGACCAACCTGCCCTGCCCCAGGATTTTTTAATGGAAATGATGGATATCAACGACCTCATCTTGGAAGACGCCGCAGAGGCTGAACTTCGGCTGGTTGAAGCAGAACAATCCATCCGAACGGAGATTGAACCTTCTATTCGGACTTTTGATTTTGAACGAGTATCTGCAAGTGAACTTGAATCGCTGAGGGAATACTACTTTAAGCGCAGATATATTTTGCGTTTACGTGAGAATTTAAATAAATTTGCGGCAGATCAGCAGCCTTAAAGGAAAGGCTAAAGCAGATTGGGATTCTGGCCGAAGTGGCGGAACTGGTAGACGCGCTGGACTCAAAATCCAGTAACAGCAATGTTGTGGGGGTTCGATTCCCTTCTTCGGTACTACCAGGGACTTTCGCGACCCGCAAAGTCCCTTTTTATTGAAATTTTGGCCGAAGTGGTGAAATGGGTCGACACGCACGTTTAAGGGGCGTGTGTCCGTGATGATGTGTGGGTTCGAGTCCGACCTTCGGCACTTTTTTATAAAAAAGGCT
>CAYOPD010000036.1:13590-37024 GCA_964405735.1 uncultured Saprospiraceae bacterium | reverse complement strand
AGTAGTCAGTAGTCTGTAGTCAGCCGTTTATCCTGATAGCTGATAGCTGATAGCTTACTTCGCTTGTGCTGCTACCGCCTTGAAGGCCTGGGGATGGTTCATGGCCAGGTCGGCGAGCACTTTTCTGTTGAGCAGGATATTTTTGGAGGAGAGGCCGTGGATCAACTTAGAATAGGAAAGGCCTTCCATACGGGCAGCGGCATTGATCCGGGCTATCCAAAGGGCCCTGAAGGCTCTTTTTTTGGTTTTGCGGTCCCGGTAAGCATATTTCCATGCTCTTTCGAGGGTATGCTTTGCAGCAGTAAGAATGTTTCTACGTGCTCCCCAAAAACCTTTGGTCGCTTTTAATAATTTTTTCCTTCTGGCTCTGGAGGCAACGTGGTTAACTGAACGTGGCATTTGATTGATGGATTAGCGGCTTTCCAGGGACTTTTTAAGGTGCTTTGCTCCTGATGGGCCGGGTTAAAAATTGAAATATCGATTAACGAAGGGCCAACATGCGCAATACTCTTTTCTCATCGGCCTGGCTGACCAGGGCCATATCGCGGTTGGCGAGTTTTGCTTTTTTGGATTTCTGGCGAAGGCGGTGCGACGTATTCGCCTGGAATCTCTTGACTTTCCCTGTTCCAGTGATGCGAAAACGCTTCTTCGCACTGGAATTTGTTTTCATCTTTGGCATAAAGCTTATTTAAAAGTGGGGCAAAGATAATCTTTTCGGACTGATCCTGCCAAAAATGTTTGACCCGGAAATCCGGTTTATTTTTTCACAGTTCCTTTGCGGGGAGCGAGCAGGATGAACATTTTTTTTCCTTCCAGTTTGGGAAGGGCTTCCGTGGCGGCGATGTCTTCCAGTTCCTTGATAAATTTCAGCAATAAAAGTTCACCGCGGTCCTTAAATACCACACTCCGGCCTTTGAAAAATACATAAGCCCTGACCTTGGACCCTTCCTGGAGGAAATTGCGGGCATGCCTCACCTTGAATTCAAAATCATGGTCGTCGGTATTTGGCCCAAACCGGATTTCCTTGACCTCGGCTTTTACCGCCTTGGCTTTCAGCTCTTTTTCCTTTTTTTCTTTCTGAAAGAGGTATTTATTGACGTCAATGATCCTGCAGACGGGTGGGTCGGCATTGGGTGAAATCTCAACCAGGTCGAGATTCAGTTGTTCAGCCCAGCGAAGCGCCTGCCTGGTCGGGTATACTCCCGGCTCTATAGGCGGTTCGTTGTCAATGACCAGTTCGTTTAGATTTTCACCTACGATCCGGACTTCAGGTACCCTGATTTCCCCGTTGATCCGGAATCCATAATCTTTTTTAATCGGAGCCCTGTTGTAGGGCATTCTAGGTTTAAAAGTGGGCTTTTGCTGCTGCAAGTTGAATATATTTAGTTAAAAAATGTCAGGCCATAAATAAAGGCAAAGCCCGGAAAGCCGGGTGCCTGGATATGCATTGAAAATAAAATTCGCACCGTTATCATTTAGATCAACAGACAAAACTAAAAAATATTTTCATTACCAGGCCGGAGCTAGGAAGTCGCTTCCTTGTAGAGCATGATTTTCAGCCCGGTCTTCTCCTCATTCAGGGATGCTTCCAGGATTGAACCTTCCTCCGGCCCTTCATTCAGGATGAATTCGGCAAGTGGATCTTCAATATATTTCTGAATCGCCCGATTCAAAGGCCTGGCGCCGAACTGAGGATCGAAGCCTTTTTCCGCAACGAACTTTTTAGCTTCCGGGTTCAGTTTCAATTCGTAATTGAGGTTGCCCAGTCTTTTGGCCAGTCCGTTGAGGGAGAGGTCTATGATCTGGAAGATCTGGTCTTCCGAAAGGCTGTTGAAAATGATCACATCGTCGATCCGGTTAAGGAATTCGGGCGAAAAGGTTTTTTTCAATGCATTCTGGATCACCGATTTGGTATTGTCCTCAGCAGCTTCCACACGCGCTTTGGTGGCGAATCCAACTCCCTGGCCGAAGTCTTTCAACTGGCGGACCCCGATATTGGAAGTCATGATGATCAGGGTATTTTTAAAATCAATCTTACGGCCCAGGCCATCTGTCAGCAAACCATCGTCGAGAACCTGGAGGAGGATGTTATATATATCCGGATGGGCTTTCTCAATTTCATCCAGAAGGATTACCGAATACGGTTTGCGTCTTACTTTTTCGGTGAGTTGGCCCCCTTCTTCATAACCGACATATCCGGGAGGCGCACCGATCAGGCGGCTAACCGAAAATTTCTCCATGTATTCGCTCATGTCAATCCGGATGAGCGAATCTTCATTGTCAAAAAGATAGCGGGCGAGGGCCTTGGCAAGTTCCGTTTTCCCTACCCCGGTGGGGCCCAGGAAAATAAAAGTGCCAATTGGCTTTTTCGGGTCTTTGAGCCCGACCCGGTTGCGCTGGATGGCTTTGGTGATTTTTTCAATGGCCTCGTCCTGCCCAATGATCACTTTTTTCATATCATCGGTCATATTGACCAGGCGTTTGCTTTCACTTTGGGCGACCCGTTTGACCGGAATGCCAGTCATCATGGCGATGATTTCAGCAATATCGTCCGTATCTACCGGGTATTTTTTTACTTTAGCTTCCTCTTCCCATTGTTCTTTGGCGGTCTCCAATTTGGCCTGCAGTTTGGATTCCGTATCCCTGTATTCAGCGGCTTTCTCGTACTGCTGATTTTTGACTGCATTGTTTTTGAGTTCCTTGATCGCCTCTATTTTTTGCTCGATCTCTTCGATGTGTTTTGGAACATGGATGTTTTTCAAATGCACCCTTGCCCCGACTTCGTCCAGAACGTCGATGGCCTTATCGGGTAAGAAGCGATCGGTAATGTACCGGTCACTCAGTTTGACGCATGCTTTTATGGCATCATCGGAATAATTGACATTGTGATAATCTTCGTATTTGGACTTGATGTTGTTGAGGATGGCTATAGCTTCATCGGCCGATGGGGGATCAACCATTACTTTCTGGAACCTTCGGTCGAGTGCACCGTCTTTTTCAATATATTGGCGGTATTCATCCAGGGTGGAGGCTCCAATGCACTGCAATTCACCCCGTGCCAGGGCCGGTTTAAAAATATTGGAAGCATCCAGCGATCCGGTAGCTCCCCCTGCTCCCACAATGGTATGGATTTCGTCGATGAAAAGAATGACATCCCTGGATTTCTCCAGTTCATTCATGATGGCTTTCATCCGCTCTTCAAACTGGCCGCGGTATTTGGTGCCGGCCACGAGGGCCGCCAGGTCAAGCATGACAATCCGTTTGTTGTATAAAGTACGGCTCACTTTTTTCTGAATGATGCGAAGGGCCAGGCCTTCCACGATGGCGGTTTTGCCTACGCCCGGCTCACCAATGAGGATCGGGTTATTCTTTTTACGACGGCTCAGGATTTGGGAAACCCTTTCAATTTCATTTTCACGGCCCACGATGGGATCCAGCTTGTCTTCTTCGGCAAGCCGGGTAATGTCGCGGCCAAAATTGTCGAGCACGGGAGTGCGGGATTTATTGCTTCCTTTCCTTGGAAATTTGGAAGAACCTTCTTCTTCAAAATTGGATTCCGATTCGCTCTGGGCCTGCGCAAAATAGTCGCTGTTGGCCAGGTCCTGCTCCTGGATCACATACTGAAGCTCGGAACGGAAAGTTTCATAATCAACGTCCAGTTCACCAAGAATCCGGGTAGCTTCGCTGTCTTTATGTTTCAAAATGGAAAGCATGAGGTGTTCTGGAGCAACGGTGTCCTGTTTCATCTCTTTTGCTTCCAGATGGCTAAGCCGGTAAATACGTTCCGCATGTTTGCTCAAAGGAAGGTCTTCCCTAACGGCTGCCGATGGGGGATTGTTGGCCAGTTCTTTTTGAAGTACTTTTTCGAGCTTATATTTTAATTCGGTACAATCGACTTCCAGGCTTTCCAAAACTTTGACAACAAGATTATCCTTGTCCTTGAGTAAACCAAGGAGGAAATGCTCGGTACCTACAAAATCATGACGCAACCGGTTGGCTTCTTCCCGGCTTTTGCGAATCACATCCTGAAATTGCGGTGATCTTTTATTGCTCATTGGTAAAAATTAATGGTCAAACAAGTATACGGTTTTAGAAACAGATCCACAAATCATTTTAAAATGCGATCTCTTCTATAGAAGAAACAAATTATCCGGTATTAGTTTCATATTTTTTAAAAAATTAAGTAAATACTAACTACATCCGGCTTTAGCCCTCTTCTGGTCAAATTAATACCTCAAATTTCAGCCCAAATGCCTTTTATGGACAAAAAAATCTAATTTTGCGTCTCAAAATGACGAAATGACATGAAATACGCAATAGATAAAGAAGACAGATATGCCATTTTAAAGTTAAATGAGGAGAACCTGAATTCGTTGATCGCCCCGGATCTCAAATCGGAATTTATTTTCCTGAGGAATGAAGGGGTGCGAAACCTGATCCTTGATCTGTCCCACGTAAAATATGTGGATTCGTCTGGATTATCTTCCATATTGACCGCCAACAGGTTGTGGAAGGATTTTGGTTCCTTTATTGTGACTGGCATCAACCACGCCCCCGTTCAGAAACTCATAGAAATTTCCCGCCTTGAAACCATTCTGAACCTGGTACCCACCGTCCAGGAATCCATAGAATTTGCCATGATGGAAGATCTTCAGAAGGAGCTGGAGGACAGCAGCGAAGACTGATCTAACGAAATAAAGCCTTATGGCCCGTTTTGACGTCCTCATCCTGGGAAGCAGTTCCGCGCTCCCGGCGTATGGGAGACATCCCACGGCCCAGCTGGTGAATATCCATGAAAACGTTTGCCTGATCGATTGCGGGGAAGGTACCCAAGACCGCCTGGCAGAATATGGTTGCAAGGCACAACGCATACAGTCCATTTTTATATCCCATCTCCACGGAGACCATTATTTTGGCCTGCCCGGTCTACTGACCTCACTGAATCTGCTGGGCAGAACCGAACCCCTGGAAGTATTCAGTCCCGAAGGGCTTGACCACCTGATCGAGGTAATCATGCGGCTCGGACAAGGCCTTTTGCAATATGAGATCCATTGGCATCCACTGACCCAACATGGAAAACAAAAAATTCTGGAAGACCAAGTCTTTGAGGTGTTTTCTTTTCCACTGGCCCACCGAATCCCCACCTTCGGATTTCTGTTTTGCGAGAAACCCGCCATGCGTAAATTAAAGCCTGAAATGCTTGCCGTTCAGCCCATATCTTATGAAATACTCCGCAAACTCAAGAACGGTATCGACGTTCCGGATGACTCCGGCCGGATTTACCTGTCCAGGGAATATACGGAGGACCCACCCTCACCCCGTAAGTATGCTTATTGTTCCGATACCCAACCCTTGCCCGGACTGGCATCCATCATCCAGGGAGTGGACTTGTTATACCACGAAAGCACGTACATGGAAGAGCACCTGGATAAGGCAGGCCAGAATCATCACAGTACGGCCTCACAGGCTGCGGGGCTTGCCGTTTCCGGCAGGGTCAAAAAGCTGATCATCGGCCATTTTTCATCCAGGTATAAGGTTTTGGATGGCCTTTTGGACGAAGCAAGAGCGGTATTTCCAAATACCGAACTGGCACTGGAAGGAAAAAGATTTGAAGTTGGAGTATAAGAAGGGTAAAAAGTGACTCCGCTGGGACTCGAACCCAGGGCCCATACATTAAAAGTGTATTGCTCTACCAGCTGAGCTACGGAGTCAACCCTTTAGTTTAAAGAGCTGCAAAGATATATTTTTTTGCCAAAATACCAAGCAATAATCCGGGATCAAAAATTGGCCTGACCAGGTATTAAAAAGGCAGGTCGTCTTCAAATTCGGGTGGCGCGGCGGAAGCCGGTGGGAAGGAAGAAGAAGAGGGGTTGCTTTTGACTTTGGAAGGGGGTGGGCCGGATGTTCCCGGTGATTCAGACTCGGTGACCCGCCAGGCTTTTACATCGGTATACCACCGGCCGTTGTATTCCCGGCTCTCGATGTCAAAATCGATGTTGAGATCGGTTCCCGGGCTGAGTTTCAAACCTCCCAGTTTATCGCCCCAAACCGAGATGCAGATTTTTTTCGGGTACTGGCCTTCGGTTTCAACGATGATTTCCTGTTTTCTCCATTCTCCGTTTTTTCCTTGTCCGGTCTGGGCCGGGAGCACCTGAACCAATTTTGCAGTGATTTGCATATGATTTTTAGATATATAGATTAATCAATTGTTCATAGAGTTCCTGTTTGCCACTGATTTGGGCAGGTTCACCCTTTTTAATAGCCAGGTCTTTCAGGTTCTCAAGGGTCATTTTACCCTCTTCAAACAACTTACCTTCTCCATGGTCAAACGATCCGTACCGGGTGTTTAACCATTGGTTGTAGGGCGACTCCCGAAGAAGTTGATCAGCTATGATCAGCGCCCTGGCAAAAACGTCCATTCCATGAATATGGGCAATGAACAGGTCTTCCGGATCGGTGCTGTTGCGGCGGATTTTGGCATCAAAGTTAATGCCCCCTCCCTGAAGGCCACCGGCCCTGAGTATGACCAGCATGGCTTCAACCGTTTCATACAGGTTGATGGTAAACTGGTCGGTATCCCATCCGTTTTGCTGATCCCCCCGGTTGGCATCGATGCTGCCCAGCATTCCGGCGTCCGCCGCCACCTGCAATTCGTGTTGAAAGGTGTGACCGGACAGGGTAGCGTGGTTGACTTCGACATTGATTTTAAAATCCTGCTCCAGCCCGTGGGATCGGAGGAATCCAATGACGGTTTCGCAATCGTAATCATACTGATGTTTTGTCGGCTCCATGGGTTTGGGTTCAATAAAAAAATGTCCCTTAAAACCCTGTTTACGGGCATAGTCCCTGGCCATTTGCAGGAAACGGGCCAGGTGCTCTTTTTCCCTTTTCATATCCGTATTTAAAAGGGACAGGTAACCTTCGCGGCCTCCCCAGAAAACGTAATTTTCACCCCCCAGCTCGATGGTGGCATCCAGGGCGTTCTTGACCTGGGTGGCTGCATAGGTGAGGACCTGGAAATCCGGATTGGTCGCCGCACCATTCATATACCTGGGATGGGAAAACAGGTTGGCAGTGCCCCATAGCAGGCGGATACCGGAGCTTTCCTGTTTGGTTTTTGCATAACCGGTAATCTCCCGGAGCCTTTTTTCAGATTCCGCAATCGTATCTCCTTCTTCGACCAGGTCAAAATCATGAAAACAATAATAGGGAGCACCGATTTTGCTGATAAATTCAAAAGCAGCATCCATCTTGTTTTTTGCACGCTCCATCGCATTCCGGCCTTCGTTCCAGGGCATGGGCCGCGTGACCGATCCAAAAGGATCAGCATTGCCGTTACAGAAGCTGTGCCAGTAAGACACGGCAAATTTCAGATGGTCTTCAAGCCTTTTACCGTTTACCAGGCGACCCGGATCGTACCATTTAAAAGCAAGGGGGTTCCTGGACTCCCGCCCTTCGTACTGAATATTTCCGATTCCTTCGAAATACTCCCGATTTCCGATTGTGATTTTTCTGGTCATGGTTTTTAGTTTTTCTTTTCTTGAATTAGGATGCTGATATTTGGAGTGCCGATATTTTCGCCCGGATGGTCAGGATCTGCCAATGCGATTTCAATATGGTTTAGCTGCTTGGGTTCCAGTTTACTGTATCCGGCTGGTTTTTCATACCGGATCTGATCAACTTTAAAACTGTAGAACGTATTGAAGGGGCCTCCGGTATTGAAATGTTTTATGATGAGGGTATTGCTTTCGTTATTTAGCGGGAGTTCGATAAAACGGACATGGTCCGGGGGATTGGAGTATCCGGTCGAATAAAGCAATTTTCCATTAAGCCAGGCCATAAAAGCATCATCCGTACCCATGGCGCAGATCCGGTTTTCAGGTTTGGAAGCCAGGATATTGAAGAGGTAATAACAGGCGGACATCGGCCCCATCCGGACCTGCAGGAACTTTCCTTCTTCCGAAGCCTCCACGGGTTGCCAGGGGGTTAGATCACTGCCCCAGCCTTCGGAAGGGGAAGTATATCCGATCAGGCCCGGATGGGTGGTCATGCTCATTCCGGGAAATGGGCCCCTCATGTTGGCAATACTGGGAATGGCATTATCTGCTTCCGTGGATTGCCGGAAGGTTTTGTATTTACTCAGGTCAAGGATTTCCTCATGGCCGTTCACCTGCAGTTTTATTTTTTTATTTTTTTCTTCCTGGGTGTAAAAAAGGGTAATGGTATATTCAGTTTCTTTAGGGTTTGAAATATCCCAGCCGTACCGGGTCACCGATGGCACCGTGGTATAATAATTGCTTCCATCCATCGCCCAGGAGACATTTGCATTCCAGGCATTCAATTCATATTTTCCGGAGGCATCCGAATAGATCATTTTTGCGGGAGTCATATCCAGTTGAGGTCCCTGGTATTGAAGCCTCAAAATGGTTGAAGGCTCAAAATGGAGCGGGGTCATCCCGAGTTCAACGGTGGTCACTTTGCCATCAACAGCATAAGAGAGGATTTCTGAAGGATTGACGAGGGAAGAGATGGAGGAAATCGGATTGTTTAGGCCGTACAGGATCAAGGAAGATTCATCGGGAGCCCGGGTAATGTGTATAAATACATTTCCCGGCGAATGTGTAAAAACTCCCCATGGCTTCTCACTGACGGGAAAGGGCCTGGTATTATAAATGGCCTCGCCATGGAGTTGAAGCCATTGTCCCATCCCAAGAATGATGTTTTTTTCATAAGGATCGATTGATCCGTCGCCCCGGGGCCCGATATTGATGAGGTAGTTGCCGCCTTTGCTCACAACCTGGGTGAGGTCTGTGAGAAGTTCATTTAGCCTGACTTTGGGGTCGGGCCGGCCCTGCCAGGAACGGTAACCCCAGGTCTCCTTATTTATGGAAGCGGGGGTTTGCCAGGGCTGGTCCATTTTATATTCCGGGAGCTGGTTGTCACCCAGCACAATAAAATCCCCCTGGCCATTCCCCAGGCGTCCGCTGATCAAACATTCCGGTTGAAGTTCTTTGACCACCTTTCTGATTTCTTTGCTTTGGTCGGTCGTCAGGGTGCCCATATCAAACCAGATTTCGCGGAGCGGACCATAATTCCGGCAAAGCTCCTTGATCTGGTTGATATTGAGCCTGTGAAGGGCTTCAGAAATGGAATCCGCATTGTGGTTGGATACCGGAGTGGCGCCTTCTGGTGCATTCCAGTCGATCAGCGAAAAATAGACACCAAACCCCAGTCCGGCCCTTTTACATGCCTCCGACATTTCAAGTATAAGGTCTCTTTTGAACGGGCTGGCTTTGGTAATGGTAAAATCGGAATACTGGCTGTCAAACAGGCTGAATCCGTCATGGTGTTTTGCCGTGATGATCACCGACTTCAGTCCGCCCCGGTATGCCAGGTTTGTTATGGAATCAGCATTCCAAGAGGCCGGATTAAAGTCAGTGGCGGATGCACGGTATTCTTCAGAAGGGATGGGTGCATGGGCCATGATTTGTTCACTGTATCCCCTCGCCACCGGTTGACCCTTATAAACTCCCCCATACATGGAGTAAAGGCCAAAATGGATAAACAGGCTCAGTTTATCATTTCTCCACTGCGTGATGGTTTGACTTTCTCCTTCGGCAAAGGATCCCATGGAAGGTATAAATGTTCCTTTTTTACATGCGGAAACGGATGCCATAAAAGCCAATAAAACCACCAGGTTCCGGATCAAAGGACTGGCAAAAGCGTTTTTTCCAATTGATTTTTCCATGTATGGTATATGTCGTTTAGGCCGGACCCCAACATAGGGTCCGGATTGAGTTCCTCTATTTTTTGAAGGGTTTCGAAGGCTGTGGCCGGAGTATAAGTTCCGAGGCCGATGCCGGCCCCGCGGGCTGCGCCGGTAGCGCCATCGGTATCGTAAAACTCAAGGGGTACTTCAAGCAGGCTGCTGAACATCCTACGGAAGACCGGGCTGAGAAAAAGGTTTGCTTTACCGGCCTTGATCGTTTTCGGATTCATTCCATTGGCGGTCATGATATCTACCCCATAACGGAATGCAAACACGATGCCCTCCTGGATGGCCCTTGCCAGGTGCCCAAGGCCATGCCGGTTAAAATCCAGATTCATCAGGTGGCTTTGGACCAGCCGGTTTCCGAGCATCCGTTCCGCACCATTGCCAAAAGGATAAAACAACAGTTGTTCCGACCCAACCGGCACAAGATCGGCTTGTTGGTTGAGCTCCTCGTATGACAAGGTGCGCCCCAGGATTTTCTTCAGCCAGGCATTGGCGATACCGGTACCGTTGACACAGAGCAGGATGCCCAGCCTGGGATCAGAAACCTTGTGATTGACGTGAGCGAAGGCGTTGATCCGGGATTGTTCGTCAGTAGCCAGCCTTTGTTGCACCCCGTATACGACTCCGGAGGTGCCCGCGGTGGCAGCGATTTCTCCCGGCCGAAGCACGTTGAGGGAAAAGGCATTATTGGGTTGGTCTCCTGAGCGGTAACAAACCGGTGTACCCGGGTATAAACCTGTTTCCGAGGCCGCTATGTGGCTCAACCGCCCCTGGATGGCAAAGGTTTCTACAATTGGGGGGCACCAGGCTTCAGGAATCCGATAATGACCAAATAATGGCCGGGCCAGGTTATTTTCAGTATAATCCCAAAACATGCCTTCACTCAGGGCTGGGACCGTGGTGTTGATTTCCCCGGTAAATCTGAAATTGAGATAATCGCCTGGAAGCAGAAACGCATGGACCTGTTCCGCAATACGGGGCTCGTTTTCAATGACCCATCTTAATTTGGAGGCGGTAAAATTGCCGGGTGAATTCAATAGGTGACTCAGGCAATAATCAGGACCGAGTTCCTGGAAAGCAGCATCTCCAATGGGGACAGCGCGACTGTCACACCAAATGATGGAGGGCCTCAGGACCCGGCCATTTTTATCGATTAATACCAGACCATGCATCTGATAGCTGAGGCCAATAGCGGAAATATCCCGCCCGGCTACTCCGGTCTGGACCAGGATTTTCCGGATAAGGGTCTTGATGTGTTCCCACCAGGTATCCGGCTCCTGTTCGGCCCAGCCTGGCTCGAGTGAGCGCATCGGCATTTCCTGGTCCGGTACAGATGCTGTCGCCAAAGGCCTCTGGGACGACAACTCGATCAGCGAGGCTTTGATAAACGAGCTTCCGAGATCAATACCAAGAATGTACATAAAATCAGGCCGCAAAAATAACAACATAATGCCGATCTGCCCCATAAATACCTGGCGGATCCTGAGGTTTCATGCGAATAGATTTATTTTCACCCTGTATTGGATTATGGACAGTCAGGCCGTACGGTTGGATATCAGGGTGGTGTTTGCTTTTGCTGCCATATACATCATCTGGGGATCCACCTATCTGGGCATTTATTATGCCATCCAGACCTGGCCCCCCATGATCCTTGGAGCGGCCCGTTTTATCATCATGGGCGTGCTCATGTATCTGTATATCCGGCTTGTAAAAGGGGAGAGACTGAATGCCCCTTTATTTCGATTTGGACTGGTTTCTGGCTTTTTGATGTTTTTCATCGGGAATGGGGCCGTCATCCTCGCAGAAAAACACCTGCCTTCCGGGTTGGTATCCATCATTGCCGGGACGGTTCCTTTTTGGTTGTTGCTGCTGGATAGGAGATCAGGAAGTGCCCGTTTCAGGAATATACTGACCTGGCTTGGCTTGATCCTTGGTTTTGGCGGGGTCATCCTGCTTTTTACAGGGAGGCTGGATGCTGATTGGTTGGATTCGGGGATGGTCTGGAGTTATATCATCCTTATCATCGGGACTCTTGGTTGGACCACCGGAACGCTTTATTCAAAATACCATGCGGTTGACGGTTCGATCCTGGCAAAGGTCAGTGTTCAGGTTTTATGTGCCGGCCTCCTCTTCCTGCTGGCGGCTATTATCAAAGGGGAATTTAATGGGTTCAGCCTGGCTCAGGTGAGCAACACTTCCTGGATCGCCCTCTGGTATCTCATATTTATCGGGTCGATGATTGGATATTTTTGTTACATGTGGCTGCTGGGCAGGGTAACGCCCCATGCTGTTGGCACTTATGCCTATGTCAATCCGGTGGTTGCGGTAATCCTGGGTAATGTCCTGGCTGGGGAAACTTTATCGAGTCGTGAATTTATCGCCCTGTTTTTGGTTACCGGGGGACTGATCATTTTATTCCTGAGCAGGAAGTCATGGGCTCCCCGATTCAGAGGATTTCGATTTCACTGACAAATAATAAACCATTGACCGGTTCCTGGTTTGAGGATACCCGGTTGCTGATCACAACTTTTATAAAGCGGAATTGCCGGTCGATATGTGGAATGGCCCAGGTCACTACACCATCCGCCGGGTGTGCATCGAAGTTTTCCGATTTCGTATTGATCAGCTGGAAAGTCCCGCCATTATCGGATCCGTAAATGCTCACCTGCAATGGTGGGTAAATGCCTTTTTTGACCAGGGAGAGGGAATGGATCAGCAAGGAATTGATTTGCCTTGGTTGACTGAAGTCAAAAACGGTTTCAAGGTCCTGGTTTTCGAATCCAAGCCATTTTTTTGATTTATAATCGAGGTCTCCCTTCAAGCCGTCGCACAATACCAAAGCACCCTCACTCATGTATTGAGGTGAAGGGGTGGTCAGGAGCCAGGATTTGTACTTTGCTTTTGAATAAATTTCATCCCGGATAAAACCGGAAAGGCCATCCGGGTTGATGGCAATCGCCAGTATCGGCGAGCTGTGATTCAGCTTTACCGGCCCGGTGTACAGGTTTGAAGCCACCGATGGGAGGCTGTAGTTTTGGGAATAATAGATATTGGCTTCAGGATTATTGGTGGACATGGTCACCACCAGGCTGTCTTCAAATGGCCTTCCCGGAGGAGTCAGGGTGACTTCAGGCATGTTTTGATAAAATCCGATTTCCGAGATGTTGATTGTATTCCTGAATTCAGTGAAAATAATCCTGGCTTTTTGGGTCTTTACCCAGGGAAAACGCAACAACCGGGTATAACCTACCGTAGTCCCGCTGGCCTTTTTCAACCACTCGCCATCCTCAAATACTTCGAGCTGGAATCCGGCCACCCGCTGGCCCAGTTCAATTTGTTCGCTGATCTTCAGGATATTGAACCAAACCGGTTTGGGCCATTCAAACGAAATAAAAGGAGCGGCATTTCCCTCATCCGGGCTCCAGTAGGTATCCGGACGGCCGTCATTGACATTTTTAGGAAGATGACTGATGGTGAAGTCATTATCATCCGTGTTGGCTGCCCGGGCCAGGTCGTTGGAAAAAATCTGCCTGAGGCTGTTGCTGAATACTTTCAGAATGGTGGCGTCTTTTTCATGAATGAGGCCCTGTCTGTCCGGAGGAATGTTCAATAAAAGAACGCTGTTTTTTCCGACCGAATTAAAATAAATGTCCAGCAGTTTCTCAGGCGATTTCACCAGGCGATCTTCTGAGGCGTGATAAAACCAACCCGGCCGTATGGAGACATCCACCTCGGAGGGATACCATTTCATGGCCTGGGCGACGCCCAGTTGTTCCAGGCTGGCAATGTCCTCGCCGGTCTCATCGATGATGGGTTTGACGATGTTGTCATGGAGGTCAATTTCCCTGACCGGAAGGGTGTCTTTGATGGGTATTACACTCCATTCTGTTTCCCTTCCATAACCGGATTCAGTCCCTACCCAACGGACATCAGGTCCCATGATGGCAATGACCGCCTGTGGCTGCAATTCCCTAACGAGGCTGAAATAACCCGCCCAGTCGTAAACCTGCTTTTTACCGTTGGGCCCTTCCCCGACCGCTCCATCAAACCAGACTTCATCCACAGGGCCATAATTGGTGAGGAGCTCGCGCAATTGTTTTTTATAATAGTCGTTATAGGCTACTGAACCATATGTTTTTTCATGCCTGTCCCAGGGGGATAGGTATAAGCCCAGCTTCATATTTTGTTTGACACAGGCATCAGCCAGTTCTTTGACCACATCCCCCTGTCCGTTTTTCCAGAGGCTGTTTTTGACGGAATGGGCGGTGAAAGCGCTTGGCCAAAGACAAAACCCGTCGTGGTGCTTTGCTGTAAGAATCACCAATTTGAATCCGGCATCTTTCAGGACAGAAACCCACTGATTGGCGTCCAGGTTGGTGGGCAGAAATATTTTTGGGTCTTCCTGTCCATCACCCCATTCGTTGTCTGTAAAGGTATTGACCCCGAAATGCAAAAAGGCGGTCATCTCCCATTTTTGCCACTCCAGCTGGCGGGGAGTGGGTATCACGTGCGCAGCTTTGTACAGGATCTCCTGGTAATCATCCGTAGAATCAATCCGGATGAGATTGGCATAGGTGTTTTCTTCTGGGCTGAATCGGCAGGCCGCGGAGCTGATTATGACTGGAATGGAAAAGCAGAGATATACAAAACGGGAGTACATGAGTCTGCCCCAAAATTAGAAAAAAGAATGGGTATTTGCCCGTTTACCGGAGACCTGCGTTGATGGTTTGAAGCACCGAATTTCCAGGGCAAAGCTCGTAATATTCCAGTGCATTCAAGGGATTGTCCACTGTATTGAGAATTTCATGAAGGTTTTGGCGGTCAGCCTCATAAAATAACAAGCCCGTAAGCACCTCCTGATTGATCCGTGACCGGTGTATCTTGGTCATGGAGGAAATGCGGTCCGTAGGATCCCAGTCCAGGGCGAGTTTGTTTATTTGAAGGTAGGTGCCATCGTGCATGGGGATGCGGCTCGTTTCGCCGTCTTCAAGAATGGCGGTGATTTCTTCAGCCGGAGGTACAAAATCGAGATGGGCAATGGTTTCCATGTGTTCCCTTACATAATCGTAGGATTTTGTGGACCCTTTGTTGTTGTTGAACGTGACACAGGGTGAGATTACATCGATGAAGGCAAAGCCCGGATAAGAAACGGCGGCCTTGATGAGCGGGATCAGCTGCTCCTTATCTCCGGAGAAGCTCCTGGCTACAAAACTCGCGCCCAGTTCGAGGGCCATTCCGGCCATATCAATGGTTTCAAACAGGTTGGTGTGCCCCGACTTGTTGATGCTTCCGTGATCGGCAGTCGCGGAATCCTGTCCTTTGGTGAGTCCGTAGCAACCGTTGTTCATGACGATGTAGACCATATTGAGATTTCGGCGGATGGCGTGTACAAACTGACCCATGCCGATGGAAGCGGAGTCCCCATCTCCTGAGACCCCCAGGTAGATGAGGTCCTTGTTGGCGAGGTATGCGCCGGTAGCAACGGAAGGCATCCGGCCGTGGACAGAATTAAAGCCGTGGCTGTTGCCCAGGAAATAGGTCGGTGTCTTGGAGCTGCATCCAATGCCGGAGAGTTTCGCAATCCGGTGCGGCGGAATGGACAATTCAAAAATGCTTTGTACGATGGCCGCACTGATGGAATCATGCCCACAGCCTGCGCAAAGGGTGGATAAGGCTCCTTCGTATTCTTTCCGGGTATATCCGAGTTTATTTTTGGCAGCGTCAGGATGCCGAAAAGCTGGTTTTACGTAAGTCATGTTGATCGGTTAAAGTGGTTGAAGCATATCCGATGTGCTCCATGATTTTGTCATGGATCATCAGGCCGGTGATGGGCAGTCCATCGTAATTGAGCACAGGGATCAGCCTGGCCGGGTCCACATTCAGTTCATTGATAAGCAAGCTTCTCATTTGGGCGTCCCGGTTTTGTTCGACCACAAATATCTTCTGATGGTCCTGGATAAATTCGGCAAGGGACGAATGGAAAGGAAAAGCCCTGATCCTGACCAGATCAAGATGTATCCCTTGATTGGCAAGCATTTCAGCCGCTTCCAGGGTAGATAATTCCGAAGTGCCGAAATAGAGCAGCCCCATTTCATTTTCCTGTTCCGGATTTTGCCAGACGGGAGCCGGCAGATAGCTTTTGAAGGTGTCCCATTTTTTAAGCAGCCGGTCCATATTCCGTACATAAGGCTCCGATTCTTCGGTATAACGGGCCATTTCGTCTCTGGAGGTACCCCGGGTGAAAAAGCTTCCTTTTGTGGGATGGGTGCCCGGGATGGTCCGGTAGGGAATGCCGTCGCCGTCCACATCCAGGTACCGCCCAAATTCTTTGATCTCATCCAGCTGGGCCGCATTGAGCACCTTGCCCCTTTTATAATTTCTGCGATCGTCCCATTCAAATGCCGGGCTGCTGTGTTCGTTCATTCCAAGGTCGAGATCACTCATGATGATGACCGGGGTCTGTAATTGTTCAGCCAGGTCAAAGGCCTCGGCGGTAAGATCAAAACATTCTTTTGGCGTGCTTGGGAAAAGCAGGGGGTGCCTGGTGTCCCCGTGTGAAGCATAGGCGCAGGAAAGGATATCGGATTGCTGGGTGCGGGTAGGCATGCCGGTCGATGGGCCCCCGCGTTGAACGTCGATCAGTACCAGGGGGATTTCGGCAAAATAAGCCAGGCCCAGAAATTCGCTCATCAGGGAAATACCCGGGCCACTGGTGGCCGTAAAGCCACGGGCGCCATTCCAGTTTGCCCCAATGGCTATTCCTATTGCTGCCAATTCATCCTCAGCCTGTACAAAAGCATATTTTTTCTTGCCTGTTTTAGGGTCCAGGCGATGGGTGGAAGCATAATCATCAAAGGCCGACATCAGGGAGGTCGATGGGGTGATGGGGTACCAGGCGGCAACAGTAGCTCCTCCATAGAGGGCACCCAGTGCACAGGCGCTGTTGCCATCGATCATGATCTGATCCTTGTTGAGATCGCGCCTTTCAATCCTGAATTTAGCCGGCAGTTCAAAATGGTCAATCAGGTATTGCCTTCCCAGGTGGAGGGCTTTTACGTTGGGGGTGATCAGTTTTTCCTTGCCTTTAAACTGGTCTGAAACCATTTGTTCCAGGACGGCCATTTCCATGTCCAAAAGAGTGGCAACGGCTCCCACATATACCATATTTTTAAAGAGGAGACGTTGTCTCGGATCGGCATAGTTCTGCGTGCAGATTTCCGTCATCGGGATGCCGATGTTGATCACTTCATCGCGAAGCAGGCCTTTAGGCAGGGGTTTGGTATTGTCGTATATAAAATATCCTCCGGCCGAAACGCTGGCTACGTCTTTAGCCAGGCTCTGCGGATTGATGCTGACCATGATATCGATTCCACTTCTCCGCCCCAGGTGCCCTTTTTCATTCACCCGGATCTCATACCAGGTGGGCAAACCCTGGATGTTGGATGGGAAAATGTTTTTTGGTGAGACTGGTACACCCATCCGGAAAATGGCTTTGGCAAACAAATTGTTTGCACTTGCAGACCCGGTGCCATTGACATTGGCAAACCGGATAACACAGTCATTTATTTTTTCTATGCGTGACATGAACTCCCTGCTTTAGCGGTGTTATACAAGAATCGCTGCATATCCCAGGCAGCAGTCGGGCATCTTTCGGCACATAAACCGCAATGGAGGCATACGTTTTCATCTTTGACCATGACCCTTTTGGTGGGGAGGGGGGAGGAAACATAAAGATCCTGGCTCAGCAACGGTGCAGGTGCATTGAGGCGGCCACGGAGATCCTCCTCTTCGCCATTCATGGTAAACGTGATGCAGGAGGTGGGGCAGATATCGGCACAGGCATCACATTCTATGCAGCGTTCAGTGGTAAAGACAGTCTGGACGTCACAATTGAGGCAACGCTGAGCTTCCTTGAAGGCGAGCTCGTCATCGAATCCCAGTTCCACTTCTTTTTTCCGGTTGGTCAGGGTTTCCGCTTTACTTGCATGGGGCACTTTATACCGATAATCGGTCACCACCGCGCTGTCATAGCTCCATTCGTGAATGCCCATTTTCTGGGTGAAGAGGTTGGTGAGGGGATCCGGCCGGTCATTAATGTCTTCGCCACTGCAAAAAAGATCCATTGAAACGGCCGCCTGGTGGCCCTGGGCAACTGCTGTTATTACATTTTTTGGACCAAAAGCCGCATCGCCGCCGAAAAATACCTGGGGAAGGGTGGAAGAAAAAGTGGTTTTGTCCACGACCGGCATACCCCATTTGTCAAATTCAAGTCCAAGGTCCTTCTCGATCCATGGGAAGGCGTTTTCCTGGCCTATGGCAATGATGATGTCATCGGCTTCAAAGAATACGTCCGGTTCGCCTGTGGGTAAGAGGAAACGTTTGCCTTTATCATCGTATTGGGCAGCCACCTTTTCAAAAAGCATGCCTTTGAGCTTACCGTTTTCATGGACGAAGGCTTTTGGATTATGCAGATTGTAAAAAGGAATGTCCTCGTGCTGGGCGTCTTCTATTTCCCAGGGAGAGGCCTTCATCTCTTCAAAAGGACTGCGGACCACTACCTTGACATCCGTACCCCCCAGGCGGCGTGAAGTTCTGCAGCAATCCATGGCGGTATTACCTCCACCGAGGACCAGGACTTTTTTACCGATTTTATCAATATGGTTAAAAGCGACATTGGCCAGCCAATCGATACCGATGTGGATATTTCCGGTAATTTCTTTACGCCCGGGAAGGCCGGAAAGGTCTTTGCCGCGGGGAGCTCCGGTGCCTACAAAAACGGCATCGTAACCGGCATCGAGCAATTCTTTGAGGCTGTGCACATAAGTCCTGAAATGGGTAGATATGCCTCCAATGCCCAATACGTATCCGACTTCTTCATTTAAAACTTCTTCCGGAAGGCGGAAGGCCGGGATCTGGGAACGCATCATTCCGCCGCCCAAGGGTTGTTCATCGTACAGGTCGATTTCATATCCTAAGGGGGCCAGGTCACGGGCTACCGTCAGGGAGGCAGGTCCAGCACCCACGAGGGCAATTCGTTTGCCATTGCCGGTTTCAGGTGCAGATGGCATCCTGGACTGCACGTCCCCTTTATAATCGGCTGCCACACGTTTTAGCCTGCAAATGGCTACTGGCTCCTTTTCTACGCGGCCCCGCCTGCAGGCAGGCTCGCAGGGACGGTCACAGGTCCGTCCTAGGATCCCCGGGAAAACATTGGATTCCCAGTTGACCATATAGGCGTCGCTGTAGCGCTCTGCGGCTATGAGTCGGATATATTCAGGTACCGGAGTATGGGCAGGACAGGCGTATTGACAGTCGACTACTTTATGAAAGTACTCAGGGTCTTTAATATTTGTCGGTTCCAAACAATTTATCTTATAAAATTTAGGGACGAAAATTACGGTTTTTAAAGGATTTACCGCGCTGAAAATAAAAATACACCTCTGCTCCGCGATAACCCGGCTCCTGTGCTTTTTTGCCCTGTCTTTCTTCTATACCGGGCAGCAGTTCATGGTAAAATAAACAACAGGAGAACCCAAGATGTTGGAATTCTCCTGTGGTCAGTTCTTGACGGGGGATTATAGGTTGGGTTGAGGGGTATAACGGAGATAGGGTTTGATTTTCCGGAATCCTTTGGGAAATCTTTTTTCCGCGTCGGCATCGCTGATGGAGGGCAGGATGATGACGTCTTCCCCGTTTTTCCAATTGACCGGAGTGGCGACTCCACTGTTGGCAGTAAGCTGCAGGGAATCGATGACCCTCAGGATTTCATCAAAGTTTCTGCCGGTAGAGGGCGGATAGGTAATGGATAATTTCAGCTTTTTATCAGGCCCGATGATGAATACGCTGCGGACAGTGGCTTTTTCACTGGACCCGGGGTGTATCATGTCGTACAATTCGGCCACATGACGGTTTTCATCCGCGATGAGCGGATAATTGACCTTGGTCACCTGGGTCTCTTCAATATCGTGGATCCAGGTGGTATGGGATGCCAGCGGATCGACACTCAGGGCAAGGATTTTCACATTGCGTTTGTCAAATTCCGGTTTCAGTTTGGACATGTATCCCAGTTCGGTCGTGCAAACCGGAGTGAAGTCTGCCGGATGGGAAAAAAGGATTGCCCAGCTGTTGCCGAGCCAATCGAAAAAGTCAATCTCTCCCTGGGAGGTTTGAGCTTTAAAATTCGGGACGACGTCCCCAAGTCTAATTGCCATGGTTTTTGAAATTAAATAATTAAGGAATTAATTAAAAGGAATGAAATTTTTTTAATCAGTAGGTGGGCATCGTCTGGTCAATCTCTTTGGCCCAGGCCAGGATGCCTCCTTCAAGATTGTACAGGTTGTCAAAGCCGTATTTTTCCTGAAGCAATTCAATGACGTCGGCGCTTCTTTTACCGCTGCGGCAATGCACGATTACCTGTTTGTCTTTCGATATTTTCTGCAGGTGGTTGGTGACTTCGCTTTTGGGCATGAGTTCGCCGTGGATGTTGGCAATTTCGTACTCATAAGCTTCCCGGACGTCCACAATCTGAATATTGGCATTCTGATCGATCAGGGCATGCAGTTGTTGCACATTGATGGATTTGACAGGCAATTTTTCAGCCTGGTCGGAAGGTTTTTCAAAGCCGCAGAATTGCTGATAGTCAATAAGGCCGGTCTGGCTTGGATTTTCACCATTGAGGGGATTGTCCTTGCGCCTTTTGATTTTGAGTGTGCGGGTTTCAAAAGTTGCGGCATCAAATAAAAACAACCTTCCGTTCAATGGTTCGCCCACCCCGGACAAGACTTTGATCACTTCATTGGCCTGGATACTTCCCAGGATGCCAGGCAATACACCCAATACCCCACCTTCTGCACAACTGGGTACGAGTCCCGGAGGAGGGGGAGTAGGAAAGAGGTCCCTGTAATTGGGGCCCAGTTCCCCGGCTTTATTTTTATAATTAAAAACAGTCGCCTGCCCCTCGAACCGGTATATGGAGGCGTAAACATTGACTTTCCCCAACAAGACGCAGGCGTCATTGACGAGGTAGCGGGTTGGAAAATTGTCTGTTCCATCAGCCACGACATCGTAATCCCGGATAATGTCCAATGCGTTATCACTGGTCAGTGCGGTCTGATGCGGAATGATTTTAATAAAAGGGTTGAGGGCTTCCAGCCTTTTTTTTGCGGCGATTACTTTTGGCACTCCGAGGTCATCCCTGGTAAAGAGTACTTGTCTTTGCAGGTTGCTGTCGTCGACCACGTCAAAATCGACCAGGCCAATGGTCCCAACACCTGCAGCGGTAAGATACAGAAGCAGGGGAGCGCCCAGGCCACCGGTGCCCACAACCAGGACTTTGGATTGTTTCAGTTTTTTCTGGCCTTCGATATTAAATTCCGGGAGGATGATGTGCCGGCTGTAGCGGGCAAGTTCTTCCGGTGAAAATTTAATTTCTCCGTTCATGATCATGTTTACTTGATTTTAAATTGTTCGGAATCAGATGCCGCCGGCGATGGCCGGTATGATACTGATGGTATCGCCCTGGTTGACCCGGGTCTCCTGTCCATCCAGGTCCTCGATGTCGTCTTCGCCAATAAAAATCCGTACAAAGCCCCTTAGTTTCTGATCTTCGTTGAAGAGGTGTTTGTCGAGGTCTGGAAACTGCTGGGTCAGGTCCCGGATAGAATCCAGCACCGTGCCGGCCTGGACCGCCACGGCGGCCTGGTTGGAAGTGAATTTGCGCAATGGGGTAGGGATTATAATTTTTGCCATATGAGTTTAATTATTTGAATGGTAGTTGATTTTTATAGGTTCTTCCAGAAATCGGCGTTCTTCGGAAAGCCTCCATGACCGCGTATCGATGGCCTGGCCCTGGTGGACACTGGTGATAAAATAGGACAATTCCGGCAGGGCATCTTCCAGGTCGCGTCCGGAGGGCCTTGGGGGATGGTCGGGATGGGAATGGAAGACTCCAACCAGTTGTTTGTCGTTTTCCAGCGCATATCGTTCGGCGCGCATAAATTCCAGGGGAGGTATAGTGTAATGCACTTTATGATTTTCAGGGCTGTCGTTCACCACCTCACGGATCTCTTCCGCACGGACCTGCTGACCGGTTACTCCGAATATAAATCCGCAACATTCATTGGGGTAGGTTTTTTCAGCGATGTCGTGAATCGCCTTCAGTACGGATGGTCTGATCTCGATTTCCATGATCATTTATAAACTTCCTGGTATTTGGAAGCGTCGTCGGCAAAAAGAGTGACAATGGTTCCTTCTTCGATCGTCCCGGCTATCTGCAATGCTCCGGTGAGATTGGCCGCTGACGAAGGGCTGATGAGCAAACCTTCTTTTTTAGCAACTTCATCAATCCGCTTAAAAGCATCGTAAGATGATACCTGGAGGATCTCGTCAGGGGTGCTGGGATCATAGATGCCCGGGATTTCCGCAGTTTCGAGGTGCTTCCAGCCTTCCAGGCCATGGAGCGGCCCATCGGGTTGCAAGGCAATGCAACGGATACCGGGGTTATAGATCTTTAAACGCTTGCTGGTACCGGTAAAGGATCCCGTAGTTCCGAGGCCAGCCACAAAATGAGTGATCAAGCCTGATGACTGGCGCCAGATTTCAGGAGCCGTGGAATGGTAATGGGCCTTCCAGTTGTTTTCATTGTTGTATTGATCACAATAAAAATAAGGCTGGTCCATTTTGGCATAAATTTCAAGGGCAAGCTGCCTTGATTCGTCGGTCCCTCCGTAGGGAGAACTGAGCACCAGTTCCGCGCCCAGTTTTTTCAGTATTTGCTGGCGCATTTTGGACGCATTTGCAGGCATGACCAGTTTGATTTTCAGGCCCAGGCTGGCGGCGATGGTGGCCAGGGCGATTCCGGTATTGCCGCTGGTGGCATCCAGTATGGTATGATGGGGCTGAAGCTCACCGGAGTGAATGGCTTGCCTGAGCATATTATACGCCGGGCGGCTTTTTACGCTGCCCCCAAACTGCTGCCATTCCAGTTTGGCAAAGACCTTTACCTTTTCGGTGGAAAAATGCCGAAGGGGGAAGAGCGGAGTCCCGCCAATCCATCTGCCCAGGGATTCCACGGATTTCACCAGGTCCTTATTACTCACTGCTATGGTTTCGTTCATATCCTGTTTATAAATCAAAAAGCCTTCCGGGTTTTATCTCGAAAGGCTTCCTGAATGATTTCTGAAATTTTTTATTGCATCATGGATGACCTTTCGAACAGAACCTTTTACAACAACAATACGCACAGGTACAGCCTGATCCGGCTGCCTCATTTGTGGAGTTTGTTTTGTAATAAATAGTCATTTCAATTCCGGTCTAAAATCAAAAAGCCTTCGGGTTTTTCTGACCAGAAGGCTTTTTGATATATTTTTTAATATCCGTTATCTTCTATGTCAGATGAGGATGCTTACAGCAACAACAACATGCACAACATATACAAATAACCGATTTCATAATTTCTTGCCAACAAAAATACAATACTCGTGCCAGCTTTGCAAATCACTAATTCTTTTGGGCCCGTTAATTGAGTGTTAAGAATCCGGAATGGAAAAACCCCGAATGGGATACCCTTTGAAAACCGGTGGTACTTTTTTAGCAGGAATTAATACTTACCATTCCATCTGGTCGCTTTTCGACTTGTCCTCGTCGTGCAGGTTGTCGCCG